>DASPLD010000222.1:0-9141 GCA_035627755.1 Caulobacter sp. | reverse complement strand
CGCCCGGTCTCCAAGAACAACGCCAGCCAGGTGGACGACGTCATCGCGGAAGCCCGCGAGGTCGCTCAACGGGGGTATCGCACCCTGGTCACCGTCCTGACCAAGAAGATGGCCGAGGACCTCACCGAATACATGCATGAGCAGGGCCTGCGCGTCCGCTACATGCACAGTGACGTCGACACCCTCGAGCGCATCGAGATCATCCGCGATCTCCGACTAGGAGCGTTCGACGTCCTGATCGGCATCAACCTGCTGCGCGAGGGGCTCGACATCCCCGAGTGCGGCCTGGTCGCCATCCTCGACGCCGACAAGGAGGGCTTCCTCCGCTCGGAGACCTCCCTCATCCAGACCATCGGCCGCGCCGCCCGCAACGTCGACGGCAAGGTCATCCTCTACGCCGACACCATCACCGGCTCGATGGAACGGGCGATGGGCGAGACCCAGCGCCGCCGCGAGAAGCAGGCCGCCTGGAACGCCGCCCACGGCATCACCCCGGAAAGCATCAAGTCCCGCATCAAGGACATCCTGGCCAGCCCCTACGAACGCGACCACGTGCGGATCGACGCCGGGGTGGCGGAGGACGCCAAGCCGTTCCTGGGCAACAACTTCCAGGCGACGCTGCGCGACCTGGAGACCCGGATGCGCGAGGCGGCGAGCAACCTGGAATTCGAAACGGCGGCCCGGCTGCGCGACGAGATCAAGCGGCTCAAACTGCTGGACTTGGAGTTCGCCAACGAGGCGCTGACCGGGGCGGGCGAGGCGGTGGACGCGAGCGTGCCGAAGGCGCTGAGGAAGCAGGCGCGGGTGGAGGCGGCGGAGGCGTTTCGGAAGGGGAAGCGGTAGGGGGTTTAGTTCAGACGCTCCTATCAAACCCTCCCCCCGCGAGGAAGAGGGAGGGGCCCGCGCCGCAGGCGTGGGAGGGAGAGGGTTTACGAACCTCAGAAGGCTAATCCCACCGACCCTAAACCCTCTACCCCCCCACCGCTACGCGGCGGGTCCCCCCTTCTCCCTCAGGGAGAAGGGAAGAATGGCCGGAGTCCCCATCCGATTACCCCGGCCCAATACAAGAACGCCCCGGACCAGCCGGCCCGGGGCGTCTTCGTTCCAAATGCTCACCCGCAGGCTAGAAGGTGCGCGGCGCTCCCGGCATCTCGCCCGGCGTGCGGATGCGGTCCGGCTCGCCGTCGTCCGAGCCTTCCATGCCGCCGAACGAACGGTTCTCGCCCGTCTGGTAGCGGGCGCGCTCGCGGCTGATGTCATCGACGCTGTAGGGCTGGGCGGTGTCGTCGAAACGGCTCCAGCCCTGCTCGCGATAGGCCTGGCCGCGGGTGGTGGCGTCGACCCCGTGACGGCCGTTCAGCAGCTGCTCGATGCGGTCGGCGTCTCCGTCGTCGGCCTTCACGCTGACCAGGGTGCCGCCGCGGCGCACGCCCTCGGCATAGACGTTGGCTTCCTCGTCGCTGTGGCCGGCTTCCTTCAGCGCGCCCAGCAGGCCGCCCGCCGCGCCGCCGACCGCGGCGCCCACCGCCGCCCCGACCGCCGTCGAGGCCAGCCAGCCGGCCGCCACCACCGGCCCAAGGCCCGGGATGGCCAGCATGCCGAGCCCCGCCAGCAGCCCGCCGGCGCCGCCGATCAGCCCGCCGCGGGTCGCGCCCTTGCCGGCGCCGTCGACCACATCGTTCTCGCCATCGCCATTGGCGTCCCCGAGCGGACCGCGGCCGGAGCCGCCGGCGTGCTTGTGGCCGTCATGCCAGTTGTCGGCATTGTTGGAGACGATGCTGATGCGGTCGTGGTCGACGCCCGCCGCTTCGAGGTCGTCGACGGCCTGGATGGCCTGGGTGTGGCTGTCGAACAGCCGGGTGATGGTCCTGCTCATGCTGAGCTCCTTGCAGACTATGGGTTGAAACACCGCCGCGCATCGACGGCGGAAAGCAGCGGGAAGAGGGAGGGGGCGCGCGCCTACAGCTCCTTGACGCTGCCCTTGAAGTCGACGGCCACGGTGACGGACTTGCCGTCCTTCATCGCCTTGCCGCCCCAGACGCCGTCTTCGCCCTGGGTCAGGGTCCCGACCTCGCTGTAGCCGGCCGACTCGATGGCCCCCCTGGCCTGCGCCTCGGTGAAGCTGCTGGCGCCCGGGGTGGGGCCGGCGTCGCCCGTGGTCGGGGTGGTGTCGACCGCCGCATTGGGCGCGGGCTCCGAGACCACCGGCCCGTTGGTGGTGTCGGTGGTCGCCGGCGCGTCTTCGGCCTTGGGGCCGCAGGCAACGAGAAGGGCCGCGGCGACAGCCACGGTGGAAAGTGTTCTCAGCATATGTGGTCTCCCAGATGTGGGAGGGGAAGCCGCAGGAGTCCGGGTGGTTCCAGCGGCAGGGGCGGTTGCAGATGGGACGAGCTCGTGAAAAGCGCGCGCCGTCCGTCCGGTGGCGCGGATCGGTGAAGCCCATCGCCTGTGACGAGAACCAACAGCCTGGACCGAGGCCGACGGCCCCAACCTCCGAAGGCGTCAAGAGCCGCATCAAACACATCCTGGCCAGCCCTTACGAACGCGACCACGTCCGCATCGACGCCGGCGTCGCCGAGGACGCCAAGCCTTTCCTGGGCGAAGTTTCCAGGCCACCGTGCGCGACCTGCGGCTGGGCGCCTTCGACATCCTGATCGGCATCAACCTGCTGCGCGAGGGCCTCGACATCCCCGAGTGCGGTCTGGTCGCCATCCTCGACGCCGACAAGGAGGGCTTCCTCCGCTCGGAGACCTCCCTCATCCAGACCATCGGCCGCGCCGCCCGCAACGTCGACGGCAAGGTCATCCTCTATGCCGACACCATCACCGGCTCGATGGAGCGGGCGATGGGCGAGACCCAGCGCCGCCGGGAGAAGCAGGCCGCCTGGAACGCCGCCCACGGCATCACCCCCGAAAGCATCAAGTCCCGCATCAAGGACATCCTGGCCAGCCCCTACGAACGGGACCACGTCCGCATTGACGCCGGCGTCGCCGAGGACGCCAAGCCCTTCCTCGGCAACAACTTCCAGGCCACCCTCCGCGACCTGGAAACCCGCATGCGCGACGCCGCCAGCAACCTGGAGTTCGAGACCGCGGCCCGGCTGCGCGACGAGATCAAGCGGCTGAAGCTGCTCGACCTGGAGTTCGCCAACGAGGCGCTGACCGGCGCGGGCGAGGCGGTGGACGCCAGCTTGCCGAAGGCGCTGCGCAAGCAGGCGCGGGTGGAGGCGGCGGAGGCGTTTCGGAAGGGGAAGCGGTAGGGAGCTTCCGAGTCTACAACCGCTCCACCAGACTCCATCGAACGGATCAACCTTTGTCTTTACCCAATTGGGCTTCCGTTTGGCGGCGTCCCACAGCGCTTGCCGTTATTCATTTGGGCAAACCCACTTCTTCATAGTGATTACGAAAATGGGAGAAACATTCGGTAGCAAAAGGCGGTGAGTGGCCAACGGAAAATTGTCATTGCTTCCCGAAAGAACGTTTTCTTCTATAAGCTCGATCTGCAGGCCCCTTCGGGACAATTCCACGCGATCTCGCTCGGTTACCTCCCAGACAACCACAACATCCACTTCATCGAACATTTTTCGTTCATCAGTAAAATCTTTTAGAAGACCAAATATATCGTACTTGAATTCCAGCACGACATTACGCTTCTTCCACTTGGCGTAGAGGTCATACTTCTTCTTATAGCCGGATATCATCGGACGGAGATCGGGCAACGCACCTCCTCCAAGCTGCTCGAAGAACATCGCAGCGACCGTCGCCTCCTGAGAGTTCGGGCGCTTGGAAAATCGAGTCGCAGTAGAATTTAGTTCCGGCAGCTCTCGAATTTCGTCGAAGATCTCATCCCGAACCCAACGAGCGTTCTCGTCATCAACCGATCCACTAATGTATTTAATTACGCTATTAATATATTCTCGGAACTGATCATAGGCCTTTTCCTTCAAAACGCCCTGCAGTCTACCAGGAATATATTTCCTCCCGATATCAAAGTTCAGGGATGGATCTTCAATAATAATGAAGAAATTCGGCATATAGCCGGCCGACCCTCTGGGTGGCAGGTCCACTTTAATTCCAGTGGGCATCCCCTTCGTCGAGACGAATAACCCACCTTGAAAGAGATACGGATTCTCTTCTAACCGAATTCCCTCTTTCTCAGCCGCCTCTTCGTCGGCAGTGAACTTCCTATGGTTTTTCGACAGAGTAATCCATGCGCGCCGATCCGGCACAAGGCATGCCCAATATCGAATTGTTCGATTCGCTTTCTGATCACTTCCGGTAACAACGATTACTTTATCTTTGAGTTTCTTTCGCTTCTCACTGTCTGACCTGTCACCATCACGGATCCAATCCTCCCATTCTGAGAGTGAGATTTGACCCTGCGGAGAGAGGTCATCAGTCGGCAGCAGGTAGTTGCATTCAAACTCGTCAGAGTGCTCCTCGCCTCCGGCGTTCTTATGCTCAAGATGCACATCACAGCTAAGCGGCGCACCCCAGATATGGCCCGTATTCCCGACGGCCGTCCGAGTTCTTAGAATGAACGCCAGTTGATCAAACGATAGGCCAAGCAAGGGGTGCTCAGCATCCGCCAAGCAAATCTTGATCCTGACCCCGGTGTTTTCGACTGGGTCGGTTACTTCCGAGATATCCATCAGAAGTCGGTCGTCGTCGTCCGCTAAAAGCCATGACGCAGCATTCTTAATAGTCGCCGTTCGGCACCCCGCCGAGTGACGACTCTCAATCTCGAACATCAAGCTTGTGAAAATTACGAAAGTCAGACCAACCCCCTTCTGACCAATCTGATTTGCCGAGCCGGCCTTGTCAGAGGCAAAAGGTCGTAGGAGTTTAATTAGCTGGGTTGGCTCAATTCCAATTCCGTTGTCTTCAATGACAATTGTGCGATCAATGGCACTGACCGAGATCGCGATATGTCCTTTTGTAGGATTACGACGAGCAATTGAGTCGACGGCATTTTGACACAACTCGGCTAAGACATCCCAATCATGTGAATAGCTGTCAAGAATTCCACGGATCTGGTGCCGGATCTGTTCGTTATCGGGTTGCAGGAAATCAATTTGCTCAGTCATCAGCTTTCTCAAATCCTCCAACGATCGCACCGGCTCACTTGGGTTGTAACATGCTCCAGCAGGGTTGCGAGCAATGGGAAATCTGGGCGCGAAATCTTCTGAAGCGTGAGAGGTTTTCAATAGGGCCTATGCAGAGCAAAACGTCGCCCGGAAGCCGTCTGTCAATCTACCTCAGACCCGCATTCGTGGTTTCGTCAACTCAGTGCGCCTGAAAAAGCCGCCGTACTGGCGAACGACCACCACGGCGCCTACGACTGGCGCCCCGACGACCAGCAGGAATTCGATGCCTGCCTCTACCTCACCCTCGACGCCGCCGGCGACGAGATCGCGGGCACGGAGGTCGGCGACCTTTGAGCGACGATCCGCCCTGGGCCAGCCTCGGCTTCGAGGAGCCCGCCGCCGTCTTCCAGGGGCCGACCCAGAACGCCCGCGTCTGGTCCGAGAACTGGGCCCGCCGCCACCTGTTCTGCCCCGGCTGCGGCGCGGCGCCCATCGAGGCGCAGACGGCCAACCGGCGGGTGTGCGACTTCATCTGCACGGCCTGCGCCGAGGAGTACGAACTCAAGAGCCAGAACGGCCGCTTCGGCCGCAAGGTGGTCGACGGCGCCTGGGCCTCGATGAGCGAGCGGCTGGCCCAGGCCGACAAGCCGAGCCTGGTGCTGATGGCCTATGACCGCGCCCGGCTGTCGGTGACCGACCTGATCGCCCGAAGATCAGGCAGCAGCTGCAGGTGCTGCGGGATATGGGGTGGCTGAGGTTCGAGGGGCGGGGGCGGTATGCGCGGACCGCAGGCTAGCGCGGTGGATCGTACCGGGGGGTGTCCAGCACCCGATCCACTCCGCTCATAAAACCTGACGCTGAGACCAGGGACACGTTGGACTCCAACGTGTCCCCCCGCCGCTTCCGGAAGGGCCGCCGACAGCGGCGGAACAGCCTGCCGCTCCGTTCGTTCGGCGAAGGCACAGGGGAGACGCCGTCATGATCGCATTCGCCGGCCTGGTCTGGCTGTCGCTCGCGCAGGCGCCGGAGGCGGCCCAGGTCCCGCCGGAGCCGCCGGCGGAGGCCTGCGCCCTGGCCGACGCCCCGGTTGTGGAGATCGGCGCCCGGGTCCGCGCCAGGTCGCTGAAGTTCACCCAGGCGGGGGACACGGAGGTCCGCATCCATGCGGAGCCGGGGGGCGAGGGCGCATGGAAGCTGGACCGCGGGTCACTCCCCGATCCCATTCCGGTCGGCAAGACCTTCCGCAACATCGATGTCCGCCTGAATGCGGAAGCCCACCTCAGCGAGGCGGGCCTGGCCCTCCAGGCGGACGCCGCGCCGAGCTCCGAAAGGCCGGCCCCCTGCAACTAACCGGGGGCCAGCGGAATTTAGACGCCACGAAAACCTCTGGGCTGGGAGACCCGAAATGACCAAGACGCTTCTGGCGGCCGGCGCCGCCGTGTTCGCCCTCGCCGCCGCCGCCCCGGCCCTGGCCCAGACCCCGGCCCCCGCCCCGCGCCAGCCTGCGTCCGCGCCGCCGCCGGCCGAGCCGATCTCGGCCACGGCGGCCCGCTACCGCGCCAACACCAATGGCGAACCGGACGTGGTGCTGAACGTGCCGAACCTGAAGGTGAAGAAGATCGACCTGCAGGTCGACAACCTCGAGGTCCACGTCTCCCTGGACGCCCGCCTGGGCAACCTCCTGAAGATCACCGCCGGCGCCGACGCCAAGATCGACAAGGTCAAGCTGGTCATCGAGGGCGTCGAGGCCGAGGCCCACCTGACGGTCCGGCTGGACAACGTGGCCGCCATAATCGACCGCACCCTGACCACGGTGGATCGCAATCCCCAGCTGATCGAGAAGGCCCTCGGCACCGTCGACAACGCCGTCGACACGGTCGGCGGCGTCGCCAACACCGCCCTGCAGCCGGATGGCGTGGTCAGCCGCTCGGTGGACTCGCTGGGCCGGACCGTGGTGCGCACCGTGGACAGCGCCGGGAACACCATCGAGCAGACCCTGGGCTCCGACGGCAAGGTGGTCAGCCAGCGGACGGTCAAGAAGGCCGGACAGTAGGGGCCAGCTTCGGAGCCGGCGCCGCGGTCGCCGACAGCGGCCCTGCAATCGACCGTAACGGAGTTTGACCGGTCAAGCCGGCCAGCCGACCTGACTTGCCGCCCCGCCGACCCCAGTATCGGCCGATGACCCAGCCCTCCCTGCCCACTGCCGAGCTGGTGGACCGCATCAACCGCGAGCACCTGATCGCCACCCCGCTCGAACCGGCCGACCTGCTATTCGTGTTCGGGACCCGCCACGGGGCGCCGCAGTTCGTGGAGGCCGCCGCCGACCTCTGGCGGCGCGGCTATTTCCGCTGGGCGCTGGTCAGCGGCGGACCCACCCTGGGCGTCCCGGAGGACGAGGCCGCCGTTCTGTCGCGCCTGATGATCGAGGCCGGCGTGCCGCGCGAGGTCATCCTGACCGAGCACCGGGCGATGAACACCGGCGAGAACGTCATCTTCTCCCTGCCGGTCATCGAGGCGCGGATCGGCCTGGCCAACGTCGCCTCGGTGATCGCGCTGGGCAAGGTCTGCACCTCCCGCCGCTACCTGATGACCCTGCAGCGGCATTGGCCGCAGGTGCGCAAGATGCTGGTCGCCATCAACTGGTTCGACCACCCCCTGGAGGCCTGGCCGGAGCACCCGGAGTTCCGCGACCGGGTGCTGTCCGAATGGCGCAAGATCGAGCCCTACCGGGCGGCCGGCTTCATCGCCGACCTGCCCTGACGGGAAGCAGGACGCACGAAGGCAGGGTCGGGACAGCGTCCACGCGGTGCGAAACCCACTGCCTTCACGCCGGCGAAATCCGCTGACCTTTCCACCGCCGGTGATGGGAAGAACCGGGGGAAACCGGGGTTTCCAGGGCCTCGGACAATATGTCTAGACATATTTGCCCCGATTTTCCCGGCGTCGCCGGCGTCCGCGATCCGCCGTAGCCCGAGGCGGCCTCGGATCAGGCGACATCGGCGGACGGTCGGGCTACGCGGCGCCCCACCCCCGGGGCTACGGCGAGCGCCCCTCCGCCCACGCGCCGGGCACGGCGATCCCTTGCCAGCTAAGGATTTTCCACGGGCCGAGGCTCCGCCCCCCTTGGAGCATCGGGTTATAATGTCGCCCGGATGGTCGGCGGACAGGGCAAGGGGCCCGGGATGCTTCGGCGGATCTTGCCCGTGGCGGCGGCGATGGCCGGCGTCATCTCGGCGATCACGAAACCCGGTCCGCCTGCAGCGCGCCGCACCACCCCTTGCGCCCGCTCCGTCCCCTTGCCGCCGCACGGAGCGGCCGCTAGTCTGGGGATTGTATCGGGGGGGTTTCGACAATGCGCAGCTTGCTGATCGCGGTCGCCGTGCTGGCCGCGCCGTGCGCCGTCCTGGCCCAGCCCGACGCGCCGCCCGCCGTCCCCGAAGTCGACGCACCCGCGTCGGCCGCGGCGGCGCCATCCGTGACCGTGGCCAAGAACACCCTGGTGACCATCGCCCTGGCCGAACCGCTGGGCTCCAACACCAGCAAGGCCGGCGACCGGTTCGCCATCACCCTGGCCGAGCCGCTGGTCGTCGACGGCCAGGTCGTGCTGCCGGCCGGGACCAGAGGCGTGGGCGAGGTGGTGCATGCCGCGCCCTCGGGCCTCGGCGGCCGCTCGGGCGAGCTGCTGCTGGCCGCCCGCTACCTCGAGGTCGGCGAGACCAGGATCCCGCTCAAGGCCTTCCAGTTCGCCGCCGTCGGGCGCGACACCACCGCCGGTTCGCTGTGGGCGATGGGCCTGGTCAAGGGCGGCCAGATCATCGTGCCGGCCGGCGCCCGCGGCACGGCCAAGATCGCCGTCGATTTCACCCCCATCGCCCCGGCGGCGCGACCCTGATCTTCACCCGCTTCGTCAGCAAGGACATCCCATGAAACTGCAGTTCTCCGCCCTCGCCCTGGCCGCCGCCCTGGTCTGCGGCCCGGCCGTCGCCCAGGACGCCGCCCCGCCGGCCGAGCCGGCGGCGGCGCCCGCCCAGGCCGCCGCGCCGGCCGAGCCCGCT
>DASPLD010000221.1:0-56738 GCA_035627755.1 Caulobacter sp. | reverse complement strand
CGGCGGCGGCTGGCTGCTGGCGGCAGACCTTGCAAACGTGTCCTTGCTCGACATTCATCGCGCCGTGGGCGGCCCGCGGATCTTCGCGATCGGGGCGGACAACTCCGACCCCGCCTGCGCCGTCGAGCGAGCGGTCAATGCGGCCCTGGACGACGCCCTGCGCGACGCCGAGGCCCTGCTGGTCGCCAGGCTGGGCAAGGTCAGTCTCGCGGACCTGGCTCGCAGCTTCGGCGAATACCAGCCGCACGCCGCCCTGGGCCCGTCCTGAGGCTGCTCCCGCCAGGCGGCGGGGCGCCTCGGAGCGACGGTCGGCAATGGCCGCGCGTTGCAGCGCGAGGCGCCGGCGGTAGGGTCCTCGGCTGCGGCGCGGGCGTTCCTCCTTCGCGGGCCCAAACCGGGGGGAGCGCCTGATGTTCCAGCCTGGCCGGGGCCGAAATGAGGGCCGGGGATATGTCGGTTCGCCGACCTAGGAACGGGCGCGCCCGGCCCGGCGCTATGGTGCCGAGGAGACATCGATGACGCGCTCGCACCCATCACGCTTCTGGCGGGACAACGGGCTGACCCTGGCCCTGCTCGCCTTGTTCGCCGCCTCCGTGACCGGTCACGCCTTCACGGGGTGGCTCGCCGACCTGGCTGAGCGCTCCGAGCATGGCGAAGCCTCCATCGGCTTGGCGCAGTACCTCGTCGGCGGGACCTTCCTCTCGACCCTGTTCGAGAACTGGGAGAGCGAATTCCTGCAGATGTGGGCCTATGTCATGCTGACGGCCTACCTGTTCCAGCGCGGCTCGCCGGAATCCAAGGACCCGGACCGGCCGGCGCCCCAGGACGCCGATCCGGCGCGCGACCGCCAGCGGCCGGACACGCCCTGGCCGGTGCGGGCCGGGCCGGGCTGGCGAATGCTGTATTCCCACTCCCTGGGACTGGCGATGCTGCTGCTGTTCCTGGCCAGCTTCGTGCTGCACTGGCTGAACAGCGCGCGGGACGCGGCGGAGGACGCCATCGTCCATGGCCAGCCGCCGCCGACCGCCCTGCAGCATCTCGGTGACCCGCTGTTCTGGTTCGAAAGCTTCCAGAACTGGCAGAGCGAGTTCCTCTCCACCGCCCTGCTCGTGGTGCTGGCCGTCTTCCTGCGGGAGAAGGGCTCGCCCGAGAGCAAGGCGGTCGCCGAGCCGCACAGCAAGACCGGAACCGACTAGGGCGGGATCCACGCGAAATTCGCCAGGAGCAGGAACAGCCCGGCGTTCCTGCGGTTTCCTGGCTCCGAACCCGGGCGGCGCTGGGCCGGATACGGCGGGCGACCGGATCGCCGACCAGCGCTCGATCCGGCGCCCTTCCAGCCCAACGATGTGACCTGACACCATGGCCGACCTGCCGCAGCCCGCCCCGCAACCCCCGCCGATTCCAGAGCCGCGCGATGTCGACTATCCCGGCGTGGTCCGCCTCTCTGTGGACGCGACGGACACCGCCCGGGGGATCATCAACGTCGTCCAGACCCTGCCGGTGGACGGCGGCCGGCCGCTGATCCTGCTCTATCCCAAATGGATGCCCGGCTATCACGCGCCGCAGAACCCGATCGGCCTGTTCGCCGGCCTTGAAATCCGCGCCGGCGACAGGAAGCTCGACTGGCGCCGGGACCCGGTGGAAGTCCACGCCTTCCACGTCGAGCCGCCCGAGGACGCCCAGACGATCGAGGCCCGCTTCCAGTTCCTGTCCCCGACCAGCGAGGGCCAGGGCGACGTGGTAGTCAGCGACGAGATGGCCCTGCTCCACTGGGGGCGGATGCTTCTTTATCCGGCCGGCCATTTCGCCCGCCGGATCCAGGTCGAGGCGGCGGTCACCCTTCCCCAGGGCTGGACCTTCGCCACGGTCCTGGAACCCGCCGGCCAGGACGGCGCCGCCGTTCGCTTCCGGCCCGTCGGGCTGGACGTCCTGGTCGACTCGCCGGTGATGGCCGGCCGCTTCCACGAGGCCGTGCCGCTCGACGACGGCAAGGCCGTCTGGCTGGACCTCTTCGCCCACGACGCCAACCACCTCGCCGCCGGCGGCGAGGGCGTCGAGCGGCATCGGGCGCTGGTGCGGCAGGCGGATCGATTGTTCGCTTCCCGTCACTTCGACCGCTACCGCTTCCTCACCGCGCTCAGCGAGGAACTTGGCGGCGGGGGCGTGGAGCATCACCGCTGCGCCGAAATCATCGCCCCGCCCGACTACTTCGCCGACTGGGACCGCCACCTGACCAAACGGGACGTGGCCGCGCACGAGTTCACCCATTCCTGGAACGGCAAATTCCGCCGCGGGGCGGACTCCTGGACGCCGAACTTCGAGAAGCCGATCCGCAACAGCCTGATGTGGGTCTACGAGGGCCAGACCCAGTACTGGGGCCATGTCCTGACCGCCCGCGCCCGGATGTGGAGCATCGAGCACGCCCTCGAGGCCCTCGCCAAGGTGGCCGCGACCTATGACACCCGGCCGGGCGGCCGCTGGCGCACCCTGGCGGACACCACCCGCGACCCGGTCATCAACGGGCGCGAGCCGATCCCCTGGCCGAGCTGGCAGCGCAGCGAGGACTATTATTCGGAAGGCCAGCTGCTGTGGCTGGCCGCCGACACCCTGATCCGCGAGCTCACCGGCGAGGAGCGGTCCCTCGACGACTTCGCCCGCGCCTTCTTCGGCGTCGACGACGGCCGGATGACCACCCGGACCTATGACCTGGACGAGGTCGTCGCCACCCTGACGGAGGTGGCCGACCACGACTGGCGGGCCTTTCTGGACGACAAGCTGGAAAGCCGGCGCCAGGGGGCGCCGCTCGAAGGGTTGCAGCGGGGCGGCTACAACCTGGTCTACCGGCCCGAGCGAAGCGACTTCTGCAGGCGGTTCGACGCCGACGCAGGCCAGTTCGACCTCCGGTTCTCCGTCGGGCTGAACATCGGGGCGGACGGGACCATCCAGGAAGTGGTCTGGGACAGCCCGGCCTTCGAGGCGGGACTGACGGCCGGGGCCCTGATCGAACAGGTCAACGGCCAGGACTACGGCGAACAGGCGATCGGCGACGCCATAGCCGACGGCGGGATGCTTGACCTCGCGGTCAGGCCGCGGCCCCAGGCCCGGGTGCGGTCGGTCTCCATCGTCTACCAGGGCGGCCATCGCTTCCCGCACCTGTCGCCGATCGCCGGCGCCCGGCCGAGGCTGCGAGACATCCTGGCGCCGCTCTGAGTCCCCGCAGGCGAAACTTCGCCGCCGCTGAGCGGTTCTGGAAAGGGCAGGGCGGCGGCCGCGAGGGTCGCCGTGACCAACCGGCCCCGGCGCCGGAGGTTCCGATGACTGATTTTCTCGTCACCAAGATGCGCCGGCGCGACGCCGTTTCCGCCGAAGAGGCGGCGGTGCTGCACGGCATCCGCGGGACGCATCGCCGGCACGCCGCCGGGGCGGACCTCATCCTCGCCGGGGACCGGCCAAACGAGAGCACCCTGCTGCTGTCCGGCTTCTGCGGTCGGCTCGGGCTGCTGCGCGACGGCGGCCGGCAGTTCACCGAGATCAATGTGCCGGGCGACTTCGTCGACCTGCACAGCCTGCTGCTCAAGACCATGGACCACGGCGTCGTCGCCCTCACCGACTGCGAGGTGGTGGCGGTCCCCCATGCCGACCTTCGCCGCCTGACCGAGGCGCACCCGCATCTGGCGCGGCTGCTGTGGCTGGAGACCGTCATCGACGGCGCCATCCATCGCCAATGGCTGGTGATGATGGGCCGCCAGGACGCGCTGGGTCGGATGGCGCACCTGGTCTGCGAGATGGCCGTGCGGCTGGAGGCGGCGGGGGTGGCCGACCGCCTGGCCTTCGAGCTGCCGCTCACCCAGGCCGTGCTGGCCGACGTGCTCGGCCTGTCGCCGGTCCACGTCAACCGCACCCTGATGGCCCTGCGCAGCATGGGGATTCTGGAATGGAAGAGCGGCCAGGTCACCATCCTCGACTGGGACGGCCTGGCGGACGTGGCCGAGTTCGACCCCGCCTACCTGCGCCTTCGCCGGGATCCGGTCTGAGCCTACGGCGGCCGCGCGCCGCCGGCGGCGCGGGCCGCCAGGGCCCGGCTCAGGCGGCCATCTCCAGCCCCGGCCGCAGGTGGGCCCGATAGGCCTCGAAGCAGCGGCGGCCGCAGTCGAGCCGCATCAGGGCGCCCTCGGCGATGTAGCGGGCGCAGTCGGGGTCGGCCTCGACCAGCGGGCGCAGCACCTCGGCGTTCCAGGCCTCGGAATGCTTGATGTCGAGGGTCGAGTGCAGGGCGAAGTAGCGGCGCTCCTTGCCGACGCCCAGGCGCTTCAGCCCAGCGGCCACATGGGCCGCGCGCCAGGGCGCGGTCAGCTCGACGGCCCCCAGGGCGCCGACCGCATGGTAGGCGTAGCGCCGGGTGGTCGCGAAGGCGACCATGGCGTTGCCGAGCGCCAGGGAGGGCGCGAGGGTGGTCTCGATCCTGGGCTTCAGGTCGAGCGCCCGGGCCAGCTTGTCCAGCATCGGCCCGTGCATGCCGGGCTCGCCGCCGTGGCCCATCTCGTCCCAGTAGTTGCGGGCGAGTTCGAGCTTGGGGCGGACCGGCATCTTGACCTGGGTATAGGCGACCAGGTCCTCGAACCCCGCCTCGCCGGCCACCTCCTGCTCCAGGAACCAGCGCATCTCCTCCAGGCTGGCCTGCTCGGCGAGCCAGGGGAACAGGGGGTCGTTCTGGCCCGGCCCGGTCTCCTTCAACGCCTCGAACCAGACATTGAAGCCGTCCGGGTCGGTCGGCAGGTCCCGAAGCCGGTCATGGAGCCGCTCGCGGAACGCCTCGATGAACAGGCCCTCCAGCCGGCGCATCTCCTGCTCCTCGGCGAGGTCCGCCTCCCAGTAGGGGCTGGGCTTGCCGACCGCCAGCCGCTCATGGTTCCAGCGGGAGAGCCGTTGCTGGAACTCGGCCGAGAAGACATCCGGCGTTTGCAGGTCAGCGATCGTGTAGTCGCGCGGATACATGGGTGACTCCGTCCTTTGAGCTGCGAATACGCGTCAGACGATTGCCGGTTCCAGAGTCGGCGGGTCGACATAAACCTATGTTAAGTTTCTAAAAATGCTCAGTTTTTCGGCCCCGGCCGGAGAGGAACCTTGTCGCTCGCCCATCGTTGAGACTCGCCTCGAAGATGCGGGAGAGAGACCAAACGCCATGATGTCAGCGCAGGGGACAAGGTTCTCGATCGAGCCGGCCGACGACGGCTGGCGGTGGACCACCTACGACCTTGCCGGCGGGTCGCTCGACAGCGGCCAGGCCGCGACAAAGCGGGAAGCGGCCGCTTTCGTCATTCAGCGCATCGTCCGCGCCATCCTCCCCGATATCGCCGATCCGATGGCCCTTCCCGCGCAACGGGAGGCCGCATGATGCGGGTGCTGGAAGCATCAACCTATCGGGGACCGAACGATCACAGCCACCGGCCGATGATCCGGATGATGGCGGACCTCGGTCCGCTCGAGGACTTCCCGTCCGACCGCCTGCCGCATTTCGTGGACGAACTCCTGGCCCGCCTGCCTGGGCTCGAACGCCACGGCTGCAGCTACCAGGAACCGGGCGGCTTCGTCCGGAGGCTGCGGGAGGGCACCTGGCTCGGCCACGTCGTCGAGCATATCGCCCTGGAGCTGCAGACCCTGGCCGGCGCGCCGGTCACCCGCGGCAAGACCCGCTCGGTGAAGGGCCGGCCGGGCGTCTACAACATCCTCTTCGCCTACCGCTCGGAGGCGGCCGGCCGGCTGGCGGGGCGCTGCGCCCTGGAGCTGGCCCATTCCCTGTTGCCGACCGAGCTCCAGGGCCTGGAGGGTCTCGACCTGATGGCGCCGCCCCCCCGGTCCCTGACCCAGCCCTTCGACCTCAGCGGGGCCGTCGCCGAGATCGCGGCCCTGGTCCGCAAGGACGCCTTCGGGCCGACCACCCAGTCGCTGGTCGACGAGGCGCGCCGCCGGGGGATTCCGGTGACCCGGCTGAACGACCAGAGCCTGGTGCAGCTCGGCTGGGGCGCCCGGCGCAAGATCCTGCGGGCCAGCATCACCGGCGAGACCTCGCTGATCGCCGTCGAGACGGCCGGGGACAAGAGCCTGACCAAGGCCTTGCTCGACCGGGTCGGGGTGGCGGTTCCCAAGGGCCAGGTGGTCCGCACCGCCGACGAGGCGGTCGCCGCCGCCCGGCGGATCAAGGGGCCGGTGGTGGTCAAGCCGCTGGACGGCAACCACGGCCGCGGGGTCAACCTCGACCTGCGCACGGAAGACCAGGTCCGCTGGGGCTTCGGGCAGGCGGCCCGGCATTCGCGGCGGGTGATCGTCGAGCAGCAGTACACCGGCCGGGACTACCGGATCCTGGTCATCGGCGGCCGCGTCGTAGCGGTCGCCGAGCGCCAGCCGGCGCAGGTGGTCGGCGATGGCCGGCATACCGTCGCCGAACTGATCGAACAGGTGAACGCCGATCCGCGGCGGGGCGTCGGCCATGAGGCGGTGATGACCCGGATCGCCGTCGACGCCCATGTCGAGGAGATGCTGGCCCGGGTCGGGATGACGCCGGAGTCGGTTCCCCCCAGAGGCCGCGCCATTCAGCTGCGCGCCACCGCCAACCTCTCCACCGGCGGCACGGCGATCGACCGCACCGACGTCATTCACCCAGACAATGCCGCCATGGCCCGCCGGGCGGCCCTGACCATCGGGCTCGACGTGGCCGGCATCGACTTCATTGCCCCGGACATTACCCGCTCGGTACGCGAGACCGGCGGGGGCGTGGTCGAGGTCAACGCGGCGCCAGGCTTCCGCATGCACCTGGCGCCGTCGGAGGGGCAGCCTCGCGACGTGGCCCGGGCGGTGATCGACCAGCTCTACCCGCGGGGTTCGCGGTCCCGCATCCCGATCGTCGCGGTCACCGGCACCAACGGCAAGTCGACCGTGGGGCGGATGGTCGCCGCCATCCTGCGCCGGCAGGGACTGACCGTCGGCCTGACCAACACCAGCGGGGTCTATGTCAACGACGAGCGGCTGGTCGCCGCCGACGCCAGCGGCCCCAAGAGCGCCCGGATGGTGTTGGCCGACCCGACCGTCGAGGCGGCCGTGCTGGAGACCGCCCGCGGCGGCATCCTGCGCGAGGGCCTGGCCTTCGACCGTTGCGACGTCGGCATCGTGCTCAACATCGCGCCCGACCACCTGGGCCTCAAGGGGATCGACACCCTGGAGGACCTGGCCCGGGTCAAGTCGGTGGTCGTCGAGGCGGTGTCGCGGCGGGGCCTCAGCATCCTCAACGGCGACGATCCCCACACCCTGCGGATGGCCCGCCACGCCGGCGGCCGGGTCGCCTATTTCACCATGAGCGGCGGCGTGGCCTTGTCGCCCCTGCTGCAGAAGCACCTGGCGGCCGGCGGCATTGTCGCGGCCGTCGAGGGCGGCGCGCTCGTCATCCTGGAGGGCGAGGCGCGCACCGAGGTCATGGCTGTGGAGGACATCCCCGCGACCCTGAACGGCGCCGCCCAGTTCAACGTGCAGAACGCCCTGGCCGCAATCCTGGCCGGCCATGGCCTGAAGGTCCCGGTGACGACCATCCGCGAGGCGCTCGCCGCCTTCGGCTCGTCGTTCGAGCAGAACCCCGGCCGACTGAACATCCACGACGTCGGCGGCTTCCGGGTGATCATGGACTATGCGCACAATCCGGAGGCTGTCCGCGCCCTGGGCGGGCTGATCGACCGGATGCGGCCCAGCTACGGGCGGGTGATCGGGGTGGCCAGCATGCCGGGCGACCGGCGGGACCAGGACATCCGCGAACTGGGCGGGATCGCCGGCCAGATCTTCGATCACGTCATCTTCCGGGAGCGGCCGGACGGACGGGGCCGCCCGGCCGGCGAAGTCGTCAGCCTGCTGGCGGACGGCGCCCTCCAGGCCGGCGCCGATCCGGGGCGCATCGAGCAGATCCTCTGCGAACGCGACGCGGTGGACGCCGCGCTGCGCGCCGCGAGGCCCGGCGACCTGGTGGTCGTCATGCCCACCGCGGTCGAGGGGGTGTGGCGCCAGATCCTCGACTTCAAGCCCGGATCACGGGACCAAGTCTCTGAACCGGCGGTGATGCATGCCTGAAGGTCCCCTGTTCATCATCGGCGGGCACGAGGACAAGGAAGGCAAGCGCCGGATCCTCAAGGCCATCGCGCGCGAGGCGCGAGGCCGCAAGCTGGTCATCGCCACCGTGGCCTCGCACGAACCGGAGGGCTATTTCGAATCCTACCAGAAGGGGTTCGAGGGTCTCGGGGTGGGCGAGCTGGTCGAACTCTATGTCGAGGATCGCGCCCAGGCCCATGATCCGGCCAAGGTGGCGCTGCTCGATGACGCCGCCGGGGTCTTCTTCTCCGGCGGCGACCAGCTGAGGATCAGCAGCCAGATCGGCGACACGCCCCTCGAGGCCCGCCTGCGCGAGATCTGGCGCGGCGGCGGTTTCCTGGCCGGCACCTCGGCCGGCGCCTCGGTGATGAGCGACACCATGCTGGTGCGTGGCTCCAGTTCGGAAAGCCACCGGCTGGGCGACCTGCACATGGCGCCGGGCCTGGGCCTGGTGCGGGACGTGATCATCGACCAGCATTTCGCCGAGCGCGGCCGTATCGGGCGACTGCTCGGGGCGGTCGCGCAGAGCCCGCGGGTGCTGGGGATCGGCATCGACGAGGACACCGCCATCCTGCTGCGCGAAGGCGCCTTCGAGGTGCTGGGCCGCGGGGCGGTCTATGTGGTGGACGCCGAAGGGGTCACCGCCTCCAACGTCGCCGAAGGGCGGGCGGAGTGCGCCCTGTCGATGTTCGATGTCCGGCTCCACGTCCTGGCGGACGGCGACCGGCTCGACCTGAAGACCCGCCGCCCGGCCGACCAGCCCAGGACGGTGGAGGCCATCGCCGAGGCCTCTAGGCCGGCCGGGTGATCACCGCCCCGACCGCGGCGATCCGCTCGACGTCCTGATAGGCCGCCCGACCGAGTTCCGACGGGAAGATGTCCGGATCGAGCTCCCGGTAGGCGAGCGTACAGCCTTCCGACTCCACCGCGTCGGCCAGAAGCCGGCGGAACTGGTCCTCGCCGCCGAGCAGGATCGGGCTGCCGGTATAGAGCACCAGCCGCCCGCCCGGCCGCAGCCGCGCCATCCCCTCGCTCGCCCAGTCCAGGGACAGCCGGGCCCCATGGAGATCGCCGCCGTCGCGGTAGATGCGGCCGGACTCGCCGGCGATGAACGGCGGGTTGGCCAGGATCAGGCCGAAGTCGCCGCCGACCCCGTCATACCCGCTGGCCTCGCAAAGCCGGACGGCCTGTCCCGCATGGGCCGCGTTGGCGGCGGCCAGCGCCAGGGCGGCGGGGTTGGGGTCGCTGAGCGTGACGGCGGAGCCCGGGCATCGCGCGCCGGCGAACAGTCCCCCGACCCCGGCCCCGGCCCCGAGGTCGAGGATCGGTCCTTCCGGCCGGCGGTCCTTGAGCGCGGCCTCGATGAGGACGACGAAGCGATAGGAGTCCGGGCCGAGGAACACCGCATCCGCCGCATCGGTCGGATAGGCCGAGTGCAGGAACAGCAGCTCCCCCACGGTCGAAATCCGGAGCCGGCTGCGGAAGCCGTCTGCCGTCAGCTCCAGCCCGCCGGCCGCCTCCAGCGCGGCGGCGAGGTCGTCGTCCAGGACGCCCTCGCCGAACGGCAGCGACCACCCGAAGATATCCCGCAGCGTCGGCGCGCCCGGCAGCCCGCGGCGATGCATCCGGCGGATGGTCCCGTTGGTGGGCGTTACGAACCGGTAGCCCCGCGCGCCGACCAGCGACAGCAGCCGAACGCGTGCGTCGTGTCTGTTGTCCGGCAAGTCTGACCCCGAGGTTCGCCCTGGATGCCAAACACACCACCCCGCGGACGGTTCCCGGATGACCTGGCGTCCGCTAGCACAGGTTAATGCAGGCGCCCGACCGGATCAGCATTCTGCCGCCGTTCAGCTTATCCCGGGATCTCCCATCTCCATGTCCTGCATCACCGCGCCGGCAACCGCCCTGGCCGTCGTCCGCAACAGCCTTCTGACGGGTTGCAGCTCGGAGTTCTTCTCCGCCCTGGCCGGTATCGGGGCCCGGACGACCTATGAGCCCGGGGCGACGCCCTGGCGGGCCGGAGAGACCATCCTCTTCCCGGAGTCCGGGCTGATCTCCCTGCGGACGCTGAGCGTCGACGGCGGCGAGATCGAGGTGGGCATGGTCTCCTCCGAGGGCGCCGTCGGCCTGCTGCAGGCCTTCGGGGGCGGGATCCCCCGCTTCGAGGCCCGCGTGCTGACCCCGACCATAGCCTGGTCCGTTTCGGCGACCGCCTTCCCCGCCCTGGCCCGGGCCGACGACGCGGTAATGAAGCGGCTGTGGGTCTATCTCGCCGAGGCCGAGGCGGAGACCCACGCGATCGCCTCCTGCGGCCTCACCCATGGGGCGCGGGAAAGGCTGGCGGACATTCTTCGGAGCTACGACCGGCGTCAGGGCGGCGAGCGGCTCTATCTGACACAGGAGACCCTGTCGGCCAGCGTCGGGGTCTGTCGCACCACGGTCACCGCCCTGATGACGGACCTGACCGCCGCCGACGCCATCCGGGCAGGCCGGGGCTGGTTCGCGGTGACCGACCCCGGCCGGCTGGCCGCGGCCGGGTGTGGGTGCCGGAACCCCGAGACTCGCCGTTGAGGCCTCCGGCGGCGCGAAAGGGCTGAACCTTATGGCCGGAGCCGCATTTGATCGGCCATGGACAATCACCTCAATGCCTTCGACACACCCCTGGAGGTTCAGGCCGTCGAGGGCGAGATCGTCATCACCGGGCCGGACGGCCTCAGCGCCTCGTTGACCGTCGAGGCCGCTATCGCGTCCGCGAAGCGGCTGCTCGAAGCGGCGGGCCAGGGCGAGACCGACGCAGGCTAGCCGTCGGTCGTCGGGAGGCAGGCCTTTGGCTTGACGGCCTCGCGATCCATGAGATCGTCTGCGGTGTCGTGGCTGGCGGCCGGTGGCCCAGGGATTGTCAGAGCTGAATGATCCCGCCCCAACCCCCTGACAAGCCAGCCGCCGGGGCGATCCGGCGCCTGCTCCTGCGGGCCCTCGGCGTGGCCATGGTGCTGTTGGCGGCGGCCGGAGTCTTCCTGCCCCTGCTGCCGACCACCCCCTTCCTGCTGGTCGCCCTGTGGGCCTTCACCGCCAGCGCGCCCGAATGGGCCGAGCGGTTGCGGCGGCATCGGAGGTTCGGGCCGCTGCTGGTCGCCTGGGAGGAACGGCGGGCCATACCCACCTCGGGCAAGATCGCGGCGGGAACGGCGATGGCGGCCAGCTGGGCCGTCCTCGCCCTGACGTACGACAACCTCTGGGTCGTCGGCGCGGTGGGGGCGGTGCTTGGGGCGGTGTTCGCCTATGTGGTCACCCGGCCCTCGCGCTGATCGGGCAGGTAGCGGTCCCAGAACCCTGCCGCGGGCTCGATCTGCTCCACCACGTCCACCCACAGGCCGGAAGGGTCGGTGAAGCCGAAGCGAAGCTGGCCGAACGGCTCCTCGGCGAGCGCCAGGCCGATCGGAAGCCCGGCCGCCACTGCCTCCTCATAGGCCGCCGCCGCGTCCTCGACCTGAAGTTCAAGGCACATGCCCTGGCCGGAGAAGGGCTCCGGCCCCGGCGGCGCCGAGGGGTGGTCGGGGCTCATGAACGCCAGGCTGGCCGAGCCGTCCTCGGCATGCAGCAGCAGGAACCAGCTGGCCTCGAAGCTGACGGCGAACCCCAGCCGCCGCCAGAAGTCCCGGCAGTCGGCGAGCCTCGGCGTGACGATGATCGGATAGCGGTCGACGAAACGCATGGCGGGCCTCCTTGCACCGGAACGGCGATCAAAGTAATATACAGACTGTCTGTATGTAAATAGGACAGCATGCCGAGAACCAGAGGCCCCCACGCCGAACGTCGGATCCGCAGCCGCGAGGCGCTGATCGCCGCCGCCGCCGAGCTGTTCGCGGCCCAGGGCTATGCGGCGACCAGCACCCAGGCCGTGCTGGCGGCCAGCGGCCTGACCCGCGGCGCGCTCTACCATCACTTCAGGGACAAGCAGGCGCTGTTCGAGGCGGTCTGCCGACGGCTGCACGAGGAGGCGACCGCGGCGGTGCTGGAGGCGGTGGAGGCCAGGCCCGATCCGGTCGACGGCCTGATCGCCGGCTGCCTGGCCTTCATCGACCAGGTTTCCCGGCCGGCGGCCCGGCGCATCCTGTTGGTCGAGGCCCCGTCGGTGCTCGGCTGGGACCGCTGGAACGCCCTGGACCGGGAGCACGGCTTCGGCCTGCTGCTGGCCGGGATTCGGGAGGCGGTGGCCGCGGGCGCGCTCGAGGGCGATCCGGAGGTGCTGGCCCAGCTGATCAACGGCGCCGTCAACCAGGCGGTGCTGTGGGCGGGACAGGCTGACGACCCGACCGCCATCGACCGGGTCAAGGCGGGTTTTGTCGGCCTGATGGAGGCCTTGCGCCGGCCCGGCTAGGCCGTCGACGGGCCGCCGCGCAGCTTCAGCGAGATATCGTCATGAACCACCCGGCTGATGGCGTAGGGCCATAGCATCGCCACCCCGATCATCGAGATCGCCGCAGCCAGCGGCCCATGCACGACCACCAGCCGCACCAGGGCGTCCGGCGGGATAGCCAGGGCGGGGTTGGCCTTCTCGGGCATGCCCATCAGGTCCAGGCCGATCCCGGCCAGCAGCACCCCCACCCCGCTGGCCGCCTTGGCCGCGAAGGTGATGCCGGAGAAGTACAGCCCCTCGCGCCGATGGTGGAAGCGCAACTCATGCTCGTCGGCGGCGTCGGCCATCATCGCCGGGAAGGCCACCAGCACCAGCCCGATGCCGATCCCCGCCACCACCATCATCACCAGCAGGGCCGGGATCGCCGCAGGCCCCGACGGCCGGTACAGGCCGCTGACCCAGAGGATCGGCATCACCAGCCAGACCAGGTTCAGCATGGTGACCCCGATCATCACCACCGACCGCTTCTCGAACCAGCGGGCGAGGGCCGGCGCCGCGGGCGCCCCGATCAGGGTGCCGATCAGCAGCACGAAGGTCAGCAGCTCGATCTCCTTTGTGCCGATCTTCCAGATGTAGGTGTTGTGATGCGCCCCGGTCGTGCCGTTGACCCCGATCGCCACCATGATCAGCAGGCAGGAGAAGAACAGGATCCGGAACGAGCGGCTGGAGAAGATCTCCTTCACCTCGCCCGGCAGGCGGCTGAGCATGGAGCGCTCTGTCGTTTCGGCCTGGGGCAGGGCCATGGCGTAGCGGGCCATCCCGGCGCAGCAGGCGACCATGCAGACGACCAGCACGCCCGCCACCGACCAGCCGAGCGGCGGATAGGCGGCCAGCTTGAACAGCCCCTCGGGCGGGGTGAGGAAGACCCGGTAGGCGAGCAGGATGATGGCCACCACCGAGATCAGGCCGATCATCGTCCGCCAGACCACCACCCGCGAGCGCTCCAGGTAGCCGTCCGACAGCTCCGCCCCCAGGGCGATGAAGGGCACGTTGAACAGCGAGGTGGCGGCCCGGGCCAGCAGGGATGTTCCCAGCAGCCAGGCGAACAGTATCGGACCTTCCAGCCCGCGGGGCGGGCTGAAGATCAGGCCGAAGCCGAGCGCCACCAGAGGGATGCTGAGCACCATCAGCGGCAGCCGCCGCCCGAACCGCGAGCGGATGTTGTCCGACAGGGAGCCGACCAGCGGGTCCAGGATGGCGTCGACGCAGAGGCTGAGGCCGACCGCGATGCCGGTCAGCACCCCGGAGAGGCCGAGCACCTGGGTGTAGTAGAAGAAAGTCAGCGGCAGGGCGGCGTCGAACCCGCCGCTCTGCACGGCCTGGCCCAGGCCATAGGCGAACTTCACGGGGATCGACGGCCTGAGGGTGACGACGGCCGGAGCCCCTGTCTCGACTGCGCTCACCAACCGCTCCCCCGACCTGCCGTTGCGGGGAGGGTGGGGCCCGCAAATTGGCGTGGCAAGGGTGTCGTGGCGGCAACCTGGCCAGGCGCCTGGGCGGAGGCGGGAGGAAACAGAGGTTCCCGCTTCCACCGCATTCAAACGATCGTTAGACTTCCCCCATGTCCGACGACCTGACCGAGGCCCAGACGGCCGATATCCCGCCGGGATATTCCATCCTCAACTGGACCCGGGGCTTCGGCCGCCAGATCGGGCCGCTCTACGAGAAGTACGACGAGGGCGGCGCGACCCTGGCCTTCCGGGTCGAGGAGCACCACACCAACGGCATGGCCAACGCCCACGGCGGCATGCTGATGAGCTTCGCCGACATGGCCTGGGGCCGGGTGATCAGCGTGGCGCGCAGCCATTACTGGGTGACCGTGCGGCTGACCTGCGACTTCCTCTCCGGCGGGAAGCTCGGCGACTGGATCGAGGGCCGGGCCGAGCTGGTGGCCGAGGAGGACGACCTGTTCACCGTCCGCGGCCGCATCTGGGCCGGCGAGAGGCTGATCATGACCGGGACGGGGATCTTCAAGACCGTCGGCCCGCGCCCGCCACGGCCCGGCGAGAAGGCCTTCGCGGACGTGGAGGCGGCCCGTGGCTGACGGTCATCCGGTCTGGCCGGACCATCCTCCGCCGCTGGCCCCGTTCAACGGCGACAAGCCGCCGGCCCCGGCCTGGTTCGACGCCGCCCTGGCGATCGAGCCGGAGCGGTCCTTTTTCACGGTGGAAGGCGCGAAGATCGAACTCCTCACCTGGGGCGAGATCGGAAAGCCGGGGGTTCTGCTGCTGCACGGCAACGGCGCCCATGCCGACTGGTGGAGCTTCATCGCTCCCTTGCTGGCCGAGGATTATCGGGTTGCCGCCATCAGCTGGTCGGGGATGGGCGACAGCGACTGGCGCCCCGCCTACGACGCCGACCTGTTCGCGGCCGAGATCCTCGGGGCCATCGAAGCCGCCCGGCTGGAGGCGGACGGAAACAGGGCCCGCGTGGTCGGGCATAGTTTCGGCGGCTTTCCCACCCTCTACTGCGCGGTGCATCACGCCGAGCGGCTGGGCGGCATCGTCATGCTGGATTCCACCATCCACCCGCCCGAGCGGCAGTGGAACGGCCCGCCCCGGCGCGAGGGCGGCAACCGGGTCTATGCGGACCTGCCCACCGCCCTGGCCCGCTTCCGTCTCGCCCCGCCGCAGGGCTGCGAGAACCCCTACATCGCCGACTGGATTGCCCGGAAGTCGCTGCGCCCGGCGCCGCTGGAGGACGGCCCCGGCATGGGCTGGACCTGGAAGTTCGATCCGGAGCTCTGGCACAACTTCACCATGCCGGTCCTCGGCGAGCTGCTCCACCAGGTCAGATGCCCGGTGGCCCTGGTCTGGGGGGAGCGGTCGAAGCTGATGTTCCCCGAGACCTTGGAATTCATGCTGCGCGAGCTGCCCGATGACATCGTCCGGTTCTCGATCCCCGACGCCGACCACCATGTGATGATCGACCAGCCGCTGGCCACGGCGGCGGCGCTGCGGGCGCTGCTGGCGAGCTGGCCGTCCTAATCGCTCGTCATCCCGGATAAGTGCTTCGCGGCCTTCCGGGATGACGGAAGCTGGGTGGTCTCCTGGCGGAGGATCAGAACTTGAAGGTGGTTTCCAGGCGCACGCGGGGCGCTTCGTCGCGCTCGTTGGGGCGGCGGACCGGGTTGTCGCGCTCGGAGGCCAGGCCAACGGCGCCGCCGACGCGGAGCGAAGGGGTGACCTTGAAGTAGGCGCCGGCTTCGAGGTCCTTGGCGTCGGCTTCGCGGCCGACCGGGGCGCCGAGGCCGACCTTGACCCCCCACTTGCCGGTCTTGGCGTCGAACTGCAGGCTGCGGTCGGAACGGGCGGGGCCGAGGCGGCTGTCGCGCAGGTCGAAGTCGCCGCGGACGCGGAATTCCTCGCTGGGCCTGGCCTTGGCCTGCTGGGCATGAGCCGCCCCGGCCGATCCGATCAGGATCAGCGCAGCAGTCGCCGCCATGTAAAGCGCCTTGCTCATCGCCTGCTCTAAAAAGCCCGTCCCCACGCTGAACCTGTCTGCCCGGGGTCGGGCCGTCAGCTCCTAGTCCCATTATATAAGCGATCACGGCGACATTGGGTCAACGCGGCTTGGCGAACACAGGTCGATTCAGGCCTCGCCTGTGGCGGGAAGGCCACGAGATTCATCGTTGGACCTGCGACAGCCATGTTGTAGACGCAACGCTTCTGGCGCGTTGCGCGGGCCGACGCCGGTTCGCCGCAATTGCGCTGCAAGTCTTGGCCACACCTTCCCCTCTCGGGAAGGGCTTGCGACATCCACCGGCGTGGGGCGCAGCGATTTGGAGCGATACAGCATGCGGTTTGCGCGCGGGGCGTTCAGGTTGGGCGCGGTGGTGATGCTGGCGGGGGCCCTGGCGGCCTGTGGGTCCAGCGGCCCCAAGCAGGTCAAGGACGGCAACGGCGGCTTCCTGGGCATCGGCGGCGGCAAGAAGACGCCGAAGGGCACGGAGATCGGCGTCAACAGCTACCTGTGGCGCGCCACGCTCGACGTCCTGAAGTTCATGCCGCTGGCCTCGGCCGACCCCTACGGCGGGGTGATCATCACCGACTGGTACAGCGATCCGGCGACGCCGGGCGAGCGCTTCAAGGTCACCGCCTACATCCTCGACACCCGCCTGCGGGCCGACGCCCTCAACGTGACCGTCTTCAAGCAGGTCAACCAGGGCGGGACCTGGGTCGACGCCCCGACCGCGGCCCAGACCGAGGTCGACATGGAAAACGCCATCCTCGACCGCGCCCGCAAGCTTCGACTTGCCAACATCAGCGAAGAGTAAGGCTCCCCCTTCTCCATGGGCGCGGGGGAAGGATTGCCCCCCGTTCCCCGCCGCCCTAAAGACCGGCAATGGCTCGCTACAATCCCAAGGAAACCGAGCCCAGGTGGCGTGAAGCCTGGGCCAAGGCCGATGTGTTCCGCACGGCCGACGACGACCCGCGCCCGAAGTTCTACGTCCTCGAGATGTTCCCCTATCCCTCCGGGCGGATGCACATGGGCCATGTGCGCAACTACACGATGGGCGACGTGGTGGCGCGCTACAAGCGGGCGCAGGGCCATGCGGTGCTGCACCCGATGGGCTGGGACGCCTTCGGCATGCCGGCCGAGAACGCCGCCATGGAGCGCGGCGTCCACCCCAAGGGCTGGACCTACGACAACATCGCGGCCATGCGCGAGCCGTTCAAGCTGCTGGGCACCAGCATCGACTGGTCGCGCGAGTTCGCCACCTGCGATCCCGAATACTACGGCCAGCAGCAGCGGCTGTTCCTGGCCCTGCTGAAGCGCGGCCTGGTCTATCGCCGCGAAGCGACGGTCAACTGGGACCCGGTCGACATGACCGTGCTGGCCAACGAGCAGGTCATCGACGGCCGGGGCTGGCGCTCCGGCGCGGTGGTCGAGAAGCGCAAGCTGACCCAGTGGTTCCTGCGCATCACCCAGTACGCGGACGACCTGATCGACGGCCTGGAGACCCTGGACCGCTGGCCGGACAAGGTCCGGCTGATGCAGGAGAACTGGATCGGGCGGAGCCAGGGGCTGCGGCTGACCTGGAAGTTCGACGCCCCGCCAAAGGGCTTCGAGGACGGGCTGGAGGTCTACACCACCCGCCCCGACACCCTGTACGGGGCCAGCTTCCTGGCCATCGCCCCGGACCACCCGCTGGCCGAACAGCTGGCCGGCGACCCCAAGGTCGCCGACTTCATCAGGCAGTGCCGCGCGGGCGGCACCAGCGAGGCGGAGATCGAGGGCGCCGAGAAGCTGGGCTACGATACCGGGCTGACGGCAGCCCATCCCTTCGACCCCGACTGGAAGCTGCCCGTCTGGATCGCCAACTTCGTGCTGATGGACTACGGGACCGGCGCCATCTTCGGCTGCCCGGCCCACGACCAGCGCGACCTGGACTTCGCCCGCAAGTACGGCCTGCCGGTCAAGCCGGTGGTGCTGCCCCCCGACGCCCACCCGGCCACCTTCATGGTCGGCAGCGAGGCCTATGTCGGCCCGGGGAAGATCTTCAACTCCGACTTCATGGACGGAATGACGGTGGAACAGGCCAAGGCCGCCGCCGTCCAGCGCGCCGAAGACCAGGGCCAGGGACAGGGGGCGGTGGTCTATCGCCTGCGCGACTGGGGCGTTTCGCGCCAGCGCTACTGGGGCTGCCCGATCCCCATCATCCACTGCCAGGCCTGCGGGCCGGTCCCCGTGCCCGACGACCAGCTGCCGGTGGTCCTGCCCGAGGACGTCTCGTTCGAACTGCCCGGCAACCCGCTGCTGCGCCATCCGACCTGGAAGCACGTGAAGTGCCCGTCCTGCGGCAGCGATGCGCAGCGCGAGACCGACACCCTGGACACCTTCGTGGACTCCAGCTGGTACTTCGCCCGCTTCGCCAATCCCAAGGCCGAGGCGCCGGTGGACAAGGCCGCCGCCGACAAATGGCTGCCGATCGACCAGTATATCGGCGGGGTCGAGCACGCCGTCCTGCACCTGCTGTACGCCCGCTTCATCACCCGCGCCCTGAGGGACGAGGGCATGCTGAGCGTGGCCGAGCCCTTTGCGGGCCTGTTCACCCAGGGGATGGTCACCCACGAGACCTACATGACCGCCGCCGGCGACTGGGTGGAGCCGGCCTGCGTCGACTTCGTCACGGTCGATGGCGAGCGGCGGGCCGCCGACAAGGCCACCGGCGAGCCGCTGGTGATCGGCGACATCGAGAAGATGTCGAAATCGAAGAAGAACGTGGTGGCGCCCGAGGAGATCTTCGATGTCTACGGCGTCGACGCCGCCCGCCTGTTCGTCATGTCCGACAGCCCGCCGGAGCGGGATGTGGAGTGGACCAACGCCGGGGTCGAGGGCGCCGGCCGCTTCGTCCACCGGGTCTGGGCGGAGTTCGATGGGCAACCGGAGGGGGCCTCCGCCTTCGATGACAGCGATGCGGCGGCGACCGCGCTGCGGCGGGCGACCCACAAGCTGATCGGCCCGGTGACCGACTCCATCGAGCGGTTCCGCTTCAACAGCGGGGTGGCGCGGCTGTACGAGTTCCTCAACACCCTGAAGGCCTACCCGGCCGCCGGCGCGACGCCCGGCGTCCTGGCGGCCCGCGCCGAGGCGCTGGACGTGCTGGCCCGGCTGATCGCCCCCTTCACCCCCCACCTGGCCGAGGCCTGCTGGGAGCGGCTGGGGCGCTCCGGCATGGTCGTCGACGCCCCCTGGCCCAAGGCCGACCCGGCCCTGGCCGCCGACAACGAGGTCACCCTGCCGGTGCAGATCAACGGCAAGCGCCGCGGCGAGGTCGTCGCCCCCAAGGGCGCCGCCTCGGCCGAGGTGGAAGCCCTGGCCCTGGCGGACGCCGGCGTTTCGGCCCATCTTGCCGGCCTGACCGTCCGCAAGGTGATCGTGGTCCAGGACCGCATCGTCAACATCGTGGCCAACTGATCATGATCCGACCCGCAGCCCTTCTCGCGCTCCTTGGCGCCCTGGCCCTGCCGCTGGGGGGCTGCGGGTTCACGCCGCTGTACGCCGCCCCGGGCGTGTCGCCCGGCCTTTCGGCCATCGAGACCATCGCCCCGGAGGGCCGCACCGGCGCCCTGCTGCGCGAATCCCTCGACGACGCCCTGGCCCGCGACGGCCGCCCGGCCGAGTACCGCCTCGAACTGGTCCTCAAGGAGGCCCGCATCCCGCGCGGCCGCCGGCCCGACGGGGTGGCCAGCCGCTATGAGTATGTGGTCACCGCCAGCTGGAAGCTGGTCTCCCGCGCCGACGGCTCTACCGCCACCCAAGGGGTCAGCCAGGCCGAGGTCACCTTCGACCGCGCCGACCAGCCCTACGCCGCGATCAGCGCCCAGCAGGACGCCGAGCAGAAAGTCGCTGACGAACTGGCCCGGAAGATCCAGATGGACCTGGCCGTCTGGATGCTGAAGCGGAACGGGTAGCTCTCCCTCCGTCATCCCGGGGGTAGCGCAGCAAAGACCCGGGACCCAGGAGGGACAGGGCGCCGCCACTCGGAGCTGCCGACCGTTTGCCGCTAGCCCCTGGGTCCCGGCTCTCCGCGCTGCGCGCTACGGCCGGGATGACGGCGGTGGGGGAGGCGCTTTAGAGTAGTTCCAATGATCGTCTCCAAGCGCCCCGACGTCGAACGCCTCCTCAAGGGCCCGCCGGACAACATCCGCGCCGTCCTGCTCTATGGCCGCGACCGGGGCGGCGTGCGGGAGCGGGCCGATAGTCTCGCCAGGCGCATCACCCCCGACCTCAACGACCCCTTCAACGTCGCCATGCTGACCGAGACCGACCTCGACCAGGCCGGACGGCTGGAGGAGGAACTCACCGCGCTTTCGATGATGGGCGGCCGGCGGTTGATCCGCGTCCGCCTGACCGGCGAACGCGCCGCACCCGACAGGACGGCCGCCGAGGCGCTCACCGCCCATGCCGAGGGCAAACTCAATCCCGACGCCTTCCTGATCGTCGAGGCCGGGGCGCTGGGCCGCGACTCGGCCCTGCGCAAGGCGGCCGAGAAGGCGCCCGCCGCCGCCGCCATCCCCTGCTACGAGGATGAACAGGGGGACGTGGCCCGCATGGCGCGCGAAGCCCTGGCCGCCGACAAGGTCAGCCTCGACTCGGCGGCCCTGGACCTGTTCGCCTCGCGCATGCCCAAGGAGCGCGGCGTCGCCCGCCAGGAGATCGAGCGGCTGATCCTGTGGATCGGCCCCGGCAGCGGCCGCCAGGTCGGCGCCGCCGAGCTGGAGGCGTTCCTGGGCGTCGAGCCGGAAGCCTCCCTGGCCGACGCCGCCAACGACGCCTTCGGCGGCCGGCTCGGCGCCGCCCAGGCCGGGCTGGCCCGCGCCGCCGCGGAGGGCGAGGCCGGACCGCCGGCGGTGCGCGCCATGGGCATGCACCTGGCGAAGCTGCGCCGCACTCTGACCCTGGTCGCCAGCGGCGCCGGCCTGCCCGAGGCGGCCAAGGCCAGCGGGGTGTTCTGGAAGAATGAGCGCGAGTTCCTCCGCCAGGCCCGCGCCTGGACCCTCGACCACATCGACGCCCTGCAGCCCGAGATCCTCGCCGCCGACAAGGCCTGCAAACAGACCGGCAGCCCCGACCGCCTGATCGCCGAACGCCTGGCGCTGACGATTGCGGGACGGGCGCGGAGACTGGGGCTGTAATCCCCGCCCCGTCCTTTCCCGTTCACGGGGGAGACCGCCGGCAGAGCCGGTGGCGGAAGGGGGGAACGGATTCCGCTAACGGGAGTCGCAACCGACCTCCACAGCGCGCATTGACTCTTCGGAAAAAGAGAACAAAACAGAAACACGATGTTCCTTGACCCGGCCCTGTCCAACCGCTCCAACCCCGCGCTGGCCCCGCGCGCGGAGCGGCTCGGGCTGGAGGAGGCCTGGGGCGAGGGCGTTGAGGGGCGGATCGCCGCCCTGGCCTTTGCCCTGGTCCGGACCGGTGAGGGCGACCCGCGGCCGATGGTGCTGGCGGCGCCCCGGCCGTGGGCGCGCGAGCATGGGTTTTGGTTCCGGGACGGGCTGCTCGGCCTCGGCCTCGACCCCGCCCGGCTGCTGATCGTCGAGACCCAGAAGGAGGGCCAGCTGCTCTGGGCCCTGGAGGAGGCGCTGAAGTCGCGGGCGGTGGCGGGGGCGGTGGCGGCGGTCGACGGCCTGACCCTGCTGGCCAGCCGCCGGCTCGACCTGGCGGCGCGGGAGGCCGGGGCCCCCTGCCTGCTGCTGCGCACCCGCGATCCGAAGGACATCAGCGCCGCCCGGCGCCGCTGGCGCATCCGCCCGGCCCCCTCGGGCCCGCACCCCTATGACGAGGAGGCCCCGGGCGCCCCGCGCCTCACCGTCGCCCTAACCCGCAGCCGCGGCGAACCGCCCGGCGAATGGCTCCTGGAGTGGGACGATGAAGCGCATCGTTTCCGTCTGGCTGCCGGACTGGCCGATCACGGTCTGGTCCCGCACGGCCGGGCGGTCTCCGCCGCCTGAAGGGACCGCCTTCGCCCTGGTCGAGCGGGGCCCCAGGGGCCTGGTGCTGTCGGCGACCAACCCGGCCGCCCGGCGGCTCGGCCACGCCATGGGCCAGGCCCACGCCGACGCCCGGGCGGCGAACCCGGCCCTGGTCACCCATCCGGCGGAACCGGAGCGCGACGCCGAGGCCCTGCGCCTAATCGCCCTGTGGGCGGAGCGCTATTCCCCCTGCGTGGCGATGGACGCGGCGGATCCGGGCCGCGAGGGGCTGCTGATCGACATGACCGGCGGGGCCCATCTGTTCGGGGGCGAGATCGCCCTCCTGACCGACATGGCCACGCGGTTGAAAGCGGCGAACATTCCCGCCCGGTTGGCCATGGCCGACACCGCCGGCGCCGCCTGGGCCCTGGCGCGGTTCGGCCGCGAGCGGCGCCTGGCCCCGGCGGGCGCGACGCGGGAGGCCCTCGCCCCCCTGCCCTCGGCGGCCCTGCGGCTCAGCCCTGAGGACGTCAAGCTGCTGTCGCGGTTCGGCCTGCGGACCATCGGCGACCTCATGGCGCTTCCCCGCTCGGGCTTGGCCCGCCGTTTCCGGGGCGAGGCGGGGCTGACCCTTGTGCGGCGGCTCGACCAGGCCCTGGGCGCCGAGCCGGAGATCCTCGAGCCGGTCCGCCGGCCGCCCGGCTGGCGCGTCTGGCGCACCTTCCTGGAGCCGGTGATCGACGCCGCCGGGGTGGAGACGGTGCTGAACGACCTCGCCCCCTCCCTGGCCGAGATGCTCGAGCGCGACGGCCAGGGGGCCCGTCGGCTGGCCCTGACCGGCTTCCGGGTCGACGGCCGGGCCACCAGCCTGACCGTATCCCTGAGCGCCCCCTCGGCCCGGCCGGCCCACCTGGCCAAGGTGCTCAAGGAGCGGGGGCTGGAGCAGCTCGACCTCGGCTTCGGCATCGACGCCCTGATGCTGACCGCCGAGCTGGCCGAGCCGCTCAAGCCGGTGCAGGCCGACCTCGACAGAGGGCGCGACGAGGACGCCGACCTGGCCCTGTCGGCCCTGTTCGACCGGCTGGGCGCGCGGCTCGGCGAGGAGTCGGTCTTCCGGCTGGAGGGCCGGGGCAGCTGGCTGCCCGAGCGCAGCCAGGGCCGCCGCCCGGCCGGCAGGGGCGCGCCGTCCCCGGCCGAGGCTCCGCCACGGCCCGACCGCCCCCTGCTGCTGCTCGACCCGCCCGAGCCGGTGGAGGTGCCGATCGCGGGCATCCCCGACGGCCCCCCGGCCCGCTTCACCTGGCGGCGCGTCGCCCACCGGGTGGTCCGCGCCCAGGGACCCGAGCGGATTTCCCCCGAATGGTGGCGGCCCGCGGACAGGGCCCGGCCGGCCCGCACCCGCGACTACTACCGGGTCGAGGACGGCGAGGGCCGCCGCTACTGGCTGTTCCGCGAAGGTCTCTACGAGCGCGAAGACCAGCGTGAGGTCGAGCCCGGCGTGATCGAGGCGCACCCGCCCGGCTGGTGGATGCACGGGGTGTTCGCATGACCGCCCCCCGGCACAGCTACGCCGAGCTCGACGCGATCAGCAACTTCTCCTTCCTGGAGGGGGGATCGCATCCCTGGGAAATGGTGTCCCAGGCGCAGCACCTGGGCCTGGCCGCCATCGGCATCGCCGACCGCAACACCCTGGCCGGGGTGGTGCGGGCCCATAAGGAGGCCAAGCGGGTCGGCATGCGGCTGCTGGTCGGGTCGCGGCTGGTGTTCACCGACGACAGCCCCCTGATCGTCTATCCGCGGGACCGGGCGGCCTACGGCCGGCTCTGCCGGCTGCTGTCCCTGGGCAAGAGCGAGGTGCTGGGCAACGACCAGGACGGGCGCACGACCAAGGGCGAGTGCCGCCTGACCTTCGACCAGGCCGTGGCGCACGGCGAAGGCCTCATCGCCATCGCCCCGGCCCCGCGGGTGATCGACGCCGCCTTCGCCGCCCGGCTGCGCGACTGGGCCAGGGCCTGGCCCGACCGGCTCTACCTGGGCGCCAACCTTCTGGGTGACGGCCGCGACCGGGCCCGGCTCAACCATCTGGCGCGGCTGGCCGACGGCCTGGGCGTCCCGATGGTCGCCACCAACGCGGCGCTCTACCACCACTACGACCGCCGCCCGCTGCAGGACGTGCTGACCTGCATCCGCGAAGGGACCACGGTCGACGCGGCCGGATTCAGGCTGCAGGCCAACGCCGAACGCTACCTCAAGGCCCCCGCCGAGATGGCCCGGCTGTTCCGGGGTCACGAGCGGGCGCTGTCCCGCACCCTGGAGATCGTCCAGGCCTGCGCCTTTTCCCTCGACGAACTGTCCTACCACTACCCCGACGAGCCGGTGCCGCCGGGCAAGACGGCGGACGGCCACCTCTTCGACCTGACCTGGGCCGGCGCCCGCCGGCATTATCCGGACGGGGTCCCGGAGGATGTCCAGGCCACCATCGCCAAGGAACTGGCCCTGATCGCGGCCCGGCAATACGCCCACTACTTCCTGACCGTCCACGACATGGTCAAATGGGCCCGAGACCAGACCCCGCCCATCCTCTGCCAGGGGCGCGGCTCGGCGGCCAACTCGGTGGTCTGCTTCTGCCTGGGGATCACCTCGGTCGATCCGGTCGGCCAGTCGCTGCTGTTCGAGCGGTTCATCTCCACAGAGCGGGACGAGCCCCCCGACATCGACGTCGACTTCGAGCATGCCCGGCGCGAGGAGGTCATCCAGCACATGTACGAGCGCTATGGCCGCCACCGGGCGGCCATCTGCGCCACCGTCATCCACTACCGGCCGCGCTCGGCGATCCGCGAGGTGGGCAAGGCCCTGGGCCTGACCGAGGACGTCACCGGCTCCCTGGCCGGCACCGTCTGGGGCAGCTGGGGCAGCGAGGTCGAGGACGGCCATGCCGAGCGGGCCGGGCTTTCCCGGGAAGAGCAGCGGATGCGGCTGGCCCTGGACCTGACCCGCGAGCTGATCGGTTTTCCCCGCCACCTGTCGCAGCACGTGGGCGGCTTCGTGCTCACCCAGGGGCCCCTGGTGGAGCTTGTTCCCGTCGGCAACGCGGCGATGGACGACCGCACCTTCATCGAATGGGACAAGGACGACATCGACGAACTGCGGATCATGAAGGTCGACGTCCTGGCGCTCGGCATGCTGACCGCCATCCAGAAGGGCTTCGACCTGATCCAGCGCCACTACGGCGAGGCCTGGGACCTGGCCAAGGTCTTCCTGCGCCGGGACATGGAGCCCCCGGTCTATGACATGCTCTGCAAGGCCGACTCCCTGGGGGTCTTCCAGGTCGAGAGCCGGGCCCAGATGGCCATGCTGCCCAGGCTGCAGCCGCGGGAGTTCTACGACCTGGTGGTCGAGGTGGCGATCGTGCGGCCGGGGCCGATCCAGGGCAACATGGTCCACCCCTACCTGGCCGCCCGAACCGCCAAGCGGGAGGCCGAGGCGCGGGGCGAGACCTATGAGATCGTCTTCCCCAAGCCGGCGCCGCCGCACCATCCGGACGAGCTGAAGAACATTCTCAACAAGACCATGGGCGTCCCCCTGTTCCAGGAACAGGCCATGCGCATCGCCATGGAGGCGGCGGAGTTCACCGGCGACGAGGCCAACGGCCTGCGCCGGGCGATGGCCACCTTCCGCCACAACGGCACCATCCAGAACTACGAGGAGATGCTGGCCGGGCGGATGAAGCGGCGCGGCTACGATCCGGAGTTCGCCGACAACTGCTTCAACCAGATCAAGGGGTTCGGGGAGTACGGCTTCCCGGAAAGCCATGCGGCCAGCTTCGCCCTGCTGGTCTACGTCTCGGCCTGGATGAAGTGCTACCACCCGGAGGTGTTCTGCGCCGCCCTGCTCAACAGCCAGCCGATGGGCTTCTACGCCCCGGCCCAGCTGGTCCGCGACGCCCGCGAGCACGGGGTCGAGGTGCGCCACCCCGACATCAACGCCAGCGACTGGGACTGCACGCTCGAGCCCGTGGCCGGGGGCCGCTGCGCCCTGCGGCTGGGCCTGCGGCAGATCGACAGCTTCCGGAAGGACTGGGGCGAGGCAGTCATGACGGCGCGTCTGGCCGGGCCCTTTGCCGACCTCGACGACCTGCGCCGCCGCGCCGGCCTTCCCGCGCGGGGCCTCGAGCTGCTGGCCGCCGCCGACGCCTTCGGCTCCCTGAACCTCTCGCGCCGCGGCGGCCTGTGGGCCGCTCGGGGACTGCCACGGGCCCAGCCGCTGCCCCTGTTCGCCGAGGCGGGGGTGGCGGAGGAGGACGGGCCGCCGCCGCCGTCCCTGCCGGCCCAGGCCCTGTCGGAAGAGGTGGTCGGGGACTACGAGTCCATCCGCCTGTCGCTGAAAGCCCATCCGGTGGGTTTCCTGCGCGAGCGGCTGGAGCGGGCCGGGGCGATCCCCTGCGAGCGGGTCAACGGGGATCCCGCCAATCGGAAGACCGCCGTCGGGGGGGTGGTGCTGGTGCGCCAGCGGCCGGGAACGGCCAAGGGGGTCTGCTTCATCACCCTCGAGGACGAGACCGGGGTGGCCAACATCGTGGTCTGGCCCAAGGTGTTCGAGCAGTTCCGGCCGGTGATCATGACCGCCCGGATGATCCTGGTGCGCGGCCGGCTGCAGCGGGCCGAGGGGGTGACCCATCTGGTCGCCGAGAGCATCGAGGACTGGACCTGGTCGCTGGGCCTGCTGTCCGAAGCGCCGCTGCGGGCAGTTCCGGCCCATGGCGACGAGGCCGCCTCCAGCGCGCCGGGCCGGGGCGAGCCGCCCCAGCACCGCCATCCGCGCGATGTCCGGGTGCTGCCCAGGAGCCGCGACTTCCACTGACGCGCCGCGACTTCGGCGACGCCTCGAATCATGCTCCGCTCACCCCGCAACCCCACGGGAGGCGGCGCGTTGAAAGACGGGCTGAGGGAAGCGGTGACGATGAAAGACGTGATGTACTGGACGCTTGGCGTCCCGACGCTGGCCATCCTGGCCCTGGCGACCATGAAGCTGATGGGCTGGCCGATCTAACGCCGCCGACCCATTCCGGCTCCCAGGGCGCGTTCCGATAGGCGGGAACCGGCTATCGGATCAAACGCGCGACCACGAAAAACCTGGAGCAGCGTGGCTTAAATTCCATCAAATCGCGCCCTGCTCTAGCGAACGCTGTCCTTCAGCCAGGGCTTGTCATACGCCATGCGGACGAAGGCGTCGGACGACTGGCGCAGGCTGGCCCAGGCTGCGGCAATCCAGCGAACCAGGCCCGACGGCCGATGAACTTCATGAGATGTGGTCATGGCTGACTCCTCTTCGGCTCCATAGATGGGCTCTTTCACGTCCGCCCGCCAACTAAAGGATCGACGGGAGTCATAAGCAGGGCTAATCATTCGCCGATGCGCGTCCTGCCGCCCCTCAATGCCGTCCGCGTGTTCGAGGCCGCCGCCCGGCACGAGACCTTCACCGCCGCCGCGGCGGAGCTGGGCATGACCCAGGCGGCGGTCAGTCACCAGGTCAAGGTGCTCGAGGACCGGCTGGGCCAGCAGCTGTTCCGCCGCGCGCGCCAACGGGTCGAGCTGACCGAGGCGGGCCGCCGCGCCGCCGCCGGCGTCGCCCGGGGCCTTGGCGAGATCGAGGCGGCCTTCGCCGAGTTCCGGGCCGAGGACGAGACCAGCCTGACCATTTCCAGCACCCTCACCTTCGCCAACACCTGGCTGGCCTGGCGGCTGGGGCGGTTCCAGCTGTCCCATCCCGAGATCGCCGTGCGCCTGCTGGCCGACAACAGCCTGGTCGATTTCGGCAAGGACGGCGTCGACGTGGCGATCCGGTCGGGGACCTCCGGGGACTGGCCCGGCCTGGAGGCGCAGCGGCTGCTGCTGCACGACTTCACCCCGATGTGCAGCCCGGCCTTCCGCGCCGCCCACGACGGCATCGCCACGCCCGCCGACCTCCTGAAGGTCCCGCTAATCAGCCCCGACCAGCCGAGCTGGGACTGCTGGTTCCGCGACGCCGGCCTCCCGGACTCCGACCGCGGGCCCCTGCCCGGCGTTCGCCTGGATACCCAGGCCAACGAGGGCCACGCCGCCATGGCCGGCCAGGGAGTGGCCATGCTGACGCCCTTCCTCTGGCGCCAGGACATGGCCGACGGCCGGCTGGTGCGGCTATTTCCCCAGGTCTGCGACCTCGGCCTCTATTCCTGGATCGTCTGGCCCGAGCACCGGCGGCGGGCGCGCAAGATCCGCCAGTTCCGCGACTGGCTGATGGCCGAGGTGGAGGAAACCCGCAAGGCGATGGCGGCCTGAGCCGATCGGGGGTTCCTGGTGGAGCCGAGGGGAGTCGAACCCCTGACCTCCTCATTGCGAACGAGGCGCTCTACCAACTGAGCTACGGCCCCCTCCCAGGACGAGGGAAGGGCGGCACATACGGCGGGGGGGCTTTGCCTGTCAAGGCGGGGACGCGGCGCGGTCCCGACGTTGCCGCAGGCGCGGGGCCCCGCTAGACTCCGCATTCTGAGCAGGCGCCCCGGGGGCGCGGAAGGGACCGGCCCATGGGCAGAGCGATTGCCGAGATCGTTGCGATCATCCTCAACCTGGCGATCTGGCTGTTGATCCTGCAGGCGGTCATCAGCTGGCTGGTGGCGTTCGACGTCATCAACCTGCGCAACCGCTTCGTCTACCAGATCAGCCAGTTCCTGGACGCCATCACCGAGCCGATCCTGCGGCCGCTGCGCAGGGTTCTGCCGCGCTGGGGCCAGCTGGACATCAGCGGCCTGGTCGCCATCCTGATCATCATCTTCGTCAGCCTGCTGTGGGGGAACATCGCCGCGCCGGCGCTGGTCAGGCTGCTCGGCTAGTTAGGCCGGGAGGCCCTTCAGAACCTGAAGCCAGGTCCGGGATCTCAGTCCGGCGGGGCTTGGATTTCGGCGCGCCGTAGCTGGCGACCCCCTTTTCCGGGGAAGCGCCGTCGTCCGGACCGGCCCAGGTTCGGCGGCGACAGGAAGGACCCCATGGCCACCAGACCCCTTAGCCTGGCGCTCGCCGCCGCCGCCTTCAGCCTCTTCGCCGGCGCGGCCTGCGCCAACGAGCTGATCCTGCTGCGCGGGCCAGAGGGCCAGCCCTACCGGATCACCTTCAGCGGCGGCGGCTGGGGCGACCGCACCTACGCCCTGCAGGACGAGAGCATGATCGGGACCTGGTCGGGCAGCTACACCCTGACCGTGGAGTTCCCGAACGCCGGGATCAAGTTCTCCCAGCCGATGACCCTGATGCGCGGCAACGGCGTCCGCAACCGCGGCGGCGACACCACCTACTGGTGCCTGTTCGTCGGCGCCGACCAGGTGATCATGGATTCCGGCAGCCTGTGCCGCGACCTGGTCGACCTCAAGGAGGGCTACCCCCTCGAGTGATCAGTCCGGGGTGACCACCGGCTTGCGGTAGTTGGCGAAGGCCATTTTCGCCTGGACCTTGCGGCCGTCCTGGTAGCGGATCTCGCCGGCGCCGTTGGCGTCGCCGCTGTAGTATCCGCCGTCGGCCATGGCGTAGGTCACGAAGCCCCGCGCCTCGCCGTCGTAGAAGCGGGCCTCCAGCCGCGAGCCGTCGGCATAGACCCAGGTTCCGGCCCCGTGCGGGACGCCGAACACCCACTCGACGGTGAACCGGTCGCCGCTGGCGGCCCAGTAGGTCCCACGCCCGTGCCGCGCCCCCTTGACCACCGGCCCCTCGTACTTGGCGGCGTAGCGGTTGTTCACGTACCAGACCATCGAGCCCTGGCCCTCGGCGACGCCGTTGACGCACTTGCCGTACCAGCGGACGAAGGCCTTGGGGTCGGGCCGGCTGGTGTAGACCACGCACTTGTAGAGCACGTCCTTCACCCAGTGCGGATCGTTGCCGTACATGTCCGGCTTGCCGGGATCCTTGGGCGCGGCGGCGGCTGGTGCGGCGATGGCGCAGGCCAGGGCGATCATGGTCAGCAGTCGTTTCATGGACGGACTCCCCGACAGATGGGAGATCATCGCAGAACGATGGTTTCAGAACCAGGGGCGTGAAAGCGTCCGGCGGCCCTCCTTCGCCAAGGCTGCGGACCTGCTTCGCCGTCGAATGTCAGGACCAGCCCTGCGAAGCCGGTGGGGCGAAGCAGGAGTGGTGCCGCCTAGGTGACTCGAACACCTGACCTACGCATTACGAATGCGCCGCTCTACCGGCTGAGCTAAGGCGGCCCGAAGACAGGCTGTCCTGGGGGAGCCGCTATTTAGCGGGGCGCGGGGCGGTTGCCAAGCGGCGGCGTCGGCCTTTGGGCGCCGTCGCCTCGGGGGGCGGTTCCTCGGGCTCGGGCTCGTAGAGGCCGTCGATGCCGGGGTCGTCGATGGCCAGGGCGACGGCGCCGGTCTCGGCGGCGGCCACGAAGGGGGTGCTCTCGACATAGGAGACCGGCAGTTCGGGCAGGTCGCTCATCGCCCGCTCTCGGCGCTCCAGACGTGGATGGATCAGCTCGCCGGTCTCGCCGTAGGTGGCGACCAGCCGGGCCCAGTCGCCAGGCTGATAGTTGAAGGCCTGGCCCTCGGGGTCGAGGTCGGACCAGTCGGCCTCCTGCGGGGCGGCCGCGCCGCGGGCGATCCAGGCGCGGGCCTCGTCGAGGGCGCCGGCGGCGTTGGCGGCCCGGGCGAACAGGCCGGCCAGCCGGGCGGTCAGCGGTTCCTCCGACAGCTCGGCTGCGGCGGCGCGGGCGGCGCCGATCTCGCCGGCGATCAGGGCCTGCTCGACCATCAGGATGCGGGACTCGCGGTGGTCCGGCTTGAGGGCGGCCAGGGCCGCCAGGCGCCGGGCGCGCTCGCGCGGGGTCTCGGCGGTGTTGAGGTCGCGGTAGGCCAGCCACAGGGCCGGATGGGGCTCGAGCTTCCAGGCCGCCTCGATGTAGCCGGCGGCGCGGCGCGCATCGCCGGCCAGCCGGGCGGCCATCACCGCGCCCGGCGCGAAGGACGGCGCCAGCCTGGCCGACTGGACGGCATGGTCGAGGGCCTGCCTGCGGGCCTTGTCGTCCCCCGTCCTGGGGCCGGCCTCGAGGCTGGCGGCCAGGGCGGTCAGCAGGGCGGCGCGGGTGCGGTCGGCGACGATCGGGGAGACGATCTTGCGGTCGAGCGCGCTCTTGACCAGCTCCAGGGCGCCCGCCCAGTCGCCGGCCTCCAGCCGCGCCTCCAGCACGGCGCGCCAGGCCCAACGGGCGGTGCGGGCCAGGCCGTAGGCGGTTTCGGCATGACGCAGGGCCGCGGCCCTGTCCCCCTCGGCAAGAGCCGTCTGCATCAGCCCCTTCAGGCCCGCGAGCCGCATCTCGGGGAAGGCCACCATCGCGCCGTAGGCGGCCTTGGCGGCGGTCAGGTCCCCCGCCGTCTCGGCGGCCTGGGCGGTCAGGATGCGGACCAGGGCCGGGTGCTCGTCGCTGAGCTCCGCGGCCTTGAGGGCCTGTCGCCGGGCCTCGCCGCCGTCCCCGGCCGCCGAGGCCAGGAAGCCGCGGGCCAGGGCCTCGCCGGCCCCCCGCCGCCGGCGCTCGGTCCTTGCCTGCTCGGCGCGCCTGGGCATCTCCAGCAGCCAGATGGCCAGGCGCCAGAACAGGGTGGCGGCCAGGGCGGCGAACAGTACCAGCAGGGCGGCGGCGGCGGCCGTCATCTCGATCCGCCAGTCGAGCCAGGTCAGCTGGGCGGCGCCGGCGTCGCGGGTCAGGGCCAGGATGGCCACGGCCGCCGCGGCGACCAGGAACAGGACGATGGCGGTGCGGATCATGGCCGCGCCCCGCGGGCCGCCGCCAGATCGGCCAGGGCCTGGGCGCGGATGTTGGCCAGATGGCGGTCGAGGGTCACCCGCTGCAGCGCCCGGGCCCGCCAGGCCCCCATGGCGTCGGCGGCGCGGGGCGGGAGCGCCCGCAGGGTGTTGAGGGCGCCGGCCAGGTCGCCCTCGGCCGCCTGCCGTTCGGCGCGCGCCAGGACGGCGTCCGGGCTGTTCCCCGTCGTCGAGCCGACCCGGCGGATGGTCACCACCCGGGAGAGGGCGTGCAGCAACCGGTCGCCGATGCTGGCCCCCTCGCCGGGCGCGCGGGCCTCGACGGAGGCGCGGGCGGCGGCGGCGCTGAACTCGGCGGCCAGGGCCGCGCGGCTGGGGGCTCCGGTCTCGGCCAGGGGACGCAGGGCGCGCACGTCGGCCGACAGGGGCATGACCTGCTCGAGGGCGGCGAGTTCGGCCTCGAACGGCCGGGAGGTTTGGGCCGCCTCGGCCAGGGCGCCGGCGGCCAGGGCCGCGCCGGCCGCCGAGAGGGTGCGGCGCTGGCCGTCCTCCAGCCTGGCGACCCGGGCATCCAGGGCCTCCAGGCCGCTGGAAGTGACGGGGGCGTCCGAAGGCGCGCCGGCCAGAGGCGGGGTTGCGGCGGGCGGGGCGGTGTCGAGCGCCGGCGGGACGCCGACCGTCGGCGCCGCGGCGGGCGGGGACCTGGGGGCGTTCACCCGGTCGGCGAATTGGGCGGCCCCGAAGCCCAGCGCGACGCTGACCAGCACCAGGGCCGAGACCGCCACGATGGTAGCGCCGCGGCCTCGCCGACGTCCGAAATCCGCGGGGTCGCGCGGCGGGATGATGTCGTCGGTGTCGGGCGCGGTCATGGGTGCGGGGCGATTCGTTTGCGTCGGCCTTGCCGGCTTTCAGAGGAGATTAAGCAGGGATGCGTCGTTGGGGAACGGGGCGACGGCGATCCCGTCGCATTTCAGCCCCGCCAGCGGCTGGGCCACCGCCGGCGACAGGGCTAGCAGGCGCAGGCGGGGCGTCGGCCGGTCGGCCAGGAAGGCGGCCAGGGCGCGGGCCGCGCGGGGGGAGTGGACCAGGGCGGCCGCAAGCTGCGGAAGGTCGGGAAGGATGACCGATGGGTCGGCCAGGACGGTCTCGTAGACCGCCAGCGCCCGCGCCGGGACGCCGCGCCGCACCAGGTCGCCGACCAGGTCTCCCGCCGGCTGGACGGCGGCGGCATGCAGGATGGCGCCCGTCCGCGGGGCGCGGTCGGCGATCAGGTCGGCCAGCGCCTCGACGTCGCCATTGCCGGAGACCACCCTGGCGAAGCCGGCCTCCCGGGCGGCCCGGGCCGTGGCGGGGCCGACCGTGAAGACCGGCAGATCGCGGACCGGGCTGCGGCCGGCCAGGGCCTCAACGCCCCGGGCGCTGGTGAAGGCCAGGGCGCCAATGCCGGCCAGGTCGACCGGCCCCTCGCCCACCGGCCGGGCCTCGAGCAGGGGCGCGACGACCGGTGCGAACCCCCGGGCGGCGACGCGGGCGGCGGTCTCCTCGGCGCCGGGACGGGCGCGGGTGATCCAGACGCTGGGCCCCGCGTCAGTCATGCAGAACGATGCGGTCGCCGCCATCGCGGCGAACCGCCTCGCCGACTTCGGCCCCCAGGGCCCGGGCGGCGTCCTCGGCGCCCTCGGCGGGCAGGGTGATCGCGGCCTCGCGCCGGAACCGGGCCGAGCCATCGGGGGTCAAGGCCTCGACCGTGAGGCGCAGGATTCCGCCGTCGATCACGGCGTGCGCCCCGACGGCGGTGCGGCAGCTGCCTTCCAAGGCCGCCAGGGCCCCCCGCTCGGCGGCCACGGCGATGGCGGTGGCCGGGTGGCGGACGGCGGACAGCCAGGCGGCGTCGGCGTCCTCTTCGCGGGTCTGGATCGCCAGGGCGCCCTGCCCTGGGGCCGGCGGGGCGGCCATGGGGTCGAGGAAGCTCCTGACCACCTCGCCCAGGCCCAGCCGGTTGAGCCCCGAAGCCGCCAGCAGGATGGCGTCGGCTTCGCCCGCCGCCAGCTTGGCCAGCCGGGTGTCGACGTTGCCACGCAGCATGACGATGTCGAGGTCCGGCCGCATGGCCAGGCACTGGGCCGCGCGGCGGAGGGAGGCGGTGCCGAGGCGGGCGCCCTGGGGCAGGTCGCTGATCGTTTCCCACCGTTCGCTGATGAAGGCGTCGCGGGGGTCCTCCCGCTCGGGGATGGCGGCGATGACCAGGCCGGGCGGCATCACGGCGGGAACGTCCTTCATCGAATGGACGGCCGCGTCGATGCGGCCGTCCAGCAGGGCCTCCTCGATCTCCTTGGTGAACAGCGCCTTGCCGCCGATCTCCAGCAGCCGCCGGTCCTGGATGCGGTCCCCCGTGGTGGTGATCCGGACCAGCGGGGCGACCTCGTCGGCCCGGTCGAAGGCGCCGAGGGCGGCGGCGATCCGCCGCTGCATCATGCCCGACTGGGCCAGCGCCAGCTTGGAGGCGCGGGTGCCGATCCGGACGAGTGGTTGCGGCGACATGGCGGGAGGGCTACCTCGGGCGTTCATGGTGGTGTGGCGGGCAAAGGCGGATACCGGTTTTGCCGGCCGCCCCACGACAAACAGGACAATCGGGCCGGTGCTACAGGAGCAGGCCCCCAGCGGCAATCTGGATGACCACCCACACCGTCCTAGGCCTGGAGACCAGCTGCGACGAGACGGCCGCGGCGGTGGTGCGCCTGGACGGCGAGGGCCGGTCGGAGGTGCTGTCCTCGGTGATCGCCAGCCAGATCGCCCAGCACGCCCCGTTCGGGGGGGTGGTGCCGGAGATCGCGGCGCGGGCCCATGTCGAGAGCATCGATGCGATCGCCGCCGAGGCCATGGGCCAGGCCGGGATCGGCTATGAGGGGCTGACGGGTGTCGCCGCGACGGCAGGACCAGGGCTGGTCGGCGGGGTGATGGTGGGGCTGAGCTTCGGCAAGGCCGTGGCCCTGGCGCGCGGCCTGCCCTTGGTGGCGGTCAACCACCTGGAGGGCCACGCGGTTTCGGCCCGGCTGGGCGCGGCGGTGGCCTACCCCTTCCTGCTGCTGCTGGTCAGCGGAGGGCATTGCCAGCTGCTGGAGGTCGAGGGGGTCGGCGCCTGCCGGCGGCTCGGCTCGACCATCGACGACGCCGCCGGCGAGGCCTTCGACAAGATCGCCAAGGCGATGGGCCTGCCCTATCCCGGCGGCCCGGCGCTGGAAAAACGGGCGGAAGGCGGCGACGCCAGCCGGTTCCCCCTGCCTCGTTCGCTGCTCGGCCGCGAGGACTGCGACTTCTCCTTCTCCGGACTGAAGACCGCAGCGGCGCGGATGGCCGAGAAGGTCGACAAGGCCGACCATGGCGATCTGGCGGCCAGCGTGCAGGAAGCTATCGCCCGGCAGCTGGCCGAGCGGTCTGACCGGGCCATGGCCGCCTATGCCGAACGTCATCCCGGCGCGCGCCGTTTCGTGGTGGCCGGCGGCGTGGCGGCCAACCGGCATGTGCGCGCCCGGCTGCGGGCCGTGGCCGAGACGCGGGGGTTCAGCTTCACCGCCCCGCCGCTGGCCTATTGCACCGACAACGCGGCGATGATCGCCCTGGCCGGGGCCGAGCGGCTGACCCTGGGGATCAGCGACGGGCTCGACGCCGTCGCGCGGCCGCGCTGGCCGCTCGACCAGGCGGCGGCGCTCCGCAGCCCCACCCACGCCCCGGGGCGCAAAGGTCCAAAATCATGAAGGGTGCGGCATGGCCATGAAACGGGCGGCAGTGATCGGCGGCGGGGCCTGGGGCACCGCCCTGGCCCAGGTGGCGGCGCGGGCCGGGCTGTCGGTCTGCCTGCAGGCCCGGGAGGCGGAGGTGGTCTCCCAAATCCGCGAGACCCGCCAGAACGGCCTGTTCCTGCCCGGCGTCACCCTCGACGACGCCATCTCGGCGACCACCGACATGGCCGACCTCGCCGGCGCAGACCTGGTGCTGGCCGTGGCCCCGGCCCAGTTCCTGCGCTCGGCCCTGGCGGAGTTCGCGCCGCATGCCCGGCCCGGCCTGCCGGTCCTGCTGTGCAGCAAGGGGGTCGAACAGCGCTCCTTGAAGCTGATGACGCAGGTGCTGGCCGAGACGCTGCCGCAGGCCGCGCCGGCGGTGCTGTCGGGGCCCAGCTTCGCCGGCGAGGTGTCCCGCGGCCTGCCGACGGCGGTCACCCTGGCCTGTCCGGACGAGGCCCTGGGCCGGGAGCTCGCCCAGGCCATCGCCACCCCGACCTTCCGGCCCTACCTGGCCGCCGACATGATCGGGGCGGAAGCGGGCGGGGCGATCAAGAACGTGCTGGCCATCGCCTGCGGCATCGTCGAGGGCAAGGGCCTGGGCCGCAGCGCCCACGCCGCCCTGATCACCCGCGGGTTCGCCGAGATGACCCGAATGGCCGTGGCGCTCGGCGGCGAGGCCGAGACGGTGGCCGGCCTCTGCGGCCTCGGCGACCTGGTGCTGACCTGTTCGAGCCCGCAGTCGCGCAACATGAGCGTCGGGCTGGCGCTCGGCGGCGGCCAGTCGCTGGAGGAGGCGCTGGCCGGCAAGCTGTCGGTGGCCGAGGGCGTCGCCTCGGCGCCGGCGGTCCGCGACCTGGCCGCGGCGCTCGGGGCGGAGATGCCGATCTGCCAGGCGGTGGCGGCGATCCTGGCCGGCGAGGTCGGCGTGGACGAGGCCATCCTCGGCCTGTTGGCAAGACCCCTCAAATCCGAACGATAAGGAAGACCATGGCCCTGTTCGTCATCTCCTGGCTCGACCGCGAGGGCGGCCTGCCGATCCGGCTGGCGACCCGCCAGGCCCACTTGGACTATGTCGCGGCCCATCCCGGCGTGGTGAAGCTGGGCGGTCCGTTCCTGAACGGGGAAGAGATGGCCGGCTCCATGCTGATCGTCGAGGCCGAGAACCTGGCGGCCGCCCAGGCCTTCCACGATGGCGATCCCTACAAGCTGGCGGGGCTGTTCGAGGCCTCGACCGTGCGGCCCTGGCGGGTGACGGTCGGGGGGCTGGCCTGAACCCGGCCAGGCCGCCGGCCGGGACGCGGCTCTGCGCCCTGGCGGACCTTGCCGATCCGGGCGCCCGGGGCTTCCGGTTCCAGGCCGGCGAGGCGCTGTTCGCCGGGTTCGTCGTCCGCCAGGGCGAGGTCGTGGCCGGCTACGTCGACCGCTGCCCGCACGCCGGCTGGCCGCTGGCGATCATGGACCGCTACCTCACGCGCGAGGGCGACCGCATTCTCTGTGGGGGACACGGGGCCCTGTTCCGGCTCGCGGACGGCGTCTCGACCAGCGGCCCCTGCGCCGGTCAGGCGCTGGAGCCCTGGCCGGTCCGGCTCGAGGCCGGATCGGTGGTGACCGCCTGACCGGCTATTCGCCCGGAGCGGCCGGCGGGGTGACGCTGTCGGCCGCGCGGTTGGCGGCGCCGGAGACGTTCTCGGCCGCGTTGGAGGCGGAGCTGGCGACGCTGGACGCCGCGTCGGTCACCGCGTCGGTCCGCAGGGCGTCGTTGCGGTTGGCCTGGGCCAGGAAGAAGAAGGCCACGACGGCGACCAGGGCCAACAGGGCGATGCCGATGATGATCCCGGCGCTGCCGCCGCGGCTGCGTTCGACATAGACAGGGGTCCCGCCGTCGCGCGTCACTTCGCGCTCGGTGGTGACGCCATCGGTTTTTTCCACGGTGCGGGTGGCCATTGCTTGAAATCCTCAGCTCGTGTCCCTGAAGCGGAGGAAACGGCAGGGGAAGATGGCGGTTCCGACGGAGGCCTGCGTTAACGACAAAGGGCGGCCCGAGGGCCGCCCTTCGCGAGGGTCTCGAATGGAGCGGGCGAGGCGATTCGAACGCCCGACCCCAACCTTGGCAAGGTTGTGCTCTACCCCTGAGCTACGCCCGCACTCCAGGGCGACCATGGCCGCCCGAATTCGAGAGCGCGGCTTATGGCAGAGGCTTTGCGGCTTTGCAAGCCGGTTCAGAAGCCCATTTTCGGCGCCTTCAGCCGGCGCTTGTTGACGTGGGTCTTGGGGGCCGGGCCCTTCTCCTCGGGCAGCTCGCCGCGGAAGTAGAACCGCTGCCAGGCCTCGCGCATGGCCTCCGGATCCTGCTTCTGCAGGCGGTTGTTGAACTCCGAACGGGACTTGTACCAGGCCTCGTACTGGTCGCGCAGGTCGGGGTTCTTGTTGAGGCTCTTGGTCAGCGGCTGGGTGTGGTGCAGCGCCTGGTCGGGGGCCAGGGTGATGAAGCAGAAGGGCTCGCCCTTCTCGAAGCGGACGCGGCCGGGGCGGGTGAACATCCAGTTCATGGTGAAGGGGAAGGGCAGCCAGTCGGTCTCGACCAGTCCGACCAGGGCCTGGACCCCGTCCTTGATGTGGTTGGGCGGCCCGGCGCACCACATGGCCCAGCCGGGCGGGGTGCGGAACAGGTAGCCGGTGTGGAAGGTGATGATGCCGCGCGAAAAGTGGCTCTTGACCAGCTCGTGGAACGAGGGGTGCGGGTGGTCGGGGGTGAAGGTGATGCAGTCCTGGTGCGCCCCGCCGTTCCATTCGGCGGTGAAGCCGACAGGATTGAGGATCTCCCAGCCGGTGGTGTTGGCCATGGTCAGCGGCAGGCAGCGGTAGGGATGGCGCTCGGCGAAGGCGTCCATCCAGGCGCGCTGCGGCCGCCCCGGCACGATGTCCGGCGGGCGTTCGCCGGTCGGATAGCACTCCAGCACCAGGGGCGGCTTGATGAGATCGGTCGGATCGCTCATGGCGATATCCTCTCGCGCGGGAGGGCCGGTTTCGCAAGAGGCAGGGCCGGCGCCATCGTGAGGGCGAAATCGGGCGGCAGGCTGGACCGCGAGGCTGGAAATCGGCCAATACTGCCGCCGCCCATGGCGATACCCAAGGACATGGCGGCCCCCCCGGACCCCGCCCAAGGACATCGATGACGCCCGCCGACACCAATGACACGCCCGACCAGCCCGACGAGACCCCGGCGGCGGGGACGCCCGAGCGCTCGCCTGGCCGCGGGACCGGCTCCTGGGCTCGGGCGCAGGGCGTGCCCCTAACCTTGGGGCCGCTGCCCAAGGGCCCGGCCGGGGCCCGCAAGACGTCGCCGCGGCGTCAGATGGCCGAGATTCCCTCCGCCGCGCCCCTGGTGCTTCGCACCCCTCCGGGCCCGCCGCCCGAACCGCCGCCGACGCCTCGCCAGAGCAGCATCCTCACCGGCTCGGCCATACCGAACCGCCCCTGGAGCGCCACCGGCGGCGTGGCCGGCCCCATGCCCACGGCCTCACCCCTGAATCTCGATCCCAACGCCGGGCTCAACCCTGCCGCCCGGCGGCGTCCGACACAGCCGGCCTTCCGGGCCATGCCGGCCGCCTCGCCGCTGTCGGAGGCGCCGCGCCCGGCCGCCCCGGCCTTGAGGCCCCCGCCGGTGTCGCCGCAAGCGGCGGTCCCCGAGCCGGTGCGCCGGCCCGCGCCGGAACCCGTTCCGCCGGCGGCCGAGCCGGAGCCTCCCTTCATCCCGGTCGCCCCCCGGCCGCACAGGGCCGCGCCGCGCATCGGCCTGCTGCCCCTGATCGCCATCGGGGCCGTCGTGCTGGCGGCCCTGGCGCTGGCGGTCGGCCTGCTGATCCGCGGCGATCCCGACGCGGCCGCCACCGTGCCCGCGCCGACGTTGCAGACCGCCCCGGCGATTGAGCCGCCCGTGACCGGGGAGCCGGCCCCGACCGCGCCGCCGGCCCTCGAACCTTCGGTCCTTGCCCCGCCCGAGCCCGCGGCCGCCGTCCCGGCCCCCGCGGCCCCCCGGACCGAGCCGGCTCCGAAGGCCCCCTCTCCGGCGCCCAGGGACGCCGCGCCGGCTCCGGCCGCGGCGGCCCCGCCGCCGGCGGTGGCGGCGCCGGTCGTCGAGGCCCCGCCGCTGGCCGTGCCCGAGCCCCCGCCGCCGAAGCCCGCCGCCCCCCCGCCGCCCGCCGCCAAGCGCCCGCCGGCCGATCCGGACGCGCCGCTGAGCACGCGCGACGACGGCTGACGCATGCGGACCAAGGCTGAACTGCTGGCGTACCTGGACAGCCTCGGGATCGCCCACCACACCCTCGACCACCCCGCCGTGTTCCGGGTCGGGGAGGGCGACGAGTTCAAGGCCCAGCTGCCCGGCGGCCACAGCAAGAATCTGTTCCTCAAGGACGCCAAGGGCCGGCTGTGGCTGATCTCGGCGCTCGGGGAGACGCAGATCGACCTCAAGCGGCTGCACCCGGTCATCGGCTCGGCCCGGCTGTCGTTCGGCAGCGGCGCGCTGATGGAGCAGGTGCTGGGCGTGACCCCCGGCTCGGTGACCGCCTTCGCCCTGGCCAACGACAGGGAAGGCCAGGTGACCTTCGTGCTCGACGCGGCTCTGGCGGCCAGCGACCCGGTCAATTTCCACCCGCTGGTCAACACCGCCACCACCGCGGTCAGCCAGGCCGGCTTCCGCCGTTTCCTGGCCGCGCTCGGGCGCGAACCGATCATCGTCGACTTCGCGCGGCTCGAACGTCTGTCCGGCTAGCCGCGACCAAATCCCCACGACGTGCGTTGAACCCGCGCGGCGATGCGCCCATGTTCCGGGCCTGTCGTTTCACCCCCAGCACGGACCGCGCATGACTCTCATCGGCGAACAGGCCCCCGCCAACCCCTCGGGCGCTCCCAAGGGCGACCTGATCAAGGACAGCACCGACGCCGGCTTCATGGCCGACGTCATCGAGGCCTCCAAGACCCAGCCGGTGATCGTCGACTTCTGGGCGACCTGGTGCGGGCCCTGCCGCCAGCTGACTCCGACCCTGGAGAAGGTGGTCACGGCGATGAAGGGCGCCGTGAAGCTGGTGAAGATCGACGTCGACAAGAACCCGGCCTACGCCGGCCAGCTGCGGGTGCAGTCGATCCCCACCGTCTACGCCTTCGTCAACGGTCAGCCCGTCGACGGCTTCCAGGGGGCCCTGCCCGAGAGCCAGGTGAAGCAGTTCATCGAGCGGCTGGCCGGACCGGCCGGCGCCAGCGAGATCGAGGACGTGCTGGCGCTGGCCAGGGAGTCCATGGAGCTGAACGACCTCGGCGGCGCGGCCCAGGCCTACGCCCAGGCGCTGCAGATGGAGCCGGCCAACGTCAAGGCGATCGGCGGCCTGGCGCGGGTCTACCTGGCCGGCGGCGACACCGAGCGGGCGGCCGAGGTGGTGGCCCTGGCTCCCGCCGGCGCCAGGGATCCCGACCTCGACGCGGCCCGCGCCACGCTCGCCCTCGCCGAAGGGGCGGCGGCCGAGACCGCACCGTTCGAACAGGCGCTGGCCGCCGATCCGAACGACCACCAGGCCCGCTTCGACCTGGCCGGCGCCCTGGCGGGCCAGGGCCGCTACCAGGAGGCGGCGACCCATCTCCTCGATATCATCGCCGCCGACCGCGAGTGGAACGACCAGGCCGCGCGCAAGCAGCTGCTCACCGTGTTCGAGGCGGCCGGGCCGACCTCCGAGGTCACCAAGGCCGGGCGCCGGCGGCTGTCGTCCATCCTGTTCAGCTAGGAGCGACCCCATGGTCACCGGCTACCGAAAGATCGAGGACCTGCCCCAGGCGATCCCGGTCTTCCCGCTTGACGGGGCGGTGATGCTGCCGGGCGGCCAGCTGCCGCTCAACATCTTCGAGCCGCGCTACCTCAACATGTTCGACGACGCCATGGGCGGCGACCGGATGATCGGCATGATCCAGACCCGCCCCGGCGGCGACCGTGAGCGGCCGCCTCTCAGCCCCGTCGGCTGCGCCGGGCGGGTGACCGCCTTCGCCGAGACCGGCGACGGCCGCTACCTGGTGACCCTGACCGGGGTCTGCCGCTTCCGCGTCCAGGAGGAGCTGGGGATCATGGCGCCCTACCGCCAGGTTCGGGCCGACTACCGGCCCTTCGTCGGCGACCTGAAGCCGCCGCCGGAGACGGGCCTGAGGAACGACGGCCTGCTGGAGGCGCTCAAGGGCTATCTCGAACCCCGCGGCCTGGCCGTCGACTGGGAGGCGGCCCAGGGCGCGCCCTGCGAGTCCCTGATCGACAGCCTGGCCATGGGCCTGCCCTTCGAGCCGGCCGAGAAGCAGGCCCTGCTGGAGGCGGTGACCCACGCCGAACGGGCCGAAATCCTCACCGCCTTGCTGCGCATCGGCGCCGCGATCGGGGACGACGACGAACCCTCGATGCAGTAGGATCCCTACATGCAGGAAACGCCTTCACCCATCGACGTCGACCCGCGGCTGCTGGAAGTCCTGGTCTGCCCCATCACCCATGGCCCGCTGGAGTACGACCGCACGGCCGGGGAACTGATCAGCCGCGGCGCCAAGCTGGCCTACCCGATCCGGGACGGGGTGCCGGTGATGCTGCCGGAGGAGGCGCGGGAACTGCCTGAATAGCGCGCTCGACCAAGCCGCGCCGCCCCTCTTGACACCCAAAGACCCTCTCCTAACTCAATAGCGCCGCCCACGATGGCGGCGTTTCGGACCCGTGGAGGGTCCGGTTCGACAGACGTGACCTCGCGCCACGATGGCGATGACCGTCTACGCCCTCCCGGCGCGCGGGCCTTGCGAGCAGGACTCGCGGGCGGTTCGCCGCAGCAGCCTCTTCGCTCGCAACCTGCAGGCCGTCGCCGAAAGGCGCGGGAGATGTTCCGTCTTGCGGGCCGGATCGTCCCTGCGGGTCCTCCATTCTTGAAGAGGAGGACTGTGAATGTCTCTTGGCGAACTGGTTCCCTGGGGCCGCAAGGACCGCAACCTTGCTCTCCAGGATCGCGACCGCGGCTGGTCTGGGACGAGCGAAGTCAGCCCGTTCCTGCGGCTGCACCAGGAAATGAACCGGCTGTTCGACGATGTCTTCCGCGGCTTCGACGCCCCGGCGATGTGGAACAGCCAGTGGCCGACCATGGAGGTCGAGGAGACCGACAGCGGCTATCGCATCACGGCCGAGCTGCCGGGCATGGACGAGAAGGATATCGACATCTCGTTCCGTGACGGCGTGCTGACCCTGCGCGGCGAAAAGCGGTCGGAGAGCCAGGACAAGGGCCGCCGCGTCAGCGAGCGCTATTACGGCCGCTTCGAGCGGCGGATCACGCTCGGCGACGTGGATGACGCCCAGGCCCGGGCGAGCTTCGACAAGGGCGTGCTGACCATCGACATGCCCCGCTCGGCCCAGGCCGAGGAGCGTGTCCGGCGCATCCCGATCAACGGGGGCACCCGGCACTAGGGCTCGTCCGGCGCGCAGGCCCGGCGCCTGCGCGCCTCGGCCGCCCTACAGCGCTTCGCCTCGGAGCAGCCGCGGCAAATCCCCCACCGCCCCGCCGGCCTCACGCATGAAGAACCGGCGGGCCGGGGCGATGCGGTTGACCACCGCCAGCCCCAGGCCGCGCACGGCCCGCAGCGGGGCGATGTCGTTGCTGAACAGGCGGGTGAACAGGTCGGTGGCGGCGGCCAGCATGGTGTTGTCGAAGCGGCGCCAGGCGCCGTAGCGCTCGAGCACGACCTCGGAGCCGATGTCCTCGCCAAGGCGCAGGGCCTCGACCAGAACCTGGGCCAGGGCGGCGGCGTCCTTGAGGCCCAGGTTCAGGCCCTGGCCGGCGATCGGATGCACGCCGTGGGCGGCGTCGCCGAGCAGGGCGACCCGGGGGGCGTTCATCCGTTCGGCAAGCGACAGGGCAAGCGGATAGGCGAAGATCGGGCCCTGAACCGTCGGGGCGCCGAGGAACTCGCCGAACCGGCGCTGCATATGGGCGTGGACGATCTCCAGGCGGGCGTGGCGCAGGGCCTCGGCCTGGGCGGTCTTCTCGGTCCAGACGAGGCTCGCTCGCTGTTCGGTCAGCGGCAGGATGGCGAACGGGCCGCCCGGCAGGAAATATTCGTGGGCGACGCCCTCGTGGTCGCGCCCCAGGCCGACCGTGGCGACCACCCCCGACTGGCCGTAGCCCCAGCCGACCACATCGATGCCGGTCTGCTGGCGGACGACCGAGGCCTTGCCCTCGGCGCCGACCACCAGGGGGGCGGAAAGGACCCGGCCGTCGGACAGGGTGACCCGGGCGCTGCCGGGCGAGACCTCCAGCGAGACCACCCTCATCGGGGCCAGCACGGTCAGGTGCGGCGAGCGGCCGACGGCGGCGCCCAGGGCGGCCCGGATCCGGCGGTTCTCCAGCATGTAGCCCAGCGGTTCGCCATCGGAGACCTCGCCGATCTCGGCGGAATCGAAGCGCAGGAAGGCCGATCCCGGCCGGCCGGCGGCGGCGCCGGGGCTGGTCCCGTCGGTGACCAGGATCTGCTCGATGCGCTGGGCGTGGGGTTCGAGGTCGTCCGCGAGCCCCAGCGCCCGCCACTGGCGGAAGCTGGCGTAGGCGATGGCGCTGGATCGGCCGTCGAAGGTGGGGGCCAGCTGGGCGTCGAACGGGGCGGGGTCGACCAGGATGGCGCTCAGCCCGGCGCTCGCCAGCGCCAGGCCCAGCGTCGCCCCGGCCATGCCGGCCCCGGCAATGATGACGTCGGCGTCGTGGATCATGCGAAGGGATATGGCCCCTGCGGCGGGGCCCTGTCCAGCAGGCCGCCCGGTCCATTTCCATCGCGCTGGCCAAGACCAGGGCGGACCTGGTGGGGCTGGCGGCGTTGTGTGCCGTAGACGGTTTCGGGCGGCCGTGGTTGGTTGAGATCCTGGGGGGAATCAAGATGACCGATCAAGCGCCGGCGCCGACCTTCACGCGGCGTGAAACCGAGTTCGAAGCCATGGTGCGCGTCCGGCGGGACCGGCCGCCGGCCGAAACTGTGGCCGCCCTGGTCGCCGAGGGCCATCCGCCCGCCCAGGCCGAAGCGGCGGTGCGCAAGGTGTTCGAGGGCCAGGTGGCCGAGCGCCGCAAGCAGGGTGGAATGTTCATGCTGGTCGGCGCGATCTGCTTCATCGCCGGGGTGGGCCTGAGCCTCTGGATGACGCTGGGCAGCAGCAACACCAGCGTGTTCACCTGGGGCATCGTGCTGTTCGGCATCATCCAGTTCGGTTACGGCGCCGTCCAGTTCCTGGACGCCCGGCCTCAGGCGCCGGCTCCAACCAAGGATGTTTGAGCCCGACACCGAGCCCCTGGACCCCGAACAGGCGCTTGCGCATTCCGTCAGGCGACTGTCGAACGGGGCCAAATTCGAGACCGTCCGGGCCGATCTGGTCGCCCGCGGAACGCCGCCCGATGCCGCCTCGGCTACGGCCTACCAGGCGCTGGTGCTCAAGACCGACGCGTTCCGCAAGCAGGGCTGGCAATGGTTCGGGATCGGCGGGGCGGTGTTCGCAGTAGGGGCGGCCCTGATCGCCGCGGTGGCGGCCGACGGCGGGGTGCTCACGGCCTATGGCGCGACATTCGGCGGCTTCCTGCTCGGCGCGCGGGGCCTCTGGCAGGTGCTGACCAATCGTCCGCCGGGCAGAATGCCTCTATCGGGGACTTCGCGCGGCGCCTAAATCAGCGCCATGTCCCAAATGTCCAAGATCACCGCCGACCTCCCCGAGTGGAGCCTTGCCGATCTCTACGCCGACCGCGCCGATCCGCGGATCGAGGCCGACATCGCCGCCGCCCGGGCGGCCAACGACACCCTGGCGGCGCTGGAGGGCCAGTTCCTCGCGGCGCGGGGCGACCCGGCGATGCTGGGCGAGCTGATCGACCGGGGCATCCGGCTGTATGAGCAGGCGACCGACGGGCTCTGGGCGGTGGGCGCCTACGCCTCCCTGGCCGCCTCGACGGCCAGGGACGATCCGCGCTGGGCCAAGTTCGAGGCCGACTTCCGGATGAAGAGCGCCGAGATCGCCAGCAGGAGTCTGTTCTTCACCCTCGAGCTCAACCAGCTGGAGGACGGGGAGATCGCGTCGGCGCTCGAGGCGCATCCGGCCGCCGCCCGCTGGGCGCCGTGGCTGCGGCGGGTGCGGCTGTCGCGGCCGCATGAACTCAGCCAGGAGCTGGAGAGCCTGCTGCTCGACCGCTCGCCGGCCGTGGCCAACTGGGGCCGGCTCTATGACGAGACCCTGGCCAGGCTGGTGGCCCGGGTCGGGCGCGACCGCCTGACTCTGCCGGAGACCCTAAACCGGCTCTCCGATCCGGACGCCAAGCGCCGCAAGGCGGCGGCGAACGGTCTGGCCGAGGCCCTGGAGGAGCGCAGCGCCACCCTGGGGCTCTGCCTCAACACCATCGCCCTGGAGAAGCAGGTCGAGGATCGCTGGCGCAGGTACGAGAGCCCGGCCCACGGCCGCCACCTGGCCAACGAGGTGCATGCCGAGAGCGTCGAGGCCATGGTCGAGGCCGTGACCGAGGCCTACGCGGCGACCTCGCACCGCTACTACGCCCTGAAGGCCCGGGTGCTGGGCAAGAAGACCCTCGACCACTGGGACCGCAACGCCCCCCTGACCGCCGCCCAGCCGCGGCTGTACGACTGGCGGGAGGCCAAGGGGATCGTGCTGGAAAGCTTCAGCGCCCTGGCGCCCAAGTTCGCCGACGGGGCGCGGGTGTTCTTCGAACGGCCGTGGATCGACGCCCGGCCGCGGCCGGGGAAGTCTTCGGGGGCCTACAGCCATCCGGTCACCGCCGGGCGGCACCCCTATGTGTTCATGAACTACATGGGCGAGCGGCGCGACGTGCTGACCCTGGCCCATGAGCTCGGCCACGCGGTGCACCAGACCCTGGCGGCGCCGCTCGGCACCCTGCTGGCCGACACGCCGCTGACCCTGGCCGAAACCGCCTCCATTTTCGGCGAAGGGCTGGTGTTCGAGCGGCTGCTGGCCGAGGCCCGGCCGGAGGAGAAGCTGGGGCTGCTGGCCGGGCGGATCGAGGACGGGCTGAACACCGTGGTCCGCCAGATCGCCTTCCACCAGTTCGAGACCCGGTTCCACGACGCCCGCCAGGCCGGCGAGCTGTCGCCGGACGAACTGGGCGGGCTGTGGCTGGAGGTGATGGGGGCGAGCCTCGGGCCGGCGGTGCGGCTCAACCCCGGGTACGAGCACTACTGGGCCTACGTCAGCCACTTCGTCCACGCGCCGTTCTATGTCTATGCCTACGCCTTCGGAGACCTGCTGGTGCGGGCGCTGATGGAAAAGCGGCGGGAGGATCCGCAAGGCTTCGCGCCCGTCTATGAGCGGCTGCTGGCGGCCGGCGGCACCCGGACCTACGTGGAGGCGCTGGAGCCGTTCGGACTCGATCCCCGGCAGAAGAGCTTCTGGGCGGCGGGCTGCGCCGGCATCGAGCGGCTGGTGGACGAGTTCGACGCGTTGGTGAAATAACTCCCGTCATCCCGGGCGGACCCCGGCGTAGCCGGGGGGAGACCCGGGACCCAGGGGGGACGGGAGCGGAACTTGAAGCTGCCGGTAGTTTGCCGCTCGCCCTGGGTCCGGCTTTCCGGGCTTCGCCCTGCGGCCGGGATGACGGATGAAGGTTGGGTGGATAGACTCGGACTCGTGGAAAAACCCATCGTCGACATCCTGATCGAGGAGCGGGCGCCGAAGCTGGCGGGATCCTGGGCCTGGCCGCTGGTGCGCCAGCCGCTCTATCAGGCGCTGCACTATCCGCAGGCGCGGGCCATGGCCGACGCCATCGCGCCGATGGGCGGGGCGGCGGCGATGGAGCATATCTCCGACCTGCTGGCGCTCGACGTCACGGCGCGGGGACTGGAGCATGTGCCCGCGACCGGGCGGCTGGTCGTGGTGGCCAACCATCCGACCGGGATCGCCGACGGCATCGCCCTGTACGACAAGCTCAAGGGGCCCCGGCCAGACCTGCTGTTCTACGCCAACTCCGACGCCCACCGGGTCTGCCCCCGGTTCGACGAGGCGCTGATCCCGGTCGAATGGGTGAAGACCAAGCGGACGCGCGAGCGCACCCGGCTCACCCTGCAGATGACCCGCGAGGCGATGGAGGCCGAGCGCTGCCTGGCCATCTTCCCGGCCGGGGTGCTGGCGCGGCGGGACACCCAGGGGGTGCTGACCGACAAGCCCTGGATGCCGACGGCGATCTCGGTGGCCCAGAAGTACGAGGCCCCGGTCGTGCCGGCGCATGTGTCGGGGCCCTGGTCGACCCTGTTCCACTTCTTCAACGGCTTCTCGCCGGAGCTGCGCGACATCACCCTGTTCCATGAGCTCCTGAACAAGAAGGGGAGGCGGTTCTCGCTGACCTTCGGGCGGGCCATCCCGCCCGAACGGCTGGCCGGCCAGGCGGCGGAGCCGATCACCGAGGCGCTGAAGACCTTCGTCGAACGCACCTTGCCGCGCGATCCGGGGGCGGTGTTCTGAACGTGGTCTTGGCCGACGAGGCGGCGACGCAGGCGCTCGGCCGGCGGCTGGCCGCGCTGCTGGGCCCTGGGGAGGCGATCTGCCTGTCGGGCCCGCTGGGGGCGGGCAAGTCGACCCTGGCCCGGGCCCTGGTGCGGGCGCTGACCACCCCCGACGAGGAGGTGCCGAGCCCGACCTTCACCCTGGTGCAGTTCTACGAGACGGGGCGGTTCCCCCTGGCCCATTTCGATCTCTACCGGCTCACCGACCCGGACGAGGCCTATGAGATCGGGCTGGACGAGGCGCTGGACGGGGGCGCGGCGCTGGTCGAATGGCCGCAGCGGCTGGAGGGTCGCCTTCCGGCCGACAGACTGGATATAGAGATCGCATTTGAGGGTGAGGGCCGCACCGCCCGCCTGACCCCGCATGGCGCCTGGAAGGACCGACCGCTTGAGTTCTGATCGTGAAGCCCTGAAGGCGGCCTTCCTGGCAGAGCATGGCCTTGGGCAGGCGCGGCGCCAGCCGCTGGCCGGCGACGCCTCGACCCGGGCCTACGAGCGTCTGCATCCGATCAGCGGCCCGAGCCTGATCTTCATGGACCAGCCGCCGCGCGCCGAGAGCGCCCCCTGTCCGCCCGGGGCGACGGTGGAGGAGCGGCGGGCGCTGGGCTTCAACGCCGCCTACCGGCTGGCGGCCGGGCGGGTGGACGCCTTCGTCGCCTGCGCGCGGCACCTCACCGACCTGGGCCTGTCGGCGCCGCGGATGGTCGCCTTCGATGTCGAGGCCGGGCTGGCGGTCATGGAGGACCTGGGCGACGGGCTGTTCGCCCAGGCCATCGCCGGCGGCGCCGAGGAGGCGGCGCTCTACGACGCCGCCGTCGACACCCTGGCGGTCATCCACGCCAGCCCGCCGCCGGCCGTGCTGGGGGGCGAGGACGTCCGCTGGCCGCTGCTGACCTACGACGGCCTAGCCCTGACCACGGCCGCCGAGCTGTTCGTCGACTGGCTGCCGAAGCTGCGGCCGGCCTTCGCGCCGGACGCGGCGGCGCTGGAGGCGTGGCAGGCGGCCTGGGCGCCGATCCTGCGGACCGCGGAGGAGGGGGCGGAGGTCTTCTGCCACCGCGACTACCACGCCGAGAACCTGATCTGGCTGCCGGACCGCGAGGGCCCCGCGCGCGTCGGCATGGTCGACTTCCAGGACGCGGTGAAGGCCCACCGGGTCTGGGACCTGTCCATGCTGCTGCACGACGCTCGCCGGCAGGTGACGCCGGAGCGCGAGGCGGCGGCTCTCGAGCGGTATCTCGCGGCCCATCCCTGGCTGGAGCGGGAGCGGTTCCTGGCCGACTACCATGCGCTCGGCGCACTCAACGTGGCCCGCATCATCGGCATCTTCGCCCGGCTGGTGACGCGCGACGGCAAGCCCCGGTACGAGGGCTACCTGCCCCGGCTGTGGGGCTATCTGGACAGCTGCCTGGCCGATCCGGCGCTGGCCGAGCTCAAGGGCTGGTTCGACGCCCATGTTCCCGCGGAGGCCCGGCGATGATCCCCTTCTCCGTCATACCGGCCGCAGCGCGGAGCGCGGAGAGCCGGGACCCAGGGGCGACACCCCCATCGCTCGCGGCTGCAGGGCCGGCATTCCTTCCCCCCCTGGGTCCCGGATCGTCCCTTCGGGCCGTCCGGGATGACGGGGTGGGGGAATGAGCGGGATCAGGACCGCGATGGTGCTGGCCGCGGGCCTGGGCACCCGGATGCGGCCGCTGACCGACGATCGGCCAAAGGCCCTGGTCGAGGTCGGCGGCCGGGCGCTGATGGATCATATGCTCGACCGGCTGGCGCAGGCCGGGGTCGAGACGGCGGTGGTCAACGTCCATTACTTCGCCGACCTGGTGGAGGCGCACCTGGCCGGGCGACAGGCGCCGCCGCGGATCGTCATCTCCGACGAGCGGCCCCGGGCCCTGGAGACCGGCGGCGGGGTGAAACAGGCCCTGCCGCTGCTTCCCGAGGGACCCTTCTTCGTCGCCAACATCGACTCGGTTTGGATCGAGGACGGGGTCTCGGCGGTCGGCGCGGTGGCGGAGGCCTGGGACCCGGAGCGGATGGACGTCTGCCTGATGCTGGCCCCCACGGCCGGGTCGATGGGCTTCCACGACACGGGCGACGTGTTCCTCGAGGAAGACGGCCGGGTGCGGTTCAAGGGGCCCGGGGAGACGGCGCCCTACGTCTATGTCGGGGTGCATGTCAGCAAGCCCTCGGTGGTGGCCGACGGGCCGGAGGGGCCGTTCTCCCTGCTGCCGCTCTGGAAGGCCTTGGCGGAGAAGGGCCGGGTGCACGGGGTGAGCCCGCCCGGGCTGTGGATGCACGTCGGCGATCCGGAGGCCCGCGACCTGGCCGAGGCGAAGCTGCGGGGCTAGCGACTCAACGGACCGTGCCATACTGCCGCCGATGTCCGATCCGCCCGCCAACTGGTTCTCGATCCCGGCCCACCGGCCGTTCCTCGACGACCTGGCGGCGGGGCTGATCGAGGCCCTGCCGGGGCCGGAGGATACGCCCGGCGCCCTGCTGCTGGTGCCGACCCGGCGGGCGGCGCGGGCGCTGGGGGAGTCCTTTCTGAAGGCGGCGGGCGGGCGCGCCGTGCTGCTGCCGCAGATCCGGGCCCTGGGGGACCTCGACGAGGGGGAGCCGCCGTTCGAGCCCGGGGACGCGGGGCTGGACCTGCCCCCGGCGATCGATCCGATGCGGCGGCGATTCGAGCTGGCGGCGATGGTCGACGACCTCTCCGCCGGCCGGCTCGGGACCCTGCATGCCCTGGACCTGGCCGACGCCCTGGCGGAGTTCATGGACGCGGCCGCCATCGAGGAGGCGCCGGTCGCCGCGCGGATCGGGGACCTGGTCGGCATGGACCAGGCGCGGCACTGGGAGGTGTCGGCGGCGGTGCTGACCGTGGCCGTCGAGGCCTGGCCGGAGCGGCTGAAGGCGCTGGGGCTGATGGACGTGGCCGAGCGGCGGGTGCGGCTGCTGGACCACCTGACCCACAGCTGGCGGGAGCGGCCGCCGCTGGGGCCGGTGGTCGCCGCCGGCTCGACCGGGGCGCAGCCGGCGACGGCCCGGCTGCTGAAGGCCATCGCCGGGCTGCCGCGCGGGTCGGTGATCCTGCCCGGACTCGACCAGAACCTGGCCGACAGCGCCTGGGCCGAGATCGAGGACCAGCATCCACAGGGGGCGATGAAGCGGCTGCTGTCCCTAGCCGGGGTCGAGCGCCGGGACGTGCGGCCCTGGCGGGCCGAGGGCGACCGGCCTTCGGTGGAGATGAAGGGCCGCTGGCGCCGCCGGGTGATCAACGAGGCCCTGCGGCCCGCCGAGGCGACGGCCGACTGGCTGCAGGTGATCGCCGACCTGCGGGCCGAGGGCGAGCAGGCGGGCATCGACCCGTTCGAGGCCGGCCTGCAGGGGCTGTCGGCGGTGACCGGGGCGAACGAGGAGGAGACGGCCAACCTCTGCGCCCTGCTGCTGCGCGAGGCGCTGGAGACGCCCGGCAAGACCAGCGCTCTGATCACCCCGGACCAGGCGCTGGCCCGGCGGGTGTCGGCCCGGCTGGCCCGCTGGGGGGTGGCGGCGGACAGCACCGCGGGGGTCAGCCTGGCGCTGAAGCCCGCCGGGGCGGTGGCGGTCACCCTGGCCGAACTGGTGCTCGACCCGGCCGACCCGGTGGCGCGGCTGTCGCTGCTGAAGAGTCCGCTGGCGCGGCTGGGGCGGGCGCCGGGCGCCCTGGCGGCGGCGGCCGAGACCCTCGAGCGGCGGGCGCTGCGAGGCCCGCGGCCGCTGGGCCCGCAAGGGGTGGCGACGCGGCTGGACGAGCGGGCGAGGCGGGCGCCGGCCGAGGCTGGGCGGCTGGCCGAGGCCAAGGCCCTGTCGGAGGACCTCGACGGCGCCATCGCCCTGGCCCGCGCCCCCTTTGCCGGCGGGACAGCCGACCCGGCGTCGGCCGCCCGGGGGCTGGCGGCGGGACTGGAGGCGCTCTGCGACGGCGCCGGGCTGCTGTGGTCCGGGCCGGAGGGCGAGGCGCTGTCCCGGCTGCTCGGCGGACTGATCGCCGAGGGCGGGCGGCTGGCGCCGGTGACGCCCCTGGCCTTCCGCACCCTGATCCACCGGATGGTGGGCGAGGAGAGCGTGCGGGGCGGGGAGGCCACCCACCCGCGGCTGCTGATCATGGGGACCCTGGAATCGCGGATGACGCGGGCCGACCGGCTGGTGCTCGCCGGGCTGGAGGAGGGGGTCTGGCCTCGCGGGGCGCCGATCGACCCCTTCCTGTCGCGGGCCATGCGGCGGACCCTGGAGCTGCCCAGTCCCGAGCGGCGAATCGGGCTGTCGGCTCACGACTTCGCCCAGGCGGCCTGCGCGCCGGAGGTGGTGCTGGTCAGCTCGGCCCGGCGCGAGGGGGCGCCGGCGACCGAGAGCCGCTGGCTGTGGCGCTTGCGCACCCTGGCCAAGGGCGCGGGCAAGGCCCTGCCCGGCCGGCCTGACCTCGTCGACTGGGCGCGAAGCCTGGACGTCGGCCATGGGGACCGCTGGATCGGCCGGCCCCAGCCGACGCCCCCCGTCGAGGACCGGCCGACGCGGCTGGCGGTGACCCGACTGGAGACCCTGACCCGCGATCCCTACGCGGTCTGGGCGCGGGACATCCTCAAGCTGCGGGCCCTGGAGCGGCCCGACCAGCTGGTCGAGAACACGGCGCGGGGCACCGCCATCCACGCCGCCTTCGAAGCCCTGTCGCGGCAGTGGAACAGCGCGCCGCCGGCCGACCCGGAGCGCTTCTTCGAGCAGAGGTACATCGCCGAGCTGCAGGCCCTGGGCCTCTCCGAGGCGGCCCTGGCCCGCGAGCGGGTGCTGGCCCGGGAGACGGCCGCCTGGGTGGCCGACTTCGAGCGCCAGCGGCGGGCCGGCGGCGCGCGGGTGCATGTCGAGGTCGAGGGGAAGATGAGCCTCAACGCCGGCGGCGTCGCCCACACCCTGACCGCCAAGTCCGACCGGATCGAGATCACCCCGGACGGAGTCGGCCACATCCTCGACTACAAGACCGGGGCGGCGCCGACGGCCAAGATGATCGACACCGGCTTCTCGCCGCAGCTGACCCTGACGGCGGCGATCCTGGCCTCCGGCGGGTTCGACGGGCTGAAGGGCTCCTTCGGCGACCTGACCTATGTGCGGATCACCGGACGCAACCCCGCCGGCGTGATCGAGACCCGGAAGGCGGCCGGCGAGGAGAGCGAGGCGGCGGCCAGGGCGGCGGTCGAGGGGGCGATGCGGCTGCTGGCCGCCTACCGCAACCCGGACCAGCCCTATCCGAGCCGCACGGCGCCGCAGTTCGTGAAGACCTACGCCGGCGACTACGACCACCTGGCGCGGGTCATGGAATGGTCGACCGGGGCGGACGGGGAGGAGGGGGAATGAGCCTCCAGCTCGACGAAGCCCAGGCGCTGGCGGCCGATCCGGAGATCAACGCCTTCGTCACCGCCAACGCCGGGTCGGGCAAGACCAAGACCCTGATCGACCGGGTGGCGCGGCTGCTGCTGGCGGGGGCGCCGCCCTCGGCCATCCTCTGCGTCACCTACACCAAGGCGGCGGCGGCGGAGATGCAGGGGCGGCTCTTCGGTCTGCTGGGCGACTGGGCGGTGACGCCGGACGAGGCGCTGTCCAGGGCGCTCGACCAGCTGCTGGGGCCCGGCCATGGGCGCGACCTGGCCGACGCCCGCAAGCTGTTCGCCCGGGCGCTGGAGACGCCGGGCGGCCTGAAGATCCAGACCATCCACGCCTTCTGCGAACAGCTGCTGCGGCGGTTCCCCATGGAGGCCGGGATCTCGCCCCGGTTCACGGTGATGGACGACGCCGCGGCCGCCCTGGCGGCGCGGGATGCGCGCGAGCGGCTGGCGGGCGTCGCGGGGGCGGGACCGTCGCGGGTGTCGGAGGCCTACGCGCGGCTGGCGATCGCCCTGGACTACCTGAGCTTCGAGGGCCTGTTCCGGACCTTCCAGGAGCGGCGCGGGGCGATCGGCGACTACCTGGCCGGACTCGGCGGCTACGAAGGCGCGGTCGCAGACGTCTGGCGCCGCTGCGGCTTCGAGGCGCCCTCCGATGTCGAGACGGTCGAGCGCGAGGCCGTCGCGGCGACCGACACCGGCCTCTGGCGGGCCGCCGCGGCGGTGCTTGGCCAGGGCGGCAAGACCGACGTGAAGTGCGCCGAACAGTTGCTGGCGGCGGTCGAGGCCTCGGATTTTCCGGGCATGCTGGCGGCGCTGTTCACCCAGGGCGGGGCGGGAACCCCCGCGGCCTGGGTCGCCAAGACCTCGGGCCTCAAGGGGCGGGAGGACCTGCGCGAAGCCCTGCTGGCCGAACAGGACCGGCTGGCGGCGGCGCGCGAGCGGCGGCGCGGGGCCGTGATCGCCGAAGACACCCTGGCGGTGCTCTGCCTGGCGGAGCAGTACGCCGATGCCTACGAACAGGCCAAGCAGGACCGGGGCGTGCTCGACTTCGCCGACCTGGTGGCCAAGGCCCGCGACCTGGTGTCGGCCTCCGAGGGGGCGGCCTGGGTTCTCTACAAGCTGGACGGGGGGCTGGAGCACATCCTGATCGACGAGGCGCAGGACACCGCGCCGGAGCAGTGGGCGATCGCCCAGGCGCTGACCGACGAGTTCTTCGCCGGCGCCGGGCGCGCGCGGCCGGCCGCAAGCCCGCATCGGACCCTGTTCATCGTCGGGGACGAGAAGCAGTCGATCTACAGCTTCCAGGGAGCCGATCCCGACCGGCTGGTCGCCGAGACCGACCGCTACCTGGCGCTGATCAACGCGGCCGACCACAAGGCGGTGCGGGCGCCGCTGAACACCTCCTACCGTTCGGTTGCGACGGTGCTGGCCTTCGTCGACAGCCTGTTCTCCGACCCGCGCACCCAGATCGGGGTCAAGCCGCCGGTGGGGGCGGAGTCGCTGACCCATGTGGCCTTCCGGGTCGGGCATCCCGGCTGCGTCGATCTCTGGCCCCTGGAGACCGAGGAGCCGGCCCAGGAGCGGGGGGCCTGGGACGCCCCGCTCGACGTCGAGGCGGAGGAGAGCGCCAACCGCCGGCTGGCGCGGCGGATCGCGCGGGAGATCAAGGCCCTCGTGGCGCGCGGGGACACCGTCTACGACAAGGCCGGCCACCCCCGGGCGGCGACCTTCGGCGACGTCATCGTGCTGGTGCGGCGGCGGCGGGCCCTGTTCGAGGATATCATCCGCGAGCTGCGCCGGGCCCAGGTCCCGGTGGCCGGGGCCGATCGGCTGACCCTGTCGGAACATATCGCCTTCGACGACCTGATGGCGCTGGCCCGGTTCGTCCAGTTCCCGAACGACGACCTCAACCTGGCGGCCCTGCTCAAGAGCCCGCTCTGCGGCCTGGACGACGAGGACATCTACAGCTTGGCGCGGCGGCGGCTGGGCAGCCTGTGGGATCAGCTGCGGACGGCGGACGCGGCGGCCGTCGCGGCGGCGCGGACCTATCTGGAGGCGGGGCTGAGCCTCGCCCCGGGCAGGCCGCCCTTCGAGTTCTACAGCCGGATGCTCGGCCTTCGCGACGCCGGCGGACGGTCGGCGCGGGCGCGGATGCTGGAGCGGCTGGGCTCGGAGGCCGGCGATGTGATGGACGAGTTCCTCAGCCGCACCCTGGAGGCCGAACAGCGGGGTGTCCTCGACCTCGAGCGGCTGGCGGCGGCCTTCGAGGGCCTGGAGATCTCGGTCAAGCGGGAGATGGAGGCCGGGGCCGGCGAGGTGCGGGTGATGACCGCCCATGGCGCCAAGGGACTGGAGGCGCCGATCGTCTTCCTGCCGGAGACCACGGTGAAGACCGGGGCCCGCGGCTCGGCGTTGCTGGAGACCGAAGATGGCGGCTTCCTCTGGGCGGCGCGCCAGGGCGACGACTGCGCCGCCAGCGCCGCCGCCCGCCAGCGGCGCAAGGACCGCGACGAGGGCGAGAGCTGGCGGCTGCTCTACGTCGGGCTGACCCGGGCGCGGGACCGGCTGGTGCTGTGCGGCCGGGCCCCGGCCCGGCTCAAGGAAGGGACCCAGCCGGAAGGCTGGTACGGGGCGATGGCCTCGGCCTTCGACCGGCTGGAAGCTGGCGGCCAGGTCGAGCAGATGGCGGACGGCGAATTCCTGTTCCGGCGGTTCGGGACGACGCCGGCGCCCTTCGTCGGCGACGCGCCCGATGCGGAGGCGGTCGCGCCGCCGCCGCCCGCCTGGATCGTCATACCGGCGCCGGTCGAACCGCCCGCCACGGCCTGGTCCTCGCCTTCCCAGGCCGCCAGCCGCAGCCGGCTGGCGGCGCCGTCGCCCCTGGCCCGGGAGGGCGGTCTGGACCGCTTCCGGCGCGGCGACCTGATCCACCGGCTGCTGCAGCTGCTGCCGGACGTGGAGCCGGAGGCGCGCCGCGAGACGGCGCGGCGGATGCTGGCCCATGAGCCCGACCTGTCGGAGACCCAGCGCGACGAAATGGCGGCCGCGGCCCTCGGGGTGCTGGAGCATCCGGACTTCGCGGAGGTGTTCGGGCCGGGCTCGCGGGCCGAGGTGGCCCTGGCCGGCTCGGCGAAGGCGCTCCCCACCGGCCTGGCGATCTCGGGCCGGGTGGATCGGCTGGTGGTGACGTCCGACCGGGTGCTGGTCGTCGACTACAAGACCAACCG
>DASPLD010000220.1:0-5450 GCA_035627755.1 Caulobacter sp. | reverse complement strand
CCCTCCCAACTCAGGTCCGGGAACACCGTGCGCAGCAGCCGGTCGTGGATGTCGTAGACGAAGGTGGTGGTGTTGCCCCGCGCGTCGGTCAGCGACGCCCGCTCACCGTTAGGGGTATAGGAATAGGTCTCCGAGACCTGCTCGCAGGCCGGCACCCCGCCCCCGCAGGTGATCCCCACCCCCTCGCGCATCTGGGTGAGTTGGCCCGCCGCGTCATAGGCCCAGGTGGAGATGTCGCCGGTCGGGGCGATCGCCTTCACCGTGCGGTCGAGGCCATCGTACTCGAACCTGGCCACGTCGTGGCTGGGGTCCTCGGTCCAGGCGGTCTGGCCAGTGGCCGTGTAGCCGGTGTTCCAGATTTGCCAGCTGTGCACTCCGGCCACGGTGAGCCGCTTGCGAACCTGGGTGGGCCGTCCGTCGGGATCGTAGTCGGTCTCGCTCAGCACCCCCAGCGGGCCGCTGGCCGCCGTCGGACGCCGCATCAGGTCGTAGGTGGTGGTGACCTTGGTCAGGGCTTCGCCGCGGGCGTCCCAGGCCTGGGTGGTGTTGCCGACCGCGTCGCAGGCGAAGAACTTCTTCAGATTCAGCCCATCGGGGTCCAGCCGGGTCTCGGTCAGGCAGCCGGCGGCGCTCCAGACGTTCTCGGTCTTGACCCCATCGGCGTCGGTGGTCTTCCACAGTAGGCCGTTGGGCTTGTACCAGAAGCTGTAGGTCGGCTGGGCCGCACCGCCCGTCGGGGCCGGCCGTACCGCCGTCTGGAGCAGCGACTTGCCGTCTCCGCTCTCGTAGTAGCTGAAGGTCGTGGTCCGGCCCATGGCGTCGGTGACGCTGAGCGGCTTGTTCCAGGTCGCGTGCCAGGTCGCGGTGACGACCAGGTCCTGGCCCGCGCCGCAGCCGGTCTTCGGGCATTTGGTGAACTTGGTGGGATTGTCGACGAGGTCGTATTCGAACTTGACCTTGTCGCCCTCAGGGAAAGTGCGTTCGATGACCCGGCCGCGACCGTCGGTCCGGGTGATCACCGGCGGTCTGGGGACCGCCGGCGAGGTGACGAAGAACAGTTCGTCATAGTGGCGGGTCTCGCGACCCCCGCGCAGGGTCTCCACTGCATAGCGGCCGCCTAGCGGGTCCTGGCGCTCGCCGCGATAGCCCTCGGCGATAAAAAACTTGTGCGAACCTCGCGTCGTGGGCTCGCGGATCGCCACCGCATCCTTGGCTTCTTTCACACGGCCGAGAGTGTCGTACGTGTAGCTCAGCGAAGGTACGTCCTGGTCGCTCGGGGCATAAACCGCTACGGGACGACATTGCCCGCCGGGCCGCTGTGTGAGGCTTCGTTGCCGCCATGGCCCCAGGACGACCTTGGTGGTCTCGCCCTCCAGATTCGACAGTCGGAGAGTCCCGCAGCTGACCAGGAAGTCTTCCGATGCTTCCGTCAACATTTCCCCCGTCAGGGGGATGTCCAACCCAAAGCCCAGACTGGAATTGACCCGCTTGGGGACGCTGCTCTGGCTACCGGCATAGGTGGTCGTCAATGAGGACGGCTGGTACTCCATGGTCAGATGGACGCCCTGGGGAAACTCCCAGCTCGTCATCCGCCAACCATGGTCGATGTCGAGATAGCCCCAGGGGTTCTGCGGATCAGCTGGCGCGATTGTGGGTTTGCCGCCGGTCCAGAAGCCGAAGACCTGTTTGTCACCGCCGGGGTTGGTCATTTCGATCCGAGTGACGCCGGAGTAGTCCCAGCCCCGGAGCGTAGACTCCTTCTGAGTGGCGTTGGCGACCCGCTGCTTCTGGAAATCAGGCCGCAGCACCGCGCGCGTTCCGATGATCTCCAGCTTGCCGGCTCCGCCGGAGGCCGGGACAAAGGTATTGTCGATGAGGCGGACAAACTGCTGGGCGCTCGCGCCCTTGAGCACCGTGACGACGTTGAAGAGCAGCCGGTCGGACCACCACTTCGCGGCCATGATGCCGGTGATATCCCGCCGCGCGCCCTTGTCCATCGTCGCCCATGCGTCCTGCATGGCGATGAAGGCGACAATGGTAGGTACCGCGGCGTCGGCCCGGCTCTGACCCATTGTCTCATTGGCGGAGTTCGAAATCTCGGCCCGGACATCCCAGTTGCTGACCGCGTTGCTCCGGGGGCGCGTGCCGATGAAGCTATCCATCGGAAGAACGGTCGTCGCCCCGCCCCGGAGTTCGATCCGGCGGTCCAGGCGGTAGGGAAATTCGCCGGAGCCCACGGAGGCGAGAATCGGGCTTGCGAAACCCGCATGGCCGGACCCGATGTCGACGCCCTGGGCGCCGGACCGATCGACGAACTTGTCTTTAAGGCTTTGCGCCGCCTCGTTGGGTTTGAACTGCTCGGCCTGGGTGATGCTCGGCCCACCGCCGCCCTTGGTATTGGCGCCATAGCGGGTCAGCACATGGGCGATGGCGATGGGTTCGTCGTTGGCGCCGTACTTCGTCGCGATCAGAGCGCCACCACGTTGCAGGGTGGGAAAGCGGGCAAAGATGCTACCTGTGCGGGTAACCCTGTCCGTCGGGGAAATTTCGCCGCCCGTACTCCAAACGATCTCGACGTTTCCGACGTTGCCGCCGCCCAGGTCGCATTCACCGCTACCGGAACCGGTCGAAAATCCCTCGAACCAAGCTGAGCCGATGCTGGGACTGTCCGACGGCAATGGACCTGAATCTGTTCGCCTTGGCCTGATAACGCCCGAACAGTTTGCCTGGTAAGTGCCACCCGATGGCCCGCCAGCCGTCTGCGAAAAGGAGTAGATCGCCCTCACGTACTCGGAGCCAATTCGATGGCCCGGCCCCAAGGAGGCCTCAGAGGATACGGTGATATCCCATTGGTCGGCTGCATAGGCCGATACCGTGCCGCTGACGCGGCTGCGGAATATGTCCACCGTGGTCTGCGGGATCAGCGGCACCTTTCTGTAGGCGGCGACCGGGCCGGTTCCATTGTCATAAGTCGTGAGACCAGCGAAGGCGTTCGCAACGTCCACGCGTGTCGTTCCGCCGGAAGTAGGCTCCGTGAGAAAGTAAACCTCGCGCGCGCTCGCGTCCGGTGTCTCCATCGCTTCAGGATTGTTGCCCCAGGCAAATCGTGCCGTCGTCGAGGCAGTATCGGGCGCGTCAAACAACTGGGCGATGACGCTACCCTCAAGCGTTGCCGCCGTCGCGGCGATCGCATGCACGGCCCCTTTTCGCCGGGAAACGTTCGAGTCGCGGGTCACCAGGCCGAAGCTGGATTCAAGATCGACAACCGTGACCTGGTCGTAGGTCTCGAACCCTTTCTCATCGGCTGCGGTGAACTGTCCTGGTTCCCAGGGCACTTCGGGGACCCCGAAAATCATCCGGTCTTCACTGATCACACCCAGGGTGTGCAGCAGGATGGGCCGGGCGTCGGCCAGTTCGGCGTGGATGTCCGCGCTCCAGCTGAACTGCGCCAGCCAGGTCGCGGCCACGTTGGCGCGCATGTTGTCGCCGGACGAGTGCTGCTCCGGCGGCTCGCCGAGCGGAGAATAGACCGAATAGTACGCGGGCCGATCCTGCGTGTACTCTCGGCCCCATTTGGAGCCCAGGCCGGTCGAGGTGGAGCCCCAGGAGATCACCAGAGTCGCGGCGCTGTAGATGTCGGTCAGTTTGGTGACGGTCGCGTCGCCGTAGGTTCCATCGGCCGGCTGGCCCGAGACGCTCGCAGCGGCGAACGGATGGTTGGCCGTCATCTGGAGATTGATCTTCTGGTGCAGACCGCCAGGCTGCGCCGCGCCGATGTTCAGGCTGATGCCGTCGAGCAACAGGTGCGGCGACCAGGTCTGGTCACCCAGAGGCCCCTCGGGCACGGTCACGATCTCGGTCCGCCGCCCGTAGATCTCGTCCCCGAAGAAGGTCGCATCGACGTACACGGTCGGCGATTGTCCGCTCTGGACCACTGAATAGAGCTTCACCGTGGCGCGCCAGGGATCGGGGATGCCGGTCCAGGTGGCCGTGGCCTGGTAGCCGGAGGGCGCGGTCTGAAGCCAGCCGCCCGCTGGACGGACCGCGGGCTCGATCAACCGCCCGCCGATCACCTCGCGCAGGCTGGCGCCCTGCATGTCGGGTTGCCGCAAACGGGTCAGCAGCCCGGCCCCGTAGCCGTTGAGGAGGGTTGAGATACCGCTCTGGCTGACCGACCCGATGGTCGAAAGCCCCGGCGTGCCGGCAACGCCCGTCTCGGTTCCACCGGCGGCCGCCGCCAGCTCGCCCGAATCAAACCCCATCGCCGTCTTGAGATTGCCGGTCAGCGCATTGCCGACCAGCGCCGGGTCGTTGATGCCCTTGGTGTGCTCGTACGGCTTGAACGCCGGGTCGAAGAACCGCCAGGTCCCGCCGATCTGCGCCTCCACCCAGACGTGGGACATCGTCACGCTCGAGACCGTGCCGCCGGCGTCGCAGCTGTTGACCGTCGCGGGAATACCGCCGGTGGCCAGGAAGTCGCAGGCAGCCTTGGCATTGGTGATGCCGGTCCACTGCTGGAACTGGGTCCCGGTCAGAGTGATCGTCCCGTAGCGGAACTGGGCATTCGTCCCCGTCCCGCCCCCTTCGGGAACCTCCCGCAGCAGGTCGACCATCAGCTGGGCCTGGTCGAAGGCGGTGCCGGACTTGTCGATAATGACGCCGAGCGAGCCCTTGTGGGTTCCGAACAGGAATTCGGTGTCGACGCTGTTGCGGACGTATTCGTAGATCAGGTTGGGGTCGTGGCGGAGCGCCCGGGCGAGTTCGCGAATCTCCGGCGCCCGGGGCCGTCCTCCGGTGGGGCAGATGTCGGCATTGCCCTGGTAGCGGGCGCAGAGGCCGTCGGTCGCGGTCTGCGCCTGAGTCGCATACCAGGCGTTGGCGGCGGCCGGCGAGATCAGCGTCCCCCGCACGATGGTGACGGAAGGCAGGGCGGGAAGCGGCGTGGCGGTGGACCCCCCGCCCGACTGCGCAAGGGCGCCGGACGCCAGCGCGACCACCGTGCCGATCACCGCGGCCAGGCCGGCCCCCGCTGCGCAGAAGAGCCGCCACTGGCGCGCCGCCGCGCCTTGCCAACCGGTCAGTCGCATGAAATCCCCCCATGCCGCCGGCGCGGTGCATCAGTATCCGCGCAGCAGCCCCAGGAGCAATCCACGACAGGAGACGACCGCCGTCAAGCTTGACCAGGCGGCCGATCCACATTTTGTTGCGCCGGAGGGGATCATCTTGAGCGTCATCGACGAGCCCGGCAGCGAGGACGGCTACGCCCTGACCGATATGATGGTCGGACTGGCGGTGCTCGGCCTTGGCCTTGGGCTGGCGCTGAGCGTCGGCACGCAGGCATTGCGCGCCGCGCGCGAGGCGCGGGCGATCGACGAACTGGCGCGAAACCTCCATTGGCGGGCCGAGGCCTCCTGGTCGACGGCCTTGCGACAGGGCGGGACGGCCGCCGG
>DASPLD010000219.1:0-3901 GCA_035627755.1 Caulobacter sp. | reverse complement strand
TTGCCCGTCAGGTGCGCCAGGGTCTTGCGCCGGGCGTCCACGCCCGGCAGCGCCGCGTTCATGGGCAGCGAGACGCCCAGCGCCTCCATCAGGCTGGCCATGGTCGAGGCCGTGCCCATGGTGTTGCAGGTCCCGTGGCTGCGGCTCATGCCGCTCTCGGCGCGCATGAAGTCGGCCAGGGTCATCTCGCCGGCCCGCACGGCCTCCGACAGCCGCCAGACATCGGTGCCCGAGCCGATGTCGCGGCCCTGGAACTTGCCGTTCAGCATCGGCCCCGAGGACACCACCATGGTCGGCAGGTCGACGCTCGCCGCGCCCATCAGCTGGCCCGGGGTGGTCTTGTCGCAACCGCCCAGCAGCACCACCCCATCGATCGGGTTGGCGCGGATCGACTCCTCGACCTCCATGGCCAGCAGGTTGCGGAACAGCATCGCCGTCGGCCGCATCTGGGTCTCGGGCAGGGACATGGCCGGAAACTCCAGCGGCACGCCGCCGGCCTCCCAGACTCCGCGCTTCACGTATTCGGCAAGGTCCCGCAGGTGGAACTGGCAGGTCACCAGCTCCGACCAGGTGTTGCAGATGCCGATGATCGGCCGCCCGTCGAAGGCATGGTCCGGCAGGCCCGTCCCCTTCATCCAGCTACGGTGGATGAAGCCATCGCGGTCCAGCTTCCCGTAGCTGCGGCTGCTGCGCAGGGGTTTACGACTCAACGCCTTCAGGTCTCCGGCGACTACCGCCCGAGGTAGCAACTCGCGCGCCGGCGCAAAGGTTTCCCGTCAGTCGGGCAGAAGCGGCAGGGCCAGTCCCGGGACGTCGGTTTCCAAGGCGAACAGGCCGCCGGCCAACGGCTGGCCGGACAGCGCCGCCTCGTCGAGTCCCTCCCGGGCGCTGGTGATGTAGAGGGTGGTCAGGTTCGCCCCGCCGAAGGCGCAGCTGGTCGGCTGCTCCACCGGAAGCTCGACGATCCGGTCCACGGTTCCGTCCGGCCGGTAGCGGACGATGCGCCAGGCCCCCCATTGGCAGTTCCAGAGACAGCCTTCGGCGTCGACCGCCGAACCGTCGGGCGTTCCCGACTCGCCGGTCAGGTCGGCGAAGATCCTCCGCTCTCCAAGGCCGTCCCCGGTCAGCGCCTGGGCGTACAGGGTCTGCCGGCCGGAGTCGGCCCAGTAGAGGGTGCGTCCGTCCGGGCTGCAGGACACGGTGTTGGCGATCGAGACGCCCTCGATCATCCGGCGGCTGACCCCGTCCGCGTCCCGCCGCCAGATCGCGCCGGGCCGGCGGCCGCCATCATCGTCCATGCTGGTCCACCAGAAGCGGCCCCGCCCATCGATCTTGCCGTCGTTGCTCCGGAAGCCCGGGCCCAGGTCCACCGGCTCATCCAGATGGATCTCGCCGCTGACGGGGTCGAACCGCGCCAGGCCCAGTTCAGTCGACAACAGCAACCTGCCGTCCCGCCGCGGGGCCGCAGCACTCGCCCGCATGGGCAACACCCAGTCACGGGTCTCTCCGGAGCCGGGACGGAAGGACAGCACTCGGGCCTGCTTGATGTCAAACCAGTAAAGTTGCTGCGTCGAAGCAACCCAAAGCGGGCCCTCGCCAAGCGTGTTCTGGACATCCAAAAGGCAAACCGGCGCGTTCATCTGTGCTCGCGCGGGACAATACGCCGCTCAGGGGGGAGCGTTGCTCGCCGAGCGTGTCCCTGGACAGCAGGTGCGACATTCCGCCAGGGGGATGTTCGGGTTCCATTCATCTTCGCGGCGCTTAGCTTAGGTTAGTCGAGAATCGGGGAAAGAAGCCTCAATGGCTCAGATCAGCTACTCCAACCTCTTCGCGATCGATCACGATCGCGACCACGAAGAGGACATCCAGGTCGGGGACATGGTTCGCACCGGACCCAACCTGTTTCCGCATTTCACGGTCATCGCCGTCAGCGGCGACAAGGCCTGGGTGCGCAACACCTCCAACGGCCTGGACGGCCTGGCGCTGCTGTCCCGCTGCCGCAAGATCAACGGCGCGCCCGCCATCTAGTTGCCTCCGCCGCCCAGTCGCCGATGAGGGGTGAACCCTTTCCGTCGCCCGGGGTTGATCCCCGATACGCCGATTGGAGGGCAGGGTCATTTCGGCCTTCATGTTCGCGACCGGGATCGAAAACAGCATCCCGAGGATCAAGGGCGGCACGGTGCGTGTCGACCAGATGGAGGCCAGCGACCACTATCGCCGCTGGCGCGACGATTTCGACTGCGTCGAGCAGATCGGCATCCGATTCCTGCGCTATGGCCCGCCGCTCCATACGGCGCTGCTCGGCCCCGGGCGCTACGACTTCGAGTTCGCCGACACGACCTTCGCGGAGTTGAAGCGCCGTTGCATCGTCCCGATCGTAGATCTCTGCCACTTCGGGGTGCCCGACTGGATCGGCGACTTCCAGAACCCTGACTTCCCGGAGATCTTCGGGAGCTACGCCCGCGCCTTCGCCCTGCGATTTCCCTGGGTGCAGCTCTACACCCCGGTCAACGAGATGTTCATCTGCGCCACCTTCTCGGCCAAGTACGGCTGGTGGAACGAGCAGGGGACCACCGACCAGACCTTCGTCCGGGCGTTGACCAACATCGTCCGCGCCAACGTCCTGGCGATGAAGGCCATTCTCGAGGTGCGGCCCGACGCCATCTTCATCCAGAGCGAGTCCTCGGAGTACTTCCACGCCGAGAACCCGGCCGCCATCAAGCCCGCCGAGATCGAGAATTCGAAACGCTTCCTGTCCCTGGATCTGAACTACGGCCACCGGGTGGACTCGGAGATGTACGAGTACCTGATGGACAACGGCATGACCAAGGAGGAGTACCACTTCTTCCTCGGCAACAGCCTTCGCCACCACTGCATTCTCGGCAACGACTACTACTGGACCAACGAGCACAGGGTGGCGGCGAACGGGAGCACCTGCGCCTCGGGCGAGATCTTCGGCTACAGCGAGATCACCCGCCAGTACTACGCCCGCTACCGGCTGCCGGTCATGCACACCGAGACCAACATCACCGAAGGTCCCAATGGAGACGAGGCGGTCAACTGGCTGTGGAAGCAGTGGGCCAACGTCCTGCGGGTGCGCAACGACGGCGTGCCGACCGTTGGCTTCACCTGGTACAGCCTGACCGACCAGGTGGACTGGGACACCGCGCTCCGGGAGCAGAATGGCCGGGTCAATCCGCTCGGCCTGTTCGACCTCAATCGCGAGATCCGCGCGGTCGGCAAGGCCTACAAGCAGTTGATCGCCGACTGGCGCGACGTGCTGCCGACCCAGAGCGTCTGCCTGACCGTGCCGGTCGCCGCGACGTCGGGCTGCGATGACGATGGTCCGGGCCTGCCGCCGGCGCAGGCCGAACAGCTTCTCGGCCAACCGGCCCAGGATGCCAATGCCGGCCCATGACGCCGCGCGGCCGACCGTCGGCGGCGCTCCCCTGATCACCCTCCGGGCCGGGCCGGGACCCGGACCGGGGCTGGTCAGCGCCGATCTGGTTCCCAGCCGCGGAATGATGCTGCTGCGGCTGCGCGCCCAGCTGCCGGCGATCGGCGAGGTCGACCTGGTGGTCTGTCCTCCGCTCGACGAAGCCGTCCGCCGCCTTGAGGACCCTCGGGACCCGCATGGCGACGCCGGCTTCGCGTTCGGCGGCGCGATCCTGCTGCCATTCGCCAACCGGATCGCCGGGCGGCTGTCGCCGGACGGCCGGACCGTCACGGCCTCCTCGCCGTACGGCCCCCTGACCCTGCCCGCGAACTGGGGCGGCAAGGCTCCCGGCGCCGCGCGCTACGCGATGCATGGCCTGATGCTCCGCACACGCTTCGAAGTCGTGGAGCAGGCGGCAGACAGGGTCCGCGCCGTCCGGCTGGGCGAAGACTTCGGCGGCGCCTG
>DASPLD010000218.1:0-16072 GCA_035627755.1 Caulobacter sp. | reverse complement strand
AAAATTCCTCCTCCGGCGCACAGCGACGGGGGAGGAATTGATAAACTTGACCTCGCCGTCCCCCTGCGCTCCCTTGCCGCACCCCAAATCCACCCAAGGAAGCGTCCCATGAAGAAGACGACTCTGATGGCCGCCGCGGCGGCCCTGGCGCTGACCGGCGGGCTCGCCGCCGTCGCCGCCATCCAGCCCGCTCCGGCCCCCGCCGCCGCCCAGCCGGTTCCCTCGGCCGAGGAGGCCAAGGCCTTCGTCGAGAAGGTCGAGGCGGACATGGCCAAGGCGTCCGAATACGCCGCCAAGGCCGCCTGGGTGCGGGCCACCTACATCACCGAGGACACCATGTGGCTGGAGGCGAAGGCCAGCGCGGAGTTCACCGACATGGCCACCCGCGCGGCCATCGACGCCGCCAAATACGACAAGACCAACGCCGACCCGGTCACCCGGCGCAAGCTCGACATCCTCAAGCGCGCCCTGGTGCTGCCGGCGCCCCAGCGGCCCGGCGCCGCCGACCAGATGGCGACCATCGCCGGGCGGCTGGACAGCACCTATTCGACCGGCAAGTTCGAGTTCCAGGGCAAGCAGATCACCCTCAACGACGCCGAGGACGTGATGGCCTCCAGCCGCAAGCCCGAGGAACTGAAGGCCGTCTGGGAAGGCTGGCATTCGATCGCCCCGCCGATGACCGCCGACTATGCCCAGCTGGTCGACCTGGCCAACGAGGGCAGCCGCGCCCTCGGCTACAAGGACACCGGGGCCCTCTGGCGCTCCGGCTACGACATGGCGCCGGACGCCTTCGCCGCCGAGACCGACCGGCTGTGGAAGCAGATCGAGCCCTTCTACAAGAACCTGCACTGCTACGTCCGCGCCGAGCTCAACGCCGAGTACGGCGACGCGGTCCAGCCCAAGACCGGCCCGATCCGCGCCGACCTGCTGGGCAACATGTGGGCCCAGCAGTGGGGCAACATCTATGAGATCGTGAAGCCCGCCGACGACGCCGCCGGCTACAGCCTCGACAAGCTGCTGGTCGACAAGGGCTATGACGCCACCAAGATGGTGAAGACCGGCGAGGCCTTCTACACCTCGATGGGCTTGGCCCCGCTGCCCGAAACCTTCTGGACCCGCAGCCAGATCGTCCGCCCAGAGGGCCGCGAGGTGGTCTGCCACGCCTCGGCCTGGGACCTCGACGACCGCGACGACCTGCGCATCAAGATGTGCACCAAGGTCAACGCCGAGGACTTCTACACCGTCCACCACGAGCTGGGGCACAACTACTACCAGCGCGCCTACAAGGATCAGCCCTTCATCTTCAAGGGCGGGGCCAACGATGGTTTCCACGAGGCGATCGGCGATTTCGTCGGCCTCTCGGCCCTGACCCCCACCTATCTCAACCAGATCGGCCTGCTGGACACGGTGCCGGGGGCGGAGGGCGACAATCCCTTCCTGCTGAAGATGGCGCTCGACAAGATCGCCTTCATGCCCTTCGGCCTGCTGGTCGACCGCTGGCGCTGGCAGGTCTACGACGGGTCGGTGAAGCCGGCCGACTACAACGCCGCCTGGTGGAAGCTGCGCACCCAGTACCAGGGCATCACCCCGCCCGGCCCGCGACCGGCCAACGCCTTCGACCCGGGCGCTAAGTATCACGTGCCGGGCAACGTGCCCTACACCCGCTACTTCCTGGCCCACGTCTACCAGTTCCAGTTCCACAGGGCCGCCTGCAAGCAGGCCGGCTGGAAGGGCCCGCTGCACCGCTGCTCGGTGTATGGCAACAAGGAGGTGGGGGCGAAGTTCAACGCCATGATGGAGATGGGCCAGTCCAAGCCCTGGCCCGAGGCCCTGGCCGCCTTCACCGGCGAGACCCGCACCGACGCCAGTGCGGTGACCGAGTACTTCGCCCCGCTGAACAAGTGGCTGACGGCCCAGAACAAGGGCCGGAAGTGCGGCTGGTAGGCCGTCGGCTCTGAACCGCCGGATCCAGGCTCCCGCGAAATCGTCGCGGGAGCCCTTTTTCTGCGCGCCTGGCCGTCGCGCGCCCGCCCCAACCCGCTGAAATCCCTGACCTATGCGCACATGGTGAAAACTCCTTAAGGTTGTGAAGAATTTTACCTAGCGTTTAGGATGGTCTGTTTACCGCGCTGACGCAGAGTTTCGGCTCGACGGACAGGTGTGTCCGCAGGGTCGGGGCTCGAAGGGCATGCTGGGGCGATGGACCACTGCCGCATGGAAGCGGCTGAAGTCGTTCGCGGAGCGGGATGACGGCGCCATCGCCGTGCAGGCGGCCTTCCTCGGCGCGCCGCTGCTGGTGCTGACCATGGGGGCGGTCGACATCGCCAACGCCTCGGCGGCCAAGACCAGGCTGCAGGACGCCCTGGACGCCGCCGCCCTCACCGCCGCCCGCTCCAGCCAGTACTCCGACGCCGGGCTGGACCAGGTCGGCGATGCGGCCATGGCCGCCAACATGCAGGGCTCTCAGGCCACCCTGACCGGCTCCAGCTTCCGCGCCGAAGGCAACAAGGTGATCGCCACCGCCTCGGCCGAGGTCGCGCCGACGATCGCCAGCCTCTGGCTGCAGGGCGACATCGCCGTCGGAGCCAAGGCCGAAGTCACCCGCTCGGTGAACAAGATCGAACTGGCTCTGGTGCTCGACACCACCGGCTCGATGAAGGGCGACAAGCTCAGCAACCTGAAGACCGCCGCCAAGAACCTGATCGACACCCTGTCGAGGGCCGCGGCCCGCAGCAGCGAAGCCGATCCGGTCAAGATCGCGATCGCACCCTTCTCGATGACCGTCAGGGTCGGTGAGGCCTATCGCCACTCCAGCTGGATCGACCAGAACGGCGCCTCGCCGATCAACGACCAGATCTTCAACAGCAGCGCCAATCGCTTCACCCTGTTGCAGCAGATGGGGGTCGGCTGGGGCGGCTGCGTCGAGAGCCGCCAGGCGCCCTACGACGTGCAGGACACCGCCCCGGACGTCGCCGCTCCAGCCACCCTGTTCACCCCCTTCTTCGCGCCGGACGAGCCGAGCGCCAGCGGTTACTACAACAGCTACCTGCCGGACGTGACCACCAACACCAACTGGAAGTTCCGCCAGGGTTATGTGGCCAAATACGTCCAGGCGCCGGCCCGGACCGGGATCAACACCGACACCGGCTATCTCTGGGGACCTAACGCCGGCTGCCAGCTCTCGCCGGTCACCCGGCTGACCACCGACTGGGCGAGCCTGAAGACCGGCATCGACGCCATGGTCGCGGTCGGCGACACCAACATCCCGCTCGGCCTGATGTGGGGCTGGCACCTGCTCAGTCCCAACGCCCCGTTCGGCGACGGCCGGGCCTACGGCGCGCCCAAGTCGCAGAAGATCGTCATCCTGATGACCGATGGCGACAACACCATGGGATCGACCGGCAACAACAACGCCTCGCTCTACAACTCGCTGGGGTACATCTGGCAGGGTCGGCTGGGGATCACCTCCGGCAGCGCCAGCCAGCGCCGCTCGGCCATGGATGGGCGGCTGGCGACCCTCTGCGCCAACATGAAGGCCCAGGGCATCGTCCTCTACACGGTGCGGGTCGAGGTCACGAGCGGCGACTCCAGTCTGCTGCGGAACTGCGCCTCCTCCGCCGAGAAATTCTACGACGTGCAGGACGCCAGCCAGCTGAACGCGGTGTTCGACGCCATCGCCGGTTCGATCGAGAACCTGAGAATCCTCAAATGACCCCGGAGTTACCCCTCGTTCACCCTCTTCCTTGGGCGGTTCCTTTACCAACCGGGGGGTAGCCTGGCCTCCAGAATGGACCCGCTGATGACCAACCCCGATCCGCGTGCGCGTGACCTGCGGGAGCCCGGAGGCTTCCTCCGGCGGTTTCTCCGTGCGCGGCACGGGGGGATCGCACTCAACTTCGCCCTGATCGCGCTGCCCCTGGCCGTGCTGTCCCTCGGGCTGATCGACGTCAACCGGGCCAGCATGTCCAAGCGCAATCTTCAGGACGCGCTCGACGCCGCCGCCCTGATCGTCGCCAAGTCAGACGCCGACACCGACGCCGAGGCCGACACGATCGGCGACGCCGCCCTGGCCGCCCAGCTGTCCAGTTCCGACTCCGACAACGGCGCGCTGGTCTCGGCCACCTTCACCCTGAGCGGAAACAACGACAACACCGTTGTCGCCGACGCCTCGATGTCGGTGGCGCCGGTCGTGGCCAATCTCTGGCTGCAGGGCAACATGAGCATCGGCGCCCATTCGGAGGTGTTGCGCTCGGCGGTCAACCTCGAGGTCGCCCTGGTCCTCGACATCACCTATTCGATGGTCGGCACCCCCCTGGCCGACCTGAAGACGGCGGCCGGAGAGCTGGTCGACCTGGTCATCAGCGACGTCCAGACCCCCTACTATTCCAAGGTCGCCCTGGTGCCCTATTCGATGGGCGTCAACCTGGATAGCCAGGCCGCGACCGCGCGCGGCGCCATCCCGGCCGCCAAGACGATCAGCGGCGCCTCCTGGGCCAGCGGCTCGGCCAAGACGATCACCGGCATCACCAAGGCCAACCCGGCGGTGGTCACCGCCGCCAACCACGGCTTCGCCAACGGCGACCGCGTCTACATCAGCGGCGTCAAGGGCATGACCCAGGTCAACGGCAACGTCTATACGGTCGCCAACAAGCAGACCAACACCTTCCAGCTTCAGAACACCAATTCCAGCAGCTGGAACAGCTTCCAGACCGGCAACACCCCGCGCGCGACCGAGTGCCAGGCGACCGATTGCGAGGTGGTGGTGACCGCCAACGGCCACGGCTTCGCCAACGACGCCTGGGTCCGCATCACCGGCGTCGGCGGCATGACCGACCTCAACAACAGGACCTGGCAGGTCAAGAACCAGACGGCCAATACCTTCTGGCTCGATAACAGCTTCGGGCCCGACTACGACGCCTTCAGCTCCAACGGCTCGGCCTGGTGCACGACCTACGGCTGCCAGTACTACCGCTACACCGGTCGCAACGGCTCCACCTACGTGCAGGAGATCAGCACCTGCGTCAGCGAACGGACCGGAGCCAACAAGCAGACCGACGTCTCCCTGGCCACCTCGCCGGTCGGCCTCAACTACGCGGCCAGCGGCTCCAACTCCTGCCTGACGGCGACCATGACCGGGCTGTCGAGCGCCAAGGCCACCCTGAAGACCAAGATCAACGCCTACGTCGCCCACGGCTCGACCGCCGGCCAGATCGGCCTGGAATGGGGCTGGTTCGCCGTCTCGCCCAACTTCACCAACATCTTCGGCGGAACCTCCGCGCCGGCCGCCTACAGCGCCCCGGAGACCAAGAAGGTGGTCATCCTGATGACCGACGGCGAGTTCAACACCACCTACTGCAACGGGGTGCTGTCCAACCAGACCAGCGTCGGGGTGAGCAGCTACGACGGCCACGCCATCAACTGCGCGGCCACCAACGGCGACGGCTTCACCCAGGCCAAGGCGATGTGCGCGGCGATGAAGCTGAAGGGCATCGTCATCTATACGGTAGGCTTCAACATCTCCAGCAGCGCCGATGTCACCGACATGCTCAACTCCTGCGCCACCAGCGGCTCCGCCTACCTGCCCAACAGCGGCACGGCCCTGAAGACCGCCTTCAAGGCGATCGGCCAGGACATCCAGTCCCTGCGGATCTCGAGGTAGCGCAGGCCTTCCTTTACGCCTTTGGCGCATGATCCCAGCCCTGTCATTCGGGGGCTCCGGTCATGGCTCGCATGTTGGTTTCGCTGTTGCGCCGCCGGGAAGGCAACGTCGCCGTTCCGGTGGCGGTCGGCGGCCTGGTGCTGGCGGTGCTGGTGTTCGGCCTGCTCGACATCAACCGGGCCAGCACCGAGAAGCGCTCGCTGCAGGACGCGCTGGACGCCGCGGCCATCTACGCCGCCCGCTCCAAGGCCACGACGGACGCCGAGGTCCAGGCCGTCGGCCAGCGGGTGCTCGTCGCCCAGCTGGGAACCCTCAAGGACGCCAGGCTGATCGGCTCCAGTTTCAAGCTGACCGGAAGCGGCGGCTCGGCGGTCAGCGCCACGGCGCAGATGGAGGTCAAGCCGATCATCGCCAACCTCTGGCTGCAGCGCGACATGCTGGTCGGCGCCAGGTCGGAGGTGCTGCGCTCGATGAACCGGATCGAGCTGGCCCTGGTGCTCGACAACACCGGCTCGATGGCCGGCTCGAAGCTGAGCAACCTCAAGCTGGCCGCCAAGAACCTGATCGACACCCTGGCGGCCAGCGCCGCCCGCTCCAGCGAGCCCAACCCGGTGAAGATCGGCATCGTGCCCTTCTCCCAGGCGGTCAAGGTGGGCTCGACCTACCGCCACCAGTCCTGGATCGACCAGGCCGGCGCCGCCCCGATCAACCGGGAGATCTTCTTCGACCGGGCGACCGGCGCCGCCGTCAACGCCAACCGCTTCACCCTGCTCAGCCAGATGGGCGTGTCCTGGGGCGGCTGCGTGGAGAGCCGGGCCCAGCCCTACGACGTGCAGGACACCGCCCCCAGCACCGCCGCGCCGGCCACCCTCTACACCCCCTACTTCGCGCCGGACGAGCCGGACTCCCGGAGCAAGTCCGGCTACGCCAACGGCGACTTCGGCAGCTTCGCCAACGACTACCTGCCCGACGAGCAGCACAGCGCCAGCGACTGGCGCATCCCCCAGGGCTTCGTCGGCAAGTACGACCAGCCCCCCAGCGGCTCCGGCCGCGGGCCCAACCGCGGCTGCGACATGCAGCCGATCATGCGGCTGACCAGCAACTGGTCGGGCCTCAAGAGCTTGGTGGACGGCATGGTCGCGACGGGCAACACCAATATCCCGCTGGGAACGGTCTGGGGCTGGAACCTGCTCTCGCCCGGCGGGCCGTTCGGCGACGGCGCCGCCTACGGGACCCCCAAGCTGACCAAGATCGTGTTGATCATGACGGACGGCGACAACGTCATGAGCACCGCCTCCAACGACAACGCGTCCAGCTACAACAGCCTCGGCTACATCTGGCAGGGGCGCCTGGGGATCACCAGCGGCGGCGAGGGCGCCCGCACCGCCCGGATGGACAAGCGGCTGGAGCTGCTTTGCGAGAACATCAAGGCCAAGGGGGTGGTGGTCTACACCGTCCGGGTCGAGGTGAGGTCGGGCGCCAGCAGCCTGCTGCGCAAATGCGCCTCCAGTCCGGACCGGTACTTCGATGTCCAGGACAGCGACGACCTCAACAACGTCTTCCAGACCATCGCCGGCGAGATCGCCAACCTGCGGATCTCGCGCTAGAACGCGCGACTACGGAATCGCGCGCCGCTCCGGGCAGGCGCCGGGTCATGCCGGCGACGGGGAGGGCAAGCTCTGGGGATCGGACGGGCCTGCGGGCCTAGGCCGCCGCCGCCTCTTCGGTTTCGACGCAGGCCTGTTGCAGCACCGCATACAGGGCGTCGGCCGATATCGGCTTGGTCAGGTGGCCGTCGGCGCCGGCCTCGGCCGAGGCGCGAACGTGCTCGGGCAGGGCGTTGGCCGAGAGGGCCCAGATCGGGGTCCGGTCCGGGCCCTCGGCGGCGCGGATCGTCCGGATGGCGGTCAGGCCGTCCATCACCGGCATCTGCAGGTCCATCAGGATCAGGTCATAGCCGCCGGCCAGGCCGGCGGCCACGGCCTCGGCCCCGTTCTCGACGCAGGTCAGCTCGACCCCGACCGGCTCCAGCAACAGCTGCACGACCCGGCGGTTGACCGCATGGTCCTCGGCCAGCAGCACCCGCGGGGACCGCCCGGCTTCCGGCAGGGCCGGCGCGGCCGGAGCCGCGGCGGCCGGCGCCGGGGCCGGCGTCAGCGGCAAGGTCAGGAGGAAGGTCGAGCCGACCCCGGGTTCCGACTCCGCCGACAGCGCGCCACCGAGCGCCGTGGCCAACTGCCGCGATATGGCCAGCCCCAGGCCGGTGCCGCCGAACCGCCGGGTGATGGAGCCGTCGGCCTGTTCGAACCGGTCGAACAGCCGGGCCCCGAACTCGGCGTCAAAGCCGATGCCGCTGTCGCTGACGCTGAGGCTGAGCTGCCCCTGGTCGATGCGGGCCGACAGCGAAACCTGGCCGTCGGCGGTGAATTTCACGGCGTTGGACAGCAGGTTGCCGACCACCTGGCGCAGCCGCACCGCGTCCCCCTCGAACCAGGCCTCGGCGGCCGGGTCGATGTCGACCTCGAAGGCGAGCCCCTTGTCCGTCGCCAGCGGCCGGAAGAGATCCCCGACCGCCCGCAGGCTGGCCCCCAGGGCGAAGGTCTCGGCCTTCAGCTCCAGTCTGCCCGTCTCGATCCGCGCCAGGTCCAGCAGGTCCGACAGGATGGCTTCCAGGGTCTGCCCGGAGCCCTGGATCAGCTCGACCATCTCGGCCTGGGCGCCGGTCAGCTCGGTCCGCGCCAAGGCCGCCGCCACCCCCATCACCCCGTTCAGCGGGGTGCGGATCTCATGGCTCATGTTGGCCAGGAACTCGCTCTTGGCCCGGCTGGCGGCCTCGGCGACATCGCGCGCCTCGGCGACCTGGGCTTCCGAGCGCTTGCGGTCGGTGATGTTCTTCAGCATCCCCAGCAGCCGGGCCGGGCGCCCGTCGTCGCGCAGGGTGAGTTCGGCGCCGGAAAAGGCCCAGACCTCGCGCCCGTCCGGCGCCACCATCCGGTATTCGGTGCGGAAGGGCGTCCCCTCGGCCAGGTGCCGGTTCCAGGCGGCGATCGCCGGACCCTTGTCGTCGGGATGCACCACCGTCCAGGCGTCGCGGCTGATGACGTCGTAGGTGATCGCCCCGCCGAAGAAGGTGTCCTCCGCCCCCTCGACGCGCAGCTCACCGGCCTCGTAGTCGACCTCATAGACCAGCACGTCGGCGATCTCGAGCGCCAGCTTCAGCCGCTGCTCGGAGCGCTCGGAGCGCTCCAGCGCGCCGATCACGTCGCTGATCTCATGGCTCATGGCGATGACCCCGGCGATCCGGCCGTCGGCGTCACGCCAGGGGGCGATCTCGGCCTTCAGCCAGCGGTCGGCCCCGCGTGCGGACGCCACCCGCACCCGGTCCGAGGAGGCCGTCTCCCCTTCCAGGCAGCGCTGGTAGGTGTCCTTCAGCTCCGCATAGGCCTCGGGGAACAGCTCGCCGACATGGACGCCCAGCGCCTGCTCGCGGGTCAGGCCGGTGTCGCGGCACCAGCGGTCGTTGACGTAGACCAGCCGCAGGTCGCGATCGGCCAGCGACAGGGCCACCGGCGCCGCCCCCATCACCGCCTCCTTGAGCGCCACGGCGGCCCGGGCCTCGCGGTCGGCGTCCTCGCGAGCCCGCTCGGCGCGCAGGCGCTCGATGGCCTCGCTGAGCATCCCGGCGCAGTCGGCCAGCCGGGCCTCGATGGCCGCGTCCCGCGGCCTCGGCTGGCCGCCCAGCACACAGAGCGCCCCGATCCGCAGGCCGTTCGACAGCCTCAAGGGCGTGGCGCAGTAGAACCGGGCGTAGGGCCAGCCAATCACCCAGGGATGGTCCGGGACCGAGACCAGGCCGTCCTCCAGCCAGGCGCCGTCCTCCGAGCGGGCGCTGACCGAATCGTCGGCGTCGACCAGTTCCTCGGGCAGCTCGCCGAACGCCGAGTGCCAGATGTGGCCATCCTCGTTGAGCACGACGTAGGCGTGGTCGGCGCCCGACAGGGCCGCCGCCAGCCGGCAAACCCGCTCGATCTGCGGCCGCAGCGCCGCCAGGTCGAGTGATCGCACCACCGTCAGCTCTTCCGGATTCGTCGACACCGGCGCCTCGCGCGCCATGGGCAGGCCCCTTCCCCAGCGAAGGGCCACTCTAGGGACGGCCTTGTTAAGATTGCGTGGGCGCGGCCCTACCCGAGCTTGATCTCGGCCAGCCGTTGCTTGAGGAACTGGTCGGCGGTGATCGGGTCGGGGTACCGGTTGGGCCGCTCCGCCGTGGCGCAGCCCGGCAGGGTCTCGATCAGGTGGTCGGGCGCGTAATGGAGGAAGAAGGGCGTCGAATAGCGCGGCACCCCGCGCCGCTCCGGCGGCGGGTTGACCACCCGGTGGGTCGTCGAGGGCAGCACGTCGTTGGTCGCCCGGCTGAGCATGTCGCCGATGTTGATCACCAGAGAGCCCGCCGGCGGATTGATCGGCAGCCAGCGGCCATCGCGGTCCAGCACCTCCAGCCCGCCCTCCTCGGCTCCCAGCAGCAGGGTGATGGCGTTGATGTCCTCGTGCGCCCCGGCCCGCTCGTTGGGCCCGTCGAACGGGACCGGCGGATAGTGCAGCAGGCGCAGGATCGAGTTGCCGTCCTTGACTTGGGGGTCGAAGGTGTGGCGGTCGAGGCCAAGGTAGGCGGCGATGGCCTGCAGGATCCGCCCGCCCATGCCGTCCAGGGCGTTGAACAGCCACAGGAGCTCGTCCTTGAAGCCGGGAACCTCGGTGACCCACAGGTTGGCCGGCATTTCGGCGGCGTACCTGTGCCCCGGCGGCAGCTCGCGCCCGACGTGCCAGAACTCCTTGAGGTCGAAGTGCTGGGCGCCCTTTGCGGTCTCGATGCCGAACGGGGTGTAGCCGCGCTGACCCGCGCCGCCCTCGACGAAGTACCGCTTCTTGACCTCTTCCGGCAGGGCGAAGAACTGCTTGGCCTTGTCGATGGCGCTGTCGATCTTCGACTGGCCCATGCCGTGGTCGGAGACCACCGCGAACCCGTACCGGCGGAAGCTGTCGCCGAGGTCCTTGGAGAACCCCGTGAAATCGCCGTCATAGCGGCCGTAGGAGACAGGGGCGATGGCGGACGGGGCGAGGTCGGTCATGGGGCAGGCTCGGCTCTGTTGGGACAGAGCTTCTACACCAGAGGGCCCATCCGAAGAAACTCCGGGCTCCTCCTTGGTCCCAGCGCCTGCAGCCGCCCCCAGAATTCCTTCTCTTCCCTGCCCCAGGGTCGCGCCGCTATCAGTCGGCCATAGCCGGAGTTCCCGATGAACGACCTTGCCGCCCTGTTCCAGCCGCTGACCTTCGCCCACGGACCGGCGATGAAGAACCGGCTGATGCTGGCCCCGCTGACCAACCTGCAGAGCCATGCCGACGGCACGATGTCCGAGGACGAATTCAACTGGCTGGTGAAGCGGGCCGAGGGCGGCTTCGGGCTGACCATGACCTGCGCGGCCCATGTGCAGCGCATCGGCCAGGGCTTTCCCGGCCAACTCGGCATCTGGTCGGACGACCACCTGCCGGGGCTCACCCGGCTGGCCGCGGCCATCAAGGCCAACGACAGCATCGCCATCGTCCAGCTGCACCACGCCGGCATGCGCTCGCCTGCGGAGCTGATCGGCGAGGCGCCGGTCTGCCCCTCCGAAAACGCCGAGTTCGGAGCGCGCGCCCTCACCGGCCAGGAGGTGGAACAGCTGCGCGACGACTTCATCGCCGCCGCTCTGCGCGCCAGGGCCGCCGGGTTCGACGGCGTCGAGCTGCACGGCGCCCACGGCTACGTCCTCTGCCAATTCCTCTCGGCCGGCGTCAACCAGCGCACCGACCAGTGGGGCGGCTCGCTGGAGAACCGCACCCGGATCGTCCGGGAGATCCTCAGCGCCGTTCGCGAGCGCTGCGGCCCGGATTTCATCGTGGGGGTGCGGCTGTCGCCGGAGCGGTTCGACCTGAAGCTGCCGGAGATCCGCCGGTTCGCCGGCGACCTGATGCTGCATCACGACATCGATTTCCTGGACATGAGCCTGTGGGACGTCGGCAAGGCGCCGGTCGACCCGGAGTTCCAGGAACGGTCCCTGCTCGACTGGTTCACCGACCTGCCGCGCGGCGCTTGCCGCCTCGGCGTCGCCGGCAAGATCATGGACCCGGCCCAGGCGGCGGAGCTTCTGGGCAAGGGGGTCGACTACGTCCTGCTCGGCCGCGCCGCCATCCTGCACCACGACTGGCCGCTGCGCGCCGCCGCCGAGGATGGCTTCAAGCCGGTCGGCCTGCCGGTGACCCGCGCCTACCTGGCGGGCGAGGGCCTGGGTCCCGCCTTCCAGGACTACATGGCCGGCTGGAAGGGCTTCGTGGCGGAAGAAGCGGCCTGACCGTCGGTCAGCCTTGCCCTGTCCATTGCGATTGACTACGCACGACCCATGACCACCCCCTTCACCACCCTGATGGCCCAGCTGGCGCAGGCCCCCGACGGCTCCACCCTGACCGTCACCGAGGACTGGGGCCAGGGCCGCACCCTGTTCGGCGGCATCAGCGCCGCCCTCTGCGTGGCCTCTGCGCAGCAGACCATCGGCGAAGGCGCTCCGCCGCTGCGGTCCGGGCAGTTCGCCTTCATCGGCCCGGCCTCGGGGCCGTTCCGCCTCGAGAGCGTGGTCCTGCGCCGCGGCAAGTCGACGGTGTTCGTCCAGGCCGACCTCCATGGCGAGGCGGGCCTCGCCACCCGCGCCCTGCTGACCTTCGGCGCCGCCCGGCAGAGCGCCATCGACGATACCGACCTCGCCGCCCCGGCGACGGTCGATCCCGACCGGTGTTCCCCGCTCCATCCGGAGGGCAAGGGTCCGGGCTTCGTGGCCAACTTCGAGATCCGCCCGGCGGATGGGGTCGCCGTGTTCAGCCGCGAGGCCCGCGAGAGCGCGCAGCGGCCCGACCTCCTGCTCTGGGCCCGCCACCGGGACCCGGCCGCCGGCATGGGCGCCCCGGCCCTGATCGCCCTGGCCGACACCCCGCCCCCGGCGGCCGTCCGGCTGATGACCGTCTCCGCCCCGATCAGCACCATGACCTGGATGGTCGACATCCTGCCTCCGCCCCCGGCCGACGCCTCCGACCGCGGCTGGCGCCTGCTGCGCTCCAGCGCCGAAGTCACCCGCGAGGGCTATTCCAGCCAGGCCATGACCCTGTGGGACGAGGCCGGGCGACCGCTGGTCATCGGCCGCCAGAATATCGCGGTGTTCAGCTAGAGCGCGTCCCGATTGGTGGGAACCGGTCATCGGATCAAAGGCGCGACCGCGAAAAAACCTGGAGCAGCGCGGTTTGATTCCATCAAATCGCACCCTGCTCTAGCGTGCTGAGGCTGCCGACAAGGAACCGCGCATGAACTCCTCCACCCTGCCCTGGACCGGTGGCTGCCGCTGCGGCCAGATCCGCTTCACAATCAGCGCCCCGCCGATGCTGACCATGGCCTGCCACTGCAAGGGCTGCCAGCGGATGACCGCCGGCCCCTACTCCCTGAGCCTGGCCGTGCCCAGCGCCGGGTTCGAGGTCACGGAGGGGCAGCCCGTGATCGGAGGGCTGCACGGCGCGACCAGCCACTTCCACTGCCCCCACTGCATGAGTTGGCTCTTCACCCGGCCGGAGGGGATGGACTGGTTCGTCAACGTCCGTGCTCCGATGCTCGACGATGCCCGCGGCTTCACGCCGTTCATTGAAACCTGCACCGCGGAGGGCTTCCCCTGGGCGAAGACGCCGGCCCCGCACAGCTTCGAGGGCTTTCCCGAGATGGCGGACTATCAGCGGCTTTCGGAAGCCTACGCCCGGCAGGCCGGCTGACAATCGGAAACCGGCACACGGGCCCGGACGGCGCGGGAGGCAAGAGATTGGAGCGGCCGATTTGAATCCATCCCGTCGGGACCCGCTCTAGTCTTCCGAGGTTTCTGCGGCCGCCCGGTGCCGGGCCAGGGCGTCGCTGAAGGCCGCCGCCAGGATGCCGGTCGGAAGGGCGATCAGGCCGATGCTGGTCACCGCGGTGACCGAGGCCAGCAGCTTGCCGAGCGGGGTGATCGGATAGATGTCGCCGTAGCCGATGGTGGTCAGGGTCGCCACCGCCCACCAGAGGGCGCGGGGGATGGAGCCGAACTTGTCCGGCTGGGCGTCGCCCTCGACCAGGTAGAGCAGGGTCGCCGAAAACACCATCAACCCCACACCCGCGAACAGGCTGAGGAACAGCTCGGTCCGCCGGGAGGCGATCGCCTCGCCCATATGCCGCCAGGCCGAGGACATCCGCCCGAGCTTGGCCAGCCGCAGCACCCGAAGCAGCCGGAACGCCCGCAACAGCGGGCCGGCCGGGGCGCCCGGCGTCAGGGTGGCGATGATGGTCAGGAGGTCGATGATCCCGCTGAACGACAGCATGAAGCTGAGTCTGGCCCGCCAGGGACCGGGTGTGTTCGGCCGCTCGGGCGCCACCCACAGCCGGGCCAGGTACTCGACCAGGAAGATGCCGCCGAACACCAGTTCGGCGACAACGAACGCCCTGGCCGCCCGCTCATAGATCGTCGGCTCGGTCGCGATGATGGCCACGACGGAGGCGAAGACGATCAGCACCGCCAGCGCCCAGTTGGTCGGCGACAGGCCCCTGCGGCGGGCTTCCGGATCGAGCTGGCGGTAGAGGCGGCCGCGCAGGCCGCCAGCCGACGCTCCCCTCTCTGGCCCGGACTCTGGCATTCGGCCTCTCCCAACCCGAAGGTCCTGGAAAGCTAAGCCCCAGCGCGCGATTCGGCGCCAGCCCATGGGGTCGGTCTAGCCCGCGCGAGCCTGCCGTCCTTCCCACAGGTCCCGCATCAGGTGGGCCGGCATCGGCTTGGCGAACAGGTAGCCCTGGAAGGCGTGGACGCCGGCGACGCCGAGGAACTTGCGCTGCTCCTCGGTCTCGACCCCCTCTGCGACCACCTTCATGCCCAGGGCGCGACCGACGCTGATCACCGCATGGACCAGGGTGGCGCTGGTGGTGTCGCCCGGGCAGCCGACGATGAAGCAGCGGTCGATCTTCAGCTTGTCGAAGGGGTAGAGCCGGAGCTGGTTGAGACTGGTGTAGCCCATGCCGAAGTCGTCGAGGGCGACGCTGATCCCCAGGCCCTGCAGGCGACCGATGGCCCGCTTGGCCTCCTCCTCGTCGGCCAGGACCGCCGTCTCGGTGAGCTCGATCTCCAGCCGCTCGGCGGGGAAGCCCTGCCGAGCCAGCAGGGCCGACAGGTCGTCGACGAAGGTGGGATCGGCGACGTCGAGGGCGCTGGCGTTGACGCTGACGGTCAGCCCCTCGAAGGCCTGCATCTCCTCCATCGCCCGCTGCAGCACCCAGCGGGTGATCGGCCCCATCAACCCGGCCCGTTCGGCCAGGGGGATGAAGCGGTTGGGACCGATCGGCCCCTGGGTCGGGTGGGTCCAGCGCAGCAGCGCCTCGCAGCCGGTCACCTCGCGGCCGTCCCGGCTGAACTGCGGCTGGTAGGCGAGGCTGAACTCGCCCCGCTCGGCGGCCTTGGCCAGAGCCAGGGTCAGGGCGGCGTCCTCGGCGCTGATCGAGGGCGCGGCCTTGCGGGACGGGGCCTGGTCTTCCAGCGCGGCCAGGGTGGCGGCGAGCAGGACCTTGAGCGCTTCGCCGTCGGCCAGCGCCAGGCTGGCCTGGTCGCGGGCCCGGCCTTCCAGCCGCGCGGCCGCCTGGGCGACGGCCCGGGCGCCGATATTGAGGCTCATCGACTTGAGGGCGTGGGCGGCCCGCGCCCCGGCCTCGATGTCGCCGGCCGCGGCGGCGTCCAGGTAGGCTTCGACGGCGCCCGGGGCATTCTCGCGATAGAGCCGGCGGACCCGATCGACGAAATCGACCTTGCCCGCCGCGGCCATGCCGGCCAGCTCGCCGACCACCACCGCATCGAGCAGGTCGCTGGCCGGAGGGTCCGCGGGGCCGACGGATTCGGTTGCCGCCACGGCCTCTGCCGAGGCCTCCATATGGGCGCCCAGCACGGCGGCCAGTCCCGCCAGGGTGAACGGCTTGTGCAGGACCCCGTCCATCCCCGCCTCGCGCCAGGCCTCGGCGGAGGCGCCGACCACATGGGCGGTCAGGGCGACGATCGGGGTGCGGGTCCCCGTCTCCAGGCGACGGATCTCGCGGGCGGCCTCGTAGCCGTCCATCTCCGGCATCGAGCCGTCCATCAGCACCAGGTCGAAGCCGCCGGCCAGGGCCGCCTCGACGCCCTGGCGGCCATCCTCGGCGGTCTCGCTGGCTGCGCCCAGCCGGGCCAGCGCCTCGATGGCCACCTCCCGGTTGACGGCGCTGTCGTCGACCACCAGCACCCGCCGGCCGACGAAGCTGGGCAGGACGACCGGGCCCCCGGTCAGGCCTTCGCCCGG
>DASPLD010000217.1:0-8223 GCA_035627755.1 Caulobacter sp. | reverse complement strand
CGAACCCCCGAACACCGTGAAATCCTTGGAGAAGACGAAGACCACCTTGCCGTTGATGGTGCCCCAGCCGGTGACCACCCCGTCGCCGGCGATCTTCTGATCCTGCATGCCGAAGTCGTGGCTGCGGTGCTCGACGAACATGTCGAACTCCTCGAACGACTCCTCGTCGAGCAGCAGGTCGATCCGCTCGCGCGCGGTCAGCTTGCCCTTGGCGTGCTGGCTGGCCACGCGGCGCTCGCCGCCGCCCGCCCTGGCCTGCTCACGCCGCCGTTCAAGCTCCTCGAGGATGTCCTTCACGCGCCCGTCTCCTATCAACCGTACGGGGACGGGTTAAAGGGCGGGCGTGGACGGCGCAAGCGTCCCGCAGGGTCAGCGCCCGGTCAGCGCAAGGCCTCGAACCAGGCGCCCAGCATGGCCGCCTCGGCCCGCAGCTTCGCCGTCCGCTCGGCGGCCTCGTCGTCGACGCCCCACAGGCTCTCCTGCCAGGCCTCGTCCAGCCGTGAGAGGTCGTAGGCCGCCTCCCCGCTGAGGCGTCCGCGCTGCACCGCCAGCGCCAGCAGGGCCGAGCCCAGCAAGGGGGTCGCGTGCGCCAGGCCGATCAGCGAGAAGTCGTCGAGCGCCAGGGCGTGATCCCTGACCCTCCCCAGGGCGGCAGGGTCCTGGGCGCAGTGGACGATCCCGCTGGCCCGGGTCATCCGGACCCCAAGCTCCGCCTCCGCCCATGCGAGGATCGGCTCCCAGGCCGCTGCCTGCTGGGCGACGAGCTGCGCCGGCTCCGTCGCGAAATAGCAGAGCACGTCGGAGCCGGCGTACCTGGCGACCTCCGCGGCCAGCCCTTCACGGGCGGCCGCGGCCTTCTCGATCGCGGTGAAGGCCAGCCGCGTGGCCGGCATGGCGGCCAGCAGGATGAACGCTTCCTGCGCCGCCCATTCGGCCGCGGCCAGCTCGGCCAGCCCCCGGGTCGGCAGCACCAACGGCATCCCGCCGGGGCTCTTGGGCGAGCGGCCGTCCAGCCGCACGGCGAAACCGCCGTCGACGGGCTCGACCGTCACGGCCTTGTAGAACCGCTTGGCGGTCTGCACGGTGTCGTCCGGGCCCCTGAGCGCCATGGTCTGCTCCTCCGCGACGGAAGCGCGCCGCGCGGGCGTGCAAGTGGGGCAAGCGGGCGTCCGTTGCAAGGAGGATCCCTTGGCCCTTTCGAAGGACATGCGCGCGGCCGTCGCGGCCACCCGGTTCGGCCTCGGGGCCCGGCCGGGTGAACTGGCCGAGGCGGCGGGCGATCCGCAGGGCTGGCTGGCGGCGCAGATCGTCGGGCGCGGCGCCGACCTTGGCCTCCCGACCTCCGAGCTCAGCGCGAAGCGGATCACCGACCTGCGGGTGTTCCGCCAGGACCGCCGCCAGATGCGCCAGGAGGAGGCCGGCCCGGCCGAGGGGGAGGTCTCCCCGGACCGCGATCCCGTGCGCCTCGCCGGCCGGATGATCCGCGAGACCGGCGCCGAGGACTTCCTCCAACGGGCCCGGCTGGCCGCCACGACCCCCGCGGCCTTCCGCGAGCGCTGGGCGCTGTTCTGGTGCAATCACTTCACCGTTTCCGGCGTCAAGCTGGTCACGGCCACCACCGTCGGGCCGTTCGAGCGGGAGGCGATCCGCCCCCGGGTGTTCGGCCGGTTCGAAGAGCTGCTGATCGCATCCACCGCCCATCCGGCCATGCTGCTCTACCTCGACCAGGCCCAGTCGATCGGCCCCAACACCCCGGCGGTCGCCTCCCTGAAGCGCCGGCCGCAGGCCCGGCGGCTGGGCGGGCTCAACGAGAACCTCGCCCGCGAAGTCCTCGAGTTGCACACCGTCGGCGTCGGCGGGGGCTACACCCAGGCCGATGTCACCGAGTTCGCCTACTGCCTGACCGGCTGGAGCGTCGGCGGCCCGCGCGAAGGCGAGCGCTCGGGGCGCTTCGTGTTCCGGCAGGCGGCCCACGAGCCCGGTCCCAGGACGGTGATGGGCAGGCGCTACGCCGACGATGGGGTGAACCAGGCCGCCGCCGTGATGAAGGACCTGGCCGCCCATCCGCGCACGGCCCGTTTCGTCTGCGCCAAGCTCGCCCGCCATTTCGTGGCCGACAATCCGCCGGCCGCCCTGGTCGCCGACCTGGAGAGGGCCTGGCTGGCCAGCGGCGGCCACCTGGCCGAGGTCGCCCGAGCCCTGATCGACTCGCCCCACGCCTGGGCCCCGGAAGCGGCCAAGCTCAAGACACCCTATGAGTTCGTCATCTCCGGCTACCGCGCCATCGGGGGCCAGCCGGCGGCGATCGAGCATCTCGCCGTGCTGCGGGGCCTGGGCCAGCAGCCCTTCGCCCCGCCCTCCCCCAAGGGCTGGCCGGACGAGGCGGCCCATTGGGCGGCGCCCGACGCCCTGGTCAAGCGGATGAACTGGGCAGAAGCCTTCTCGGCCGCCGTCGCTCCCGAACGCGACCCGGAGGCCATCGCCAGACAGGCCCTCGGCGCCCGCCTCACCGAACCCGTCGCCAGGGCCGTGGCCCGCGCCGAGTCGCGGCCCGAGGCCCTGTCCCTGCTTCTGATGTCCCCGGAGTTCCAGCGCCGATGAGCCGCCTCCACATCGACCGCCGCGCCCTGCTGGCCTCCGGGCTGGCCTCCGGGCTGGCCCTCGGCTTCCTCGGCGCCGGCGTCCGCGCCGCCGAACCCACCGCCGGCCGCAAGCTGGTCGTCGTCATCTGCCGCGGCGGTATGGACGGCCTCAGCGTCGCTCCACCGATAGGAGACCCGGAATACGAGGGCCTGCGCCGGACCATCGCCATCCCCGGCGACGCCGCCCTGAAGCTGGACACGACCTTCGGCCTGCACCCGGCCCTGGCCGGCATGCACGCCCTGGCCTTGAAGGGCGAGGCCCGCATCGTCCCGGCCCTGGCCAGCCCCGACCGCGCCCGATCCCACTTCGAGGCCCAGGACGTGCTGGAGACCGGCGCCCCTGGCGTCTACAGCACCGACAGCGGCTGGCTGAACCGCGCCGTCCAGGCGATGAACGGCGGCCGCAAGGTCGAGGCCCTGTCGGTGGGCGCCACCGCCCCTCTGATCCTCCGCGGGCCGGCCCAGGCCGGCTCCTGGTCTCCCGGAGGCGCCTGGGACGGCAGCCCGCGCCTGCCCGGCCTGCTGATGGACCTCTACGCCGCCGACCCGCTGCTCGGGCCCGCCTTCGCACGCGGCCTGGAGACCGAGGCCATGGCCGCCACGGCCACGGCGGGGATCCGCGTGCCCGGCGGCGGCGACCGCCAGGGCGGGGGCGTCCAGGGCCTCGTCCGCCAAGGCCAGAGCGCCGCCAGGGGGATCGGCAGGGTGGTCGCCGGCTTCATGACCCAGCCGGCCGGCCCCCAGGTCGTCGCCCTCTCGGCCGACGGCTTCGACACCCACGCCAACCAGGGCGCCGCCCAGGGCCAGCTCGCCAACCGCCTGCTCTATCTCGACGCCCTGGCCGAGGGCCTGCGCGAGGGGTTGGCGGGGGAATGGTCGAACACCATCGTGGTCTTCGCCACCGAGTTCGGCCGCACCGCCCGGGTCAACGGCACCAACGGCACCGACCACGGCACCGCCTCGGCCGGCCTGCTGCTCGGGGGCGCGCTGAAGAAAGGCGGCATCGTCGGCGACTGGCCGACCCTTAAGGCCGCCAGCCTCTACGAGGGCCGCGACCTGCGCCCCACCGTCGACAGCCGCGCCCTGTTCAAGGGCCTGCTCGCCGACCACCTGGGCGTCGACCGGCGGACTCTCGACACCAGCGTGTTCCCGGACAGCGCCGGCGTCGCGCCGGTGACCGGCCTCGCCTAGGCCGGCACGACGTCGAAGGCGATCGTCAGCCGCGCGTCCTCGCCCTCGAACGGATCGGTGCCGTGCCACATGTAGGCCGGGAACAGGGCCAGCAGGCCGGGCCGCGGCTTGACCCGGAACTCCGCTTCGACCGGCGGCCGCGTCGGTGTCCCCGGCTGGCCGAAGCGCAGCGAGCCCTGGTCGCCCTCGCCCCGCACACTGGCCGGCAGGGCCACATAGAAGGCCGAGGAGATCCAGCCCTTGTGGTGCAGGTGGTCGACATGATGACCGCCGGGTCGCAGGCGGATCGACCAGGAGCCGGCCAGCTTGTAGCCGCCGGTGATCCGGCCGCGGACGGGATCGTCGCCCTCTCCCAGCCCGGCAATGTAGGCCCGGATCGGCGCGTCGATGGCCTGGAAGAAGGCCCGAATGGCGGGATCGTCGCTCTTTTCCAGCCTGACATTGGTCTGGGTGCCGCCGCGCAGCGACTGGCCGATCGGATGGGCCTCGTGCCCGTGCAGCTTGGCCAGCGCCTTCTCCAGGTCGGCGAGATAGCCGTCCAGGTCGGACCAGCCCTCCGGGGTGTCGATGACCGAAGTGCGCACCAGGGCGTCATAGTCGTAGAGCGCGCGGTAGCGAGGATCGTCCTTCAGCCGCCAGGCGGTGGCCTGCAGGGCCAGGCCGTGCTGGTCGAGCGGCGCCAGCCTGCGGATACGGCCGGCGGTCAGCTCGGCGCCGTCGATGTCCCCCGCCGCCAGCTGGGCCTGGGCCAGGGTGGCCAGGCCGAAGGTGTCGCGGGGCGCGCGGCCGACCGCCTGGGCGGCCAGCGTCGCCGCCTGCAGCCGGTCGGACCCGAGCAGCACCTGGGAGGCGGCGCAGAGCAGGTAGTTGGGCGCGCCCGGCAGGTTGGCGGCCGTCGCCAGGACCTGGCGGGCTCCGTCGAGATCGCCGACGTATTCCAGCAGCTTGCCTTTCACCACGGTCAGCGGGGAAAAGCCCTTCGCCTCCTCCAGGGCGGCGTCGACGCGGGCCAGGGCCGCCGACACCTCGCCGGTGCGCATCCAGATCAGCTGCGACAGATCGCGGTGGCAGCCCGGGTGCTGCGGATCGTGCTTGAGCCCGGTCTCGAAGGCGTCCTGGGCCTCGGACAGCGCATCGCGGGCCAGGAGGGCCTGGCCCAGAACCTGCCAGAGGGAGGCCGTGGTCGGTTGGAGGGCCAGCGCCTGGCGCGCCACCGCTTCACCATCGGCAGCCTCGCCGGCGATGATCAGGGCCAGGGCCAGGTTATGCAGCGCCTGGGGCGAGCCGTTGGAGGCGGCCACCGCCTCGCGATAGTCGGCCAGGGCGGCCTGGGTCTCGCCCCGTTCCATCTGGGCCTGGGCCCGCAGGGTGGAGAGCCCCGGATCGCGGCCGCCGGCAAGGCCCCGGTCCAGCACCGCCACGGCGCCGGCCGGATCGCCGGTGGAGACCAGGTATTCGGCCAGGCTCATGGTCGCCGGCAGGAAGCGCGGATCGCGCTCGTGCGCCTCGCGCCAAGCGGCTTTCGCCTCTTCGCCGCGATCCTGGTCGTACAGCAGCTCGCCGAGCGCCGTCAGGGCGTAGGGCGCGGCGGGGTCGAGGGCGGCGGTGCGCCGCAGGGCGGACTCCGCCCCGGCCGAGTCGCCGCGCATCTGGGCCAGGGTGGCCCGCGCCCACCAGACGCGGGGCGCGTCGGGAATCTCGCGGGCGACGCGGTCGAGCACCTTTTGCGCCTCGTCCGGGCGGCCGCCCTCCAGGTGGTGTTCGACGGTGTTCAGAAGGCGGACCTGGTCGGGCGTCAACGCTTGGGTCTCCGGGTAAAGGGGTCGTCTTCGGATTCCGATTCATGGAAGCCGAACCGCTCGAAACCGGCCCGCAGTTCGGGGCTGATCGGGGCGGTGATGTCGAGGAGCCCGCCCGTCGGGTGCGGGCAGACGATGCGCCGCGCATGCAGCTGCAGCTTCAGGCCGCCCGACAGGGCGGCGCTGGCCTCGTTGCCGTAGCGCGGATCGCCGAGGATCGGATGGCCGATGGCCTGCATATGCGCCCGCAGCTGGTGCGTCCGGCCGGTGTGGGGCCGCAACGCCATCCAGGCGGCCCTGTGGGCGGCGCGGGACAGGGTGACGTATTCGGTCTCGGCCGGATCGGCGCGGGGGTCCTTCGGATCGGCCGCCACCACCTGTTCGCGGTCGCCGACGCCGGTCTTCATCAGGGGCAGCTCGATCACCCCCTCGGCGGGCTTCGGGTTGCCCGAGACGAGGGCCCAGTAGGTCTTCCTGGCCTTGCGCCGGGCGAAGGCGCCGGACAGCTTGGCCGCCGCCCCGGGGCTGCGCCCCAGCAGCAGCACGCCGGAGGTGTCGCGGTCGAGCCTGTGGACCAGCCGCGGGCGGTCCAGTCCCTCGCCCCAGGCCGACAGCAGCCGGTCGATGTGGTGCGGGGTCTTGGTGCCGCCCTGGACGGCCAGGCCGGCGGGCTTGTTCAGCGCGATGACCTCCTCGTCCTCGTAGAGGACCAGGCCCCGCACATAGGCGGCGTCTCGGTCGTTGATCTTCTTCTTCTCGCCCGGATCCGGAGCGTCGGGCAGCGGCGGCACCCGAACGATGGCGCCCGCCGCCAGCCGGCTGTCGGCCTTGGCCCGCGCCCCGTCGACGCGGATCTGGCCCGTCCGGGCCAGCTTCTGGATCTGCACCTGGCTCAGGTGCGGCCAGCGCCGGCGCAGCCAGCGGTCCAGCCGCGTGCCGTCCTCACCGTCGGCGACCACCAGGGTCTTGACCTCCCTCATGCCGCCAGCCTCCGCATCAGGGCGAGCCCGGCGAACAGCGCCGCCGTCGACAGGACCACCGAGCCGACCACATAGACGAAGGCTTCGCCCAGCGCCCGCCGCTCGATCATCTGCGCCACCTCCAGGGAGAACGCGGAAAAGGTCGTGAAGCCGCCCAGGAACCCGACGCCGACGAGCAGCCTGACCCGTTCCTGGTCCGCACCGCCCCGGTGAGCCAGGGCGCCCACCAGCAGGCCCATCAGCAGTCCCCCGACCAGGTTCACCGCCAGTGTGCCCCAGGGCCAGCCGCCGCCCGCCCAGCGGGCCGCCGCCACGCCGGTCAAATAGCGGGCGACAGACCCCGCCGCCCCTCCGGCGGCCACCAGAAACAGCTTCTCCATGCGCGCCTTATAGCCGAGGCCCGCGCTGACGCACCCCCTGCCGTTTACCGGGAACCCGCTCACGCAGGATCGACGTCGAAGGCGATGGTCAGACGCTCGGCCCCGTCCTCGAACGGCTCGGTGCCGTGCCACATGTAGGCGGGGAACAGGGCCAACAGGCCGGGCTCCGGTCTGATCCATCGCTCGGCCTCCAGCGGCGGCTCGGTGACGATCCCCGGCCTGCCAAGCCGCAACCAGCCGGCCCGCCCGCCGGCCTGCACCTCGGCCGGCAACGCCACATAGAAGGCCGACGAGATCCAGGCCTTGTGCATGTGGTCCACATGGCGACCGCCCGGGGCCAGCCGCACGGACCAGCTGCGGGCGATCCGGTGCGGCGTCGGGGCCGTCCGGCCCTCGCGGGCGTCGAGCATGGCCACATGGGCGGCGATCGGCGCCTCGACCGCGCGGAAGAAGGCGCGGATGGCCGGATCGTCGCTCTCGGCCAGGGTCTTGTGGGTCTGGGTGCCGCCGCGCAGCGACTGGCCTACCGGATGGGCCCGCCCCTCGTGCAGCCGCCGCAACGCCGCCGCCAGGTCCCCGAGATAGGCCTCCAGGTTCGGCCAACCCTCGGGCGTCTCGATGCGCCGGGTCGAAACCAGGCGGTCGTAGTCGTAGGCGTCGCGGTATCGCGGATCTCCGCGCAGCCGCCAGACCAGCCGCTGCAGCGATCGGCCGTGCTCGTCCTCGGGAACCAGGTCCAGCAGGCGCTCGATGCTCGCCTCGGCCTCGGCCGCCTCCCCCGCCGCCAGCTGGGCCTCGGCCAGGGCCGACAGGGCGAAGGGATCATCAGGCTGGGCCTCGAGCGCCCGCCGGGCAAGGGCCGCCCCTTCCGCCGGCGGGGCCAGCCGCGCCGCCGCGCTCAGCACCAGGGCCGGCGCATCCGCACGCGCCGTCGCAGGCGCCAGCACGGCCAGCGCCGCCTCAGGCCGTTCGGCGTACTCCAGCAGCCGGGCTTTCAGCACCAGCAGGCCGGCCCGGTCCGGCGCCCGCGCCAGGGCCGAGTCGATGGCCGCCGTCGCCGCAGCCGCGTCCCCCGTGCGCGCCCAGACCAGGTAGGCCAGTTCCCGGTGCAGACCCTCATGTTCCGGCCATCGGGCAAGTCCCGCGCGGAAGGTCGACTCCGCCGCGTCCAGCATTCCCTGCACCCGCTGGCCGTGGCCGATCAGTTGCCGCACCTCCGGCCGGTCCAGTC
>DASPLD010000216.1:0-44653 GCA_035627755.1 Caulobacter sp. | reverse complement strand
AGATGCTGCCGGATGGCTTCGGCCAAGCCAACCACGACAACCACATGCGTCTAGTCAACCCGGCCAACGACGCGGTGATATCGGGGGAGGGCGGCAAGAACATGGGCCGGGGCGGCCGCTCCACCGTCTACTGCGTGGACGAGGCGGCCTTCGTCGAAAACGCCGAGGCCGTAGAGGCGGCGCTGTCGGGCAACACCGACTGCGTGCTGTGGGTCTCGTCGGTCAACGGGATGGGCAACCTGTTCGCCCGCAAGCGCCATAGCATCCTGAAGCCGCATCAGATCTTCCGCATGCACTGGCGGGACGACCCTCGAAAGACGGAGGCGTGGGCCGAGGCCAAGAAGGCGAGCTTCTCCGACCCGACGACCTGGGCGAGCGAGTACGACATCGACTACAGCGCCTCGGTCGAGGGCATCTGCATCCCGGCCGCCTGGGTCGAGAGCGCCAAGAGGGTCGCCAAGCTGGAGCCCCGGCTGCTGGCGTCCAACCGCAGCGTCACCGGCTTGGACGTGGGCGCCGGCAAGTCCAAGTCCGTGGCGATCACCAAGGCCGGGCCAGTGGTCACGCCGCCCAGGTCCCGAGGCGAGCCGGACACCACCGGCACCGCGCACTGGGCCCTCGACATCGCGAAGGCGCATGGCTCGGTGGTGCTGAACTTCGATGCGCCAGGCGTGGGCGCCGGCGTCTCGTCCACCCTGATGCACAATGAGGTGGACGGGCTCGAGGTGACCGCGGTCAACACCGGCGTGCCGCCTACGGAGCGCAAATGGCCCGACGGCCGGTCGTCCAAGGAGATGTTCGGCAACCTGAAGGCCGAGCTGTGGTGGTTGTGCCGAACCGACCTTCAGCGAACCCACGAGCACGTGCTGTTCTTGGAGGGCAAGGAGAACGGCAAGGAGCACCCGGTCACTGATCTGCTGGCGCTTCCATCGGGGGACAAGGAGAGCGCCGCGCTCTGCCTGCAGCTGTCGCTGGTGAAGTGGGGCCGAAACGAGCGGGGCAAGATCGTCATCGAGACCAAGGACGCCTTGAAGCGGCGCGGGATCTCCAGCCCCGACCACGCCGACTCCCTGATGCTGACCTACGTCGAACCCGAGCCGGCCCCGACCGTGGCCATGTTCCTTCAGAAGAGGCACCGCAAATGAACCGCCTCACCCTGATGGCGAATGCCGCTCTGCGCCGCCTGGACGTCATGTTCCCGGGCTTCTTCGCCCAGGCCAAGCACAACCACTATGCCGACTTCGGCTATCCCACCGAGCTGGCCTTCCCCCAGTTCTACGCGATGTACATGCGTAACGGCATGGCCCGGGCCGGGGTGGACAAGACGGTCGCCAAGACCTGGCAGGACACGCCCTTCTTACAGGATCACCAGCGCGATGGGAGCGCGGGGCCGGCCGCCGAGACGCCGCTGGAGAAGGAAATCCGGGAGCGGTTCGCCGACCTGCGGGTCTGGCAGCACCTGGCCGAGGCCGACCGGCGCTCGCTGGTGGGCTCCTATGCCGGCGTCATCCTGCGCCTGGCCGACAGCAAGACCTTTGACCAGCCGGTTGACCGGGTGCCGGGCGGTCTCGACGGCCTGGTCGAAGTCATCCCGGCCTGGGAAGGCCAGCTGACCGTGGCCGAGTGGGACAGCGTGCAGACCTCGGCCACCTACGGCCAGCCGAAGATGTACCAATTCACCGAGTCCGCGGTCGGCGGCGCGACGGGTCAGCCTCGGCAGTTCCGCCTGCATCCGGACCGCGTCATCATCTGGTCCAAGGACGGCACCGTGCATGGCCGCTCCCTGCTGGAGGCCGGCTACAACGACTTGCTGACCCTGGAGAAGGTCAGCGGCGCCGGCGGCGAAGGGTTCTGGAAGAACGCCAAGTCGGCCCCGGTCCTCGAGGTCGACCAGAACGCCAAGCTCGCCGACATGGCCAGGGCGATGGGCGTGGCGCCCGAAGAGGTCGCCGACAAGATGAACGAGCAGGTGGAGGCCTGGCAGGCGGGCTTCGACAAGCTGCTCATGCTCCAGGGCATGAAGGCCACTTCGCTGGGCATCACGCTGCCCTCGCCCGAGCACTTCTTCAATATCGCCCTGCAGTCCTACGCGGCCTCGATCTCCTGCCCGCTGAAGATCCTGGTGGGTTCCCAGACCGGCGAGCGCGCCAGCACCGAGGACGCCCGCGAGTGGGCCCAGACCAACATGGCCCGGCGCCTAGATCAGGCGGTTCCGAACACCCTAGCCATAGTCCGCCGGCTGGAGCGCTTCGGCATCCTGCCCGAGCGGGACTGGTTCCTCAGCTGGACCGACCTGACGGAAAGCAGCATCGGCGAGAAGATCGACCGGGCCGCCAAGATGGCCACGGTCAACCAGACCATGAAGGACACCGGCGAGTTCATCTTCACGCCCGAGGAGATTCGGGCCGTGGTCGACTTCGAGCCGCTGTCCGACGCCGACAAGTTCCGGCAGGACCCCGACGCCGGCGACGCCGCCGATGCGCTGGGCGACCTGCCATCGCGCACCACCGAAGCCCAGGCGGCCTAGCCGCACCCGACCACCAAGGAGGCCGGCCATGCCACCCCGCGATCCGGGCGTGCGCCCGCCCCGCCGTCCTATGCCACTGCCCCCGCCGCCGCCGCAGCAGTGGTCGTCCCGTCCCACCGAACCCAGCATCGCCTGGAAGGTCCTCAGCCACGGCCCGGTCCTTCTGGTCGGGATCGGAATCGGCTCGGCCCTCGCCAACCTCCCTCAGGGGTGACCCCATGAACCAGCTGCCCGCCGCCCGCGCCTTCATCGTCAACCGCGAGGCGGGCGACCAGGTGCGCGTCAACATCCGCACCCTGGCCAACACCGCCGCCGTGCGCCGCGAGAAGCGCAACGGCCGAGACGTGGTCATCGTGCCCAGCGCCACTCTGCCCGACGACGTGGTGATGAACGGCATCCTCTATCCGGCTGCCGAGATCGCGAAGGGCTTCAAGACCCTGGAGCGCTCGCCGGCTCCGCTCGGTCACCCGACCATCAACGGCAAGTTCGTCTCGGCCCGCGACCCCGAGGGCATCAACCTCGGCTGGATCGGCGCTTGGAACGAGAACGTCCGGCAGGAGAAGGGCCGGGTCCTGCTGGACAAGGTAATCGACGTCGAGATGGCCAACCGCTCCGAGGGCGGCAGGGCGGTCCTGGCCGCGGTCGACAAAGGGGGTCCGATCCACACCTCCACGGGCCTGCTCTGCATGCTCGAAGCCGCCAACGGCGAGGTGGATTACAAGCATATCGCCCGCGAACTGGAGTTCGACCACGACGCGATCCTGTTGGCGGAGGATGGCGCGGCCACCCCAGAGCAGGGCGTCGGGATGATGGTCAACTCGGCGGGCAACGAGATCGAGGTCATCAACAGCACCCTCACCGAGGACGCTGAGCGTGGCGTCGACTGGGCGGTCGACTACCTCGCCCAGGCTCTGGAGCGGCGCCAACGCGCGTCCGTGCTGGAGCGCTTCAAAGCCGCTGTCATCGAGGCCTTCAGGGGCTCCGGGCGGGAAACCTCACCCAAAGACGAAAAGGAAGACGCCATGACTGTCTCCAAGGAGCAGTTTGACGCGCTTTCCCAGAAGGTTGACGCCCTCTCGGAAAGCCTAAAGCCCGATGCGCTGGCTACCGCCATCGGCAACGCCGTCGCCACGGCCGTGAAGCCGCTGACCGACGCCAACGAGGCCCTGGTCCAGAACCAGCAGGCCAAGGACGAGGAAGAGCTGACCGGTCTCCGGCAGACGATCGCCAAGGCGAACCTCATGGACGAGGCAGCCGCCGGCGAACTGACCCTGAACGCCGCCCGCGCCCTCGCCAAGTCGGCCAAGCCCGGCTCCGCTGCGCCCCTCAACGGCGCTTTCAAGGGGGGCGGCGAGAAGCCCACCTATCAACTGCCGAAGGGGGAGGAATAACCCATGGCGCGCATCAACAAGATCTTCCTCGGCCCCGCCGAGCAGAACAAGCCGCAGGTCCGCGAACTGCTCGCGTCCGTGGCCCTCAAGCCCGGCCGCCTGGCCGTCATCACGGCCGGCAAGTTCGCGCTGGCCGGCGCCACCACCGTCGGCAAGGTCTACCTGATCCAGGACAACTACCTGGCGCAGAAGGGCGTGGACGATGACTGGGCGCAGGACAGCGTGGCCATCGGCCTGGAGCTGTTCGACGACCAGCTTTACGCTGCGCGGATCGCCAACGGCGTCAATGTGGCCGCGATCGGCACCGCGCTGACCCCCGGCGCCAACGGCACGCTGGCCATCGCCAGCACGTCCGACCTCGTCGTCGCCTACAGCGAAGAGGTCTTCAACAACAACACCGGCAGCGAACAGCTGATCCGCATCCGCCCTGCGGGTAGCGCGTCGCACCTGTCGGCCGCGTCCTAAGGAGGGGCGACCATGCGTTACTTCGATCAACAGCTCGTCGCCAACTCCCGGCCGCACGCGGCTTGGTGGGGCGAGGTCTCGGTGGTGCGCGAGCACTTCCACCGGACCGAGGAGGCCCATGCCGGCCTGATGAATGAACTGCTCGGCAACGCCGCTGCGGTTCTGCCGCGCGACGCCTGGCTCGACCTCGACGGGATCACCCGACGGGTCATGCGGAACGATGAAGGCCAGGTGTTCATGGCCGACCTCATGCCGCTGGCCAAGGCCGTCCACATCGGCAAGCTGGTTCACCTGTCGCGCGTCTCCTCGGACGCCGGCACGGTCCAGCGCTCGATGAGCGGCCAAGTCGCCAACCCGCTGGACAAGGTGGCATACGACTACCGGGGCGCCCCGGTCCCGATCTTCTCGACCGCGTACGGCCGGGAATGGCGGGAGTGGAACACCCTGCAGTCGGAGAACTTCGACGCCCTGTCGGACGACCAGGAGGCGCACACCGCCAAGCTGCGTCGCGACATGGCGCAGTATGTCCTCGACGGCGACCCCAAGCTGACCTTCCAGGGCTACACGGCCAGCGGCATCCGCACCTCGACCCTGTCCAAGGCCATCAACCTGGGCACGGCTGGCGGCGGCGCCAACATCGACCTGACTTCCGCGTCCACCACCTCGGACGCCATCGACGCCTTCTTCACCCAGACCCTCGGCGCCATGCTTGACGCCAACCTGATCACGGGCAAGGTCAACTTGTACGTCTCGCCCGAGATCGGCCGGAACCTGGACCGCTCCTACTCCGGCTCGTCCGGCTTCAAGGGCGGGACGCTGATGAGCTATCTTCTGACCAACCGGCGCATCAACAAGATCGCGGTCACCTACGAACTCAGCGGCAACCAGTTCTTCGGCTTTGTCCCGAACGCCGAGTACATCCGCCCGCTGGTTGGCATGGCAGTCAACACCACGGCCATCACCCGCCTCAACCCGACCGACAATTACCAGTTCCTGGTGATGGGCGCGCTCGGGATCGAGATTCGGGCCGACTTCTCCGGCAAGTCCGGGGTCTTCTACTCCACCGACATCGACAGCTAAGGCGGCGGGGTCCCGGCTACGGCCGGGGCCTCCCTGCGGGGAGAGGCAACATGAAAATCCAGATCACCGCCGGTGGCATCTACAACGCCAAGGGCGAGGAAATCCCGGTCGGCACGGAACTGACCGTCAAGGGCGAACCCACCGCCTGGGCCGGCCGCTACACGGTCGTGTCGGGCGGGAAGTCCGAGGGCAAGACCGCCGTCACCAACCCGGCGCCCAGCCTCAAGGCCGAGCATCACGGCGGCGGCAAGTTCAACATCACCGAGGGCGAAAAGGTCCTGAAGGAAGGCCTCACCAAGGCCGATGCGGACGCCTTCAACGCCCTGTCCGACGAGGACAAGGCCGCCTTCATCGCGGCCCAATCGAAGGACTAACCCGATGGCCGGCTACGGTGACGACGCGACATTCGACGCATGGCTGGCCTCCAACGGCTACAGCCTGCCCCCTGGCGCACCGGCTACGGCCGTCTTGCGCCAGCGGGGCAGCACTTATCTCGATGGCCTGTACGGCAGCCGCTATACCGGCGCCCCGACCGGCGGCTATGCCCAGGAGCGCGCATGGCCGCGCACCGGCGCCACCGCCTACAGCATGGCCATCCCCGACAACGTCATCCCGACCCCCATCATCCATGCCAGCTACGCGGCGGCGCTCCAGGAGGCCAAGACCCCCGGCAGCCTCGCGCCCGTTGTGACCGCCGGCCGGCAGATCAAGCGCGAGAAGGTCGAGGGCGCCGTGGAGCGTGAGTACTTCCAGGGAGGCGATGACGCGACCGCCAACGCCGTCCCGGTCCTGGCCGAGGTCGCTGGGCTGGTCGCCCCCTACCTGCTGCCCGAGGACAACGGCGGCGTCGGTCTCTGGGCAGTTGGACAGCCCGCTGGCCTGTGACATGGTGGCACCGTGGCAGATCATGAAGACCGCATCTCCCTGATCGGGGCGCACAGGAAGCCGGCGCTCCTCGCGACCGCGGCGCTCCAGGACATCATCGGCCAGGCCAGGGCCCTTGAGGCCGCCGCCTTGCGCAATCGAGCCCCGAGGATCAGGCCGCCATCCGGCAGCGCGGCCATGATCTGCTCGACGCCTATTTCGACCACACCGCCGCCGCCGCGACGGCCGTCCGATTGCTGATCGACCCGTAGGTCTCCATGCCCCGCACCCCGACGCAGCAACAGCTCTTCGCGGAGCTGATGGATCGGTATGGCCCGGAGATCGCCGAAGCATTTCTTGAGGCGATCCGCGATCTGCGCTCGAACGTCAACCTGCAAGCCTTCCAGGGGGCCCTGGAGCGAGGAGACATCGAGGGGGCTATCACAGCCCTCAATCTCGAAACGGCCGCCTACGAGCCTCTGGAGACGGTTATACGCGACGCCTACTTGGCGGGGGGTCGGGCCGGCGTCCGCACCATGCCAGGCATCGGGCGCCTGATCGTCGGCTTCAGGTTCGACGTGCGGAACTTCCGGGCCGAGGCCTGGCTGCGGGATCACTCATCGAGACTGATCACCAGCATCTTGGAAGAGCAGCGCGCGGCAGTGCGCGAAGCCCTCGGGGCCGCCATGGTAGTGAGCCAGCATCCGCGCACCACGGCACTGGAGATCGTCGGCCGGGTCAACCGGGCTACCGGGGCCCGTGAGGGCGGCATCCTGGGCCTGTCTGACCCTCAGCGGGCGGCTCTGGCCAAGGCGAAAGCCGAACTGGCCTCGGGCGACCCTGAGCAGCTGCAGAACTACCTGACCCGCGAGCGGCGCGACCGGCGCTTCGATCGGTCGATCACCAAGGCCATCCGCGAGGGCCAGCCCGTACCCGCCGACGTCGCGGCCATGGCGGCCGAGCGGTACGGCGCCAGGCTCGAGCAGCTGCGGGGCGAAACCATTGGCCGCACCGAGGCTTTGACCAGCCTGCGGGCGGCCAAGCTGGAGTCCTACGAGCAATTGGTCCAGGCGGGCCACGTCACCGCCGACCAGGTGCAGAAGGTCTGGAAGGCTAGCGCCGACCGCCGCACGCGAGACACCCACGCCAACCTCCACGGCAAAGTGGTCGGCCTTCGCGAGCCGTTCCGCAGCATCAGCGGGGCCCAGATGATGTTCCCGGGCGACACCAGCCTGGGCGCCCCGGCTGCGGAGATCGTTGCCTGCCGCTGCGATTTCGCGGCGCGCATCAACTGGCGGGCGCTGGCCGGCGTCAGCTGAGCAGCCGAGCCGACGGAGGATCCTGGTGAGCCAGTTCTACGAGGACATGGCCGGCATGGCCAACGAGATGATCGCCGAGTTTGGCCAGGCCGTCACCCTGAGCGTCACGACGCCCGGCAGGTACGACACCAAGACCGGCAGGAGTTGGGGCCCCACGACCTCCACCACCCACTGCCGAGGCATCGACCGGGCTTACAAGGCCGACGAGATCGACGACACGCTGGTCAAGCGAGGCGACAAGCGCCTCATCGTCAGCCCCCGGGACGCCTCGGGCGCCGCCTTGGATCAGCCTACCGCGAACGGCCGTGCAACCCTGGCCGACGGATCGAGCTGGACCATCATGGCGGTCGAGCCGATCCGTCCGGGTGGGTCGGCGATCATCTACATCGTGCAACTTAGGAACTAGGCAGTGGGCACGTTCACGCTGACGTTCGAGAGGTTCGCGGAAGAGACCAAGGCGAAGTTCCACATCATCGGCCTGGGCATCATCCTGGAGGTCGGCGAGCGGCTTGTCGACCGATCACCTTGGGACACCGGGTTCTTCCGGGCCAACTGGCGCTTTTCGCTGGACACGCCAGACCGGACCGTCATCGACCCAGGCGGCACGAGCGAGAACCCCGCGCCCAAGCCGGGTCTGCCCGACTTCTCGGGGCAGATCGCCGGGCGGGTGGCCTACTGGACCAACGCGGTGCCCTACGGCCCGGTGCTGGAGGAAGGCCACAGCAAGAAGGCCCCCCTCGGCTTCGTCCGGATCACGGTCATGGAATACCTGGCCATCGTCGACGACGTGGTCGGCCGCAGCATCGGCGTCGGAGGTAGCGAATGAGCGAAGCTGCCATGCGCGCCGCGGTCGAAACCGCCTTGATGACGCTGGGCTGGGAAGACCAGACCGCCTGGGAGAACCGGGCCTTCAATCCGACCGCCGGTGTGCCGTACCAGCGTGTCACCTGCGGCTTCGGCAGGCCCAACCACCAAGAGAACCGGGCGTCCTACACCCAGCAGGGCTGGATGCAGGTCGACCTGTTCTATCCCTCCGGCGATGACCCCGACGCCCCGCCATCGGGCCCGGGCGAAGCGACCGCTCGGGCAGAGTCGTTGAGGACCATCTTCTGGCGCGGCCGGACCCTCGTCCACGCCGGCATCAAGACCACCATCTGGGAAGCCCCCGAGATCATGACGGGCCGCAGAGACGGCGACCGCTACATCGTCCCGGTCGTGGTCCGCTTCTACGCCCAAATCGAAGTTCAGCCGGCCTAGGCCTGCCGATCCCCGGGCCGGTCTCCGGTCCACCCACCACCCCTGACATCTTAGGAGACCATCATGGCCGCTCAGGGCATCGCGAAGACTGTCGCCTACAAGAAGCAAGCCGGCCTAGGGACCGCCGCCAGCGGCGCCGGTGGCCAGTACCTGCGCACCCGCACCGCCAGCCTCAGCATGCCGGCGGACAAGTACATCAACGACGAGCGGACCTCGCACCGCCAGTCCACCGGCGACACCGCCGGGATCCGGCGTGGGACCGGCAAGATTTCCGCGCTGCTGTCCCCCGGCACCTACGCCGACTGGTTCGCCTCGCTGATCAAGAAGGCCTGGGCGGTCCCCTATGCGCCCATCGCGCTGGCCGCCACCACCCTGGCCGTCGCGGTCTCGGGTTCGAACTACACCCTGACTCGGTCGGCGGGCAGCTGGCTTACCGACGGCGTCAAGGTCGGCGACGTCATCCGCCTCACCGGCGCCGGCCTCAACGCCGACGCCATCAACAAGAACTTGGTCGTCCTGTCGATGACCGCGACGGTGCTGACGGTTCGCCCGGTCAACCTCTCCACGATCACCGCCTCGGCCGCGTCGGCCAACGCCACCATCACCTTCCCTGGCAAGAAGACCTTCGCGCCGCTGACCGGCCACACCGACGACTGGTACACCCTCGAAGAGTTCTACACCGACCTCGCCCGCTCCGAGCTGTGGCCAGACACCCGGATCCAGCAGGCCGCCGTCGGCATCTCCGCCACGGGCAACGTCTCCCTGGACTGGGATGTGATCCCGCTGCGTCGCGTGCGCGGCGCCTCCCAGGTGCTGACCACGCCGGCAGCGGAATCGTCCTCGACCGTCGTCGCCGCCATCAACCTGTTCCTGATGGTCGGATCCACCCTGACCCCGGTCACCGGACTGCAGCTGACGATCGCCAGCGGCGACAGCCCCGGCGAGCCGGAGACGGGCGGCAACGGCATATCCGACGTCGCCAAGGGCGTGCTGGCCGTCAGCGGGCAGTTCACCGCCAAGTTCAACCACACCACCTTCCAGGACGCCTACGACGACCAGACGCCGGTCTCGCTGTTCGGGGTGATCGCCACCGACGCCACCGGCCTGGCCGACTTCGTCACCTTCGTACTGCCGCGCGTGAAGCTGTTCAACGACGCTCCCGACGACGGCAAGAAGGAGATCATCCGCACCTACCCCTTCACCGCGGAAATCCCGCCCACGGGCGGCGCCGGCGTGGCCAACGAGCGGGCCATCGTCAGCATCCAAGACAGCCTGGCCCCGTAGGCCAGCTGAACAAGACCAACCCTCCTCAACTCTACGCCTCGAGTCGCGCCCGGGGTGCTTTTTCAGGAAGCAGAACCATGACCAAGCCCACCGCTACCACCACCACGGCCGAGTTCTCGGTCGACGACATCCTGCGGAAGGTTGCCGGCGATGAAGCCGCCGAACTGCCGATCTACAACAACAAGGGCGATCCGACCGGCATCGTGTTCCTGGTCAAGAGCGACCAGGCGCCGGGCGTGAAGGAGGCGCTCACCGCCCTCGGGGACGGCCGCCGTCGGAAGGAGAACATGCTGGCTGCCCAGGCGCAGAAGGCCCGGCCCGGCCACGAGCCCTTCATCACCGTGGAGGAAGATGCCGAGTTCGTGCGGCAGGCGGCTGTGGTCCGGCTCGCTGGCTGGCGCGGGATCAAGGACGAGTTCTCGCCCGCCACCGCCCTGAAGCTGCTCGCGGGCGTTCCGGCCTGGGCAACCCAGATTAACCAGAAGGCCCAGGAACTGGCGGGTTTTACGACGGACTCGGCGAAGCTGTAGTCACCTTCGCCGAGGCCCAGTTCGCGCTGGAAAAGCAGATCGACGACGGAGCCGGTGGGAAATGCGCCCGTCGGGTCCACCTCGAGCGCATGTTCGAACAGGGCGACCCCGAGGCCGAACTGGAGCTGTTCCATGGGCCGCGCCTTCCTGCCGAGGGGGCGCACCTGTGGACCTGGTGGCTGGACCTCCACAGCACCCGAGGAAGTGGGGGCTTCGGCCCAGCTTCCATCACCCGCCACGACATCCAGGCCTTCGAGCGGGATGAGGGCCACCGGCTCCTGTCGTGGGAGCGCAAGGCGATCTTCCGCATCGATCGGGCCTACCTGATCTCCATCGTCCCCGATAAGCCCAGCAAGGAGGGCCCATGAGCGCACCGCCCACCGTTGCCGAGCTGATCGTCGAGTACAACGCCACCTCCGCCGACACCGCCGCCGAGAAGATGGACCGGGGCACAGCCTCGGCCGGGCGCCTTGAGACGGCGAACGAGCAGCTATCGTCCTCGTCCCGCGAGGCGTCTGCGGCGCTGGGGGGCCTTGGCCAGTCGGCCGCCAGTAGCGGGTCTGCGCTCGGCAGCATGGCCTCGGGCCCCCAAGCCGCCGCCGCAGCGCTGGGCAACCTCGACGCCCGGACCCAGGCGCTGCGAGCCGCCATCAACCCGCTCCAGGCGACCCAGCAGCGGCTCAACGCCGAGTTGGCGGAGGCCCGCACCCTGTATGCCTCCGGGGCCATCGGCGCCGAAGAGTACGGCCGGGCGGTCGCTATGCTGGAGGGGCGGCTTGCTATCGCGAGCAAGGCGCAGGCGAACATGGAGACCGCCGCGCTGCGGGCGACCGGCGCCACCCGGCTGCAGACCCACGAGGCGGCCAACCTGGGCCGCCAGTTCGCGGACGTCGGGGTGATGCTGGCCAGTGGCCAGAACCCCTTCATGACACTTCTGCAGCAGGGTCCGCAGATCGCGGACATCATGTTCACCTCTGGCCTGAGCATCCGGGGTGTCGCCCGCGAGCTGGGCCTGATGACCGGCGTGCTGAAGCTCGTCGAAGTCGCCAACGACGCCAACGCCGTCAGCAATGTGGCTGTGGCGGCCTCAACGGGAGCTGTCGCGGTCGCATCGGGCGCCGCCGCCGCCGCGCACGGGGCCCAGGCGGTCGCCGCCCAGGCCGGTGCGGTCGCCGAGGCTGAACTCGCTGCGGCCACCAGCGCCGCCGCCTCTGCCTCGGGTGCAGGCGCGGCCGCCAGCTCCGCGGTTGCGGCCGCCCACGGTGCTCAGGCGGTCGCGGCTCAGGCCGCGACGGTGGCCGAGACCGGCTTGGCAGTCGCGACACGGGGGGCTGCCGGAGGCGCAACGGCGGCAGGGATTGCGGCAGCGGGTGGGGCTGCTGCTACGGCGGGATTGGGGACGGCAGCAACCGGCGCCACCGTCGCCCTCGGCCCTCTGGCGCTGGTTCTGGGCGTCGTCGCGGGCGTCGCTGCGCTCTTCGCCGGCGGCCTGGCCATCACGGCCCAGCAGATTGACAAGACCGGTCACTCCGCTGCGGACCTGGAGCGCCGCCTCGGGCTGAACGAAGCCCAGATGAAGCGGCTGAAAAAGGAAGGCCACGACATGGGGGTCACCATGGGTGATGTCCTTGGCGGCACCTTCGACTTCATCGGCAAGAAGGCGGCCGAGGCCTTCCATTGGGACGACATCAAGAAGTCGATCGCGGAGTTCTACCAGTCCGCCGTCGATTGGACCGTGAAGGCCATCCGGGACATGGTCGGCATCTGGGCAGGCTTCCATGGCGGTCTGCTCATGGCCTTCATGGCGATGCCCGCCACAATCGGCGAGTTCACCATCAACGCGGTCAACGCCGCCATCCGGGTCATCAACAAGGCCTTGGAATGGATCACAGACAAGGTGAACAGCGTCGTGGGCTTCGTGAACGCGGCTGCTGCCCTGGTCGGCCTGGATATCGAAATCCCGCGCTTCGACGTTGCGCAGTTGAAGGAACTCGACAACCAGTTCGCCGGCGCCGGCAAGGCCATGGGGGAGGCCTGGGAGCGCGGCTTCAAGGACAGTCAGGCCAAGGCCCTGACCCAGTTCGACAAGGACGTGGCCGAGTGGCTGGCCGCCATCGACGCCAGATGGCTGGAGCGCAACAAGAAGGCCGCCGGCGACGCGGGTGCGGACAAGAAGCCGAAGCAGGAAGCCGAATCCGACTTCAGCAAGACCATGCGCCAGATCGCTGAGCAGGCGGTGACCACCAACGACGCCACCAAGGCCCAGCTGGACTGGAACGCGGCCGTGGCATCGGGGACGATGACCGCCGAAGAGGCGAACCGGGCCCGGGATTGGGCGATCACCCGCGCCGGCCTGGAAGCCGCCGCTGACGCCAAGTCGGCCGAGGAGAAGCAGGCCCTGAAGCAGGCCCTGGACGCCCTGTCGGTGTCGTATGAGCGGAACAACGCCGCCAAGCTGGTCGGCGCCACCATCGAGCGGAACGCCGCCCAAGCGCAGGAGATCGCGTACCTGCAGGAGCAAGTCAGGCTTACCGGCGAGCTGGCGGGCGCGCGAGACGTGGCCTTGGCCCGGTTCAAGGCCGAGCAGGACGCGCGGGCTTCGGGCCTGTGGAAGGCTGCCCAGGATCCGGGCGCCGAAGGTCAATCGGCCAGGGAGGTGATGGAGGCCAACATCGAGGGGGCCGTGAAGCTGGCTGCCCTGCAGAACCAGCTGGCAATGGGGCAGGAGCTTTACAACGAGGCGCTCGGCGCGACGCTCGACCGGCTCCAGCAGATCGATGACCTAGTTTCGAAGTCCAGCCGGGGCCTTGAGGACGCCTTCAACGGCGTGGGCGACGGGATCGAGCGGGTGGTCGGGGGGATCGGCGCACTGCTGCGGGCCTACACCCAGTACGGCGTGCGCCGGGAGCAGATCGACAGGGGTCTCATCATCTCTCAGCAGCGGGTCGACAAAGCCTATGCTGACGCCGAAATCACCGGCCTGTGGGACGCCTGGGAGGCCGCATTTGAGGCCAACATCAGGACGATGGACGGGGCGGCCCGGGAAAGCGCCGACCTCCAGATCGGGCTCTACGGCGACATTGCCGGGGCGGCGAAAACCTTCTTCAAGGAAGGCAGCGAGGGCTATGAGCTCCTTAAGGCCGCGGAGATCGGCTTCCGCACGATCCAGTTCGCGATGTCGGTCGCCGCGATGGCGCAGAACGCTGCGGAGTCCGAGAGCGCCATTGTGGCCTCCACGGGCAAGGCCGTGTCCAGCACGATCGCCGGGGTCGCGAAGGCCTTCGAGCAGATGGGCGTCTGGGGCTTCGTCGGCGCCGGCGCGATCCTGGCCTTCATGGCGGCGGTAGGCGTCAACGCCGGTGGTGGCGGGGGAGGCCCGGCCTACGATCTCGAAGCGATCCAGGAGCAGCAGGGAACCGGCTCGGTGCTGGGCAGCGTTGACGCCAAGTCCGACAGCATTCGCCGCTCCCTCCAACTGGTCGCCGACCACACCAACGACCAGCTGGAATACAGCAACGCCATGCTCCGCGCCCTTCGCGGGATCGAGAGCAACATCGAGAACCTGGCCGCTGCTGTCGCCCGCTCGCTGACGCTGGGCACGATGTCGGAGTTTGACGGCTATTCCTACAACCCGATCACCGGCCGGGACGCCTCGGGCGAGATCAACAAGGTGCTGCTCGGGGCCGGCGGCGCGGCGGACTGGGGCAAGCTCGCCAAGGCCTTCAGCGAACCGTTCGGCAGCGGCAACATTCTGCGGGACATCTTCAACCCGGGGCCCATTGATCCCCTCGGCCTGTTCGATAGTAAGATCACCAAGAAGCTGGTCGATGCCGGCGTCGAGATCGCTGGCCAGAAGCTGAGCGACATCCTCTCGAATGGCCTTCAGGCCAGCTACTTCCAGGTCCTGCGCACGACCCGCGAGGACAAGGCGTTCGGCTTCACCTACTCCACCAGCACCAAGGACAGGACGGCCAAGACCCCTGTCGAGGAAGAGCTTGAGCGTCAGTTCGGCTTGGTGATCGGCAGCCTACGGACTGGCGTTCTCGAAGCCGCCAAGGTGCTCGGCATCGACGGCGCCCAGGCCGTGCTCGACGCCTTCCAGGTCAACATCGGCAAAATCTCCTTCAAGGACATGGACGCCGACGAAATCCAGAAGACGCTGGAGGCTGTGTTCTCGAAGGTGGGCGACGAGATGGCCGGCGCCGTCCTGCCGGGCCTGACCGCCTTCCAGAAGGCCGGGGAGGGCCTGTTCGAGACCCTGATGCGTGTGGCCCGGCAATATCAGGTGATCGACGTCACCCTACAGTCGGTCGGCATGACCTTCGGCCAGGTGGGCCTATCCTCCCTGGCCGCGCGTGAGCGGCTGGTCGACCTGTTCGGCGACTTGGACAGCTTCACCGAGGCGGTCGGCTTTTACGGTCAGACCTTCCTAACTGAGGCCGAGCGCCTGGCTCCGATCCGCGCCGCGGTCACGGCCGAGTTCACCCGCCTCGGCATCGCCGGGCTGGATACGCGGGACGAGTTCAAGCAGTTGGTCCAGGGTCTGGACGTCTCCACGGCGGCCGGCGCTGAGCTTTTCGCCGCCTTGATGGCCATCGCGCCCGCCTTCGCCGCCATCACCGAGGAGACGCAGGAGATCGCGGATGCCCGCGACGTGCTGAGCGACGCCTATGCCCGCGAGCGGGACGCGCTGATGGAAACCCGAGACACCGCCCGGCGGGTGTTCAGCGGCCTCGGCGACTACCTGGGCACGCTCTATCGAGGCCCCACGGCCGCTCTGACGCCCGAACAGCAGTACATGGCCGACAAGGCCGAGTTCGAGCGTGTGCGGGCCCTGGCCCTCGGCGGCGACACTCAGGCGCTGGCGGACCTCCAGGGCGTCTCTGAGGCCTATCTGGCCGCCAGCCGAGACTACTTCGCCTCCAGCGCCGGCTACTTCGCTGATCTGGAGGCCGTGCGGGACGCCGTGACCGCCGCCAAGGGCATTGCTGGCCAGCAGGTGGACACGGCCGAGGCGCAGCTGGATCAGCTGAAAGCCATGGTCGCGGGCGTGCTCGACCTCAACGAGACCCAGTTGTCGGTCGTGCAGGCTCTAGCTAACCTCAACGCCCTGCTGGCCGACGCCCTCGGCTATGACCCGACGCCGGTGACGGTGACCCCGGCGGGCACTTTGGCGCCGACGGCGGGACAGACGACCAGCCCGCCCCCCACCACCGACGTGACCCCGGCTCCCGGCAGCGGGACCGGTCCGGGAGCCAACGACAACTCCGATGTCGTTGCGGAGCTTCAGGCCATGAACCAGGCGCTGACCGAACGCTTGGCGCGCTTGGAGGCCCAGCTCCAGGAGGGCATGAACCACCAAGGTCTGATCGCCACCGAGCAAGCGGCCCGCGATGCTGAAACGCTTGAGGCCCTGGACAAGACCGTCACCGCCCTGCGGGCCAAGCCCTAGCCAAGGTCCGGCCGCTTCGGATAGCGTTCTGATCTCCGGGCAAGGAGTCAGCGATGCGTGGTTGGATTTTGGCCGTGACTGCAGCGGCAATCCTCGGTAGCGCCGCCCCGGCGGCGGCGCACTGGGAATGGACGCGCTGGGGGATGACCCAGCAAGAGGTTGTCGCGGGCAGCGGCGGCAAGGCCGTGCAGGGGATGAACGGCACGCTCAAGGTCGAAGAACCGCTCAAGTTCGCCGGCTTCGACTTTGACGGCGTCTACTTCGGCTTCGCCGACGGGAAACTGGATACCGTCACACTGGGCGCATCGAAGCCACTCGCGTTCGAGCATCTTGAGCAGGCGCTGGCCGCGCAGTTCGGCCAGCCGCTGGCGGTCCAGGAGGGTCGCTACAGAGCACGTGTCTTCGTGGATAAGCCCAAGGGCAACACGATCACCCTGCGGTCGTCGGAGGGCCGCGTCAGTCTGAGCTACACCCGGCTGGAGCAGCGCTTCTAGGTCGTTCCAGCGAACAGCGCCGCCCCTGAAATTTCGCAAGGCCCGCCCCACCGGCGGGCCTTTTCATTGGAGACCGCCGTTGACCCTCGTCACGCGCAACGGGCCTGCCTTCAGGGAAGGCGGCTCGGCCATCATCTATGCCGGCGAGACAGTCTCGGTTGGCTTCCGCCTTTGGCAGCCGGACGGCGCCGGCGGCTGGGAGCTGCAGGACCTGGCAGGACGCTCCTTCGGCCTGCAGCTTTACGCCGACGGTGGGGAAGTCCGGCTCAGCGTCCTGGGCGCGGAGACCGCGCACACCGGCGGCGCCTATATCGGGTGCGTCCTGTCGGGCGATGACACCAAGAATCTGACTGACAGGATCCTGGGCTGGGAGTTCGTAGAGTTCGTCGACGACGGCCGGCTCGTGATCAGATCCGGCCGAGCCCAGGTAGCGATCGGCGCCGTAACCACCGTGCCGCCGAGCGCGCCTGGGGCGGGCGCCTCGCCCATCACGCTGTACGACCTCGGAACCGACGGCGGGATCATCGAGATCCAGTTCACGGGCCCGCCTGGTCCTCAGGGGGCGCAGGGCATCCAGGGTCTCACCGGCGACATGGGGCCGCAAGGTCCCGCCGGCCCTCAAGGCGCTCAGGGTCCAATCGGCCCGCAAGGCGAGCAGGGGCCGCAGGGCGTTCAGGGCCCGCAGGGTATCCAGGGCCCGGCCGGCGGTCTGACCGGCGGCGACGCAAGCGGGAACATCGGGTTCCTGCCTGGCCTCGTCGGCACCCCGGGTCTCTATGTGGTCGGCGACACCAACACGGGCATCTGGTCCCCGGGTGCGGACACCTTGGCCATCTCCACCGGCGGGGTGGAGCGCCAGCGCTGGGACTCGGCTGGCCTGGTCGGCATCGGGATGACCAGCCTGTCGGCCCAACTGAACGTCCAGTCGGGCAGCAGCGGCCGGGTGGTCGAGATCATCAAAGGGGCGGCCGGCCAGAGCGCCCTGATGACGCACTGGCAGACCAGCACCGGCGTGACGATGGCCGAGATGAGCGCCAAGGGCCATCTCGGGCTGAATATGGCGACGTCGTCGGACACCGTGATCATCAACTTCTCTGGCGCCTCCAACGAGCGGGTCGACACCACCACCACGGCGATCGGCATCTCCGGCACCGTCATCAACGCCCAGTCGGGCAATATCCAGGGCGCGAACCTCACCGTCGAGAGCCGGTTCGTCGGCGCGACGGGGACGGCCACCGGCGTTCAGGCGACCGTTCGCGCCAACACCGCGAGCAGCACCATCACCGCCGGGGCCTGCTTCATGGCGACAGCCCCTGCCGGGAGCGGCTTTGTGACCAGCGCCTACGGGCTCCGGGTCGCTGCTCAGAAGACCGCAAACGTCACCAACGCCTGGGCGATCTACGCCGAAGGTGCGAACGACAACAGCTATTTCGCCGGCAACGTGCTGATCGGGGACACGGCGGTACCGGCGTCGATGTCTGGCGGAATCGCCTTGAAGAACGCCGCTGCCGTCCCGACCGGCAACATCACCGGCGGCTCGCTCTACGCCGAGGGCGGCGCGCTGAAGTGGCGCGGGTCCGCGGGCACCATCACCACCATTGCCGCCGCATAACCTGAAGGAGCCCCATGAAAGCCGATCTCTCGACCCCATTCCTCGACCGCAGCGGCAAGCCCATCCCCGATGGCGCCGAGAATCTGACCCTCCGCTCGGTCATGTTCCAGGTCCTCGATGTGCCGCTGCCCGACGACATCCACGCCGCCCCTGGCGCCCGGCTGAAGCTGGCGCAGATCGGGCACAAGGTGCAGGCCGATCAGCATATCGACCTCCCCGCCGCCGATACGGCCCTGTTCCTCGAGCGGGCCGCGCGAGTGGCGAACGCCAACCTTTTCGGCCAGCTGGTCAAGCTGCTCGACCCGGCCCAACTGGAGGCTTGATCATGGTGGCGTTCGAGTGGACGGCTGACCTGGAATGCGAGCCCAGCGACCTGGGCCCAGTTGTCCGTGTCGTCCATTGGCGCTGCACCGGCCGAGAGGGAGGCCGCGACGCGGCGGTTTACGGGTCGCAGCGTCTCGGCGAACCTGACCCGAGCAACTTTCTTGACGCGCCAGACGAGATCACCAGCGAGGTGATCCGCGCCTGGGTCGGCGACGGAGCTGCGGCTGCTGAAGAGGCGGTCACCGTCCAACTGTCGGTGATCGCCGAGCGGGCGGCCCAACAGCTCCTCGCCGCCCCCGTCGAGTAGCGCCATGATCACCGCCGAGATCACCGCCGCGGTCGACGGGGCCGGAACCCTGCGCACCTTCTACGCGGCCGACGCCGGCTTCGTGACGGAACCGACCGACACGCCAGCGAACACCGCGTTCGCCGCAAGCCTGACGGACCCTGGAAGCATCGCGGTGACGGCCTTCGGTGACGGGAGAACGGGCGGCGCCACCCGCCTAGCGCTTGGCGAGATGCGCCTGGCCAACGTGGACGGGCAGTACGATGGCTGGCTCGACTTCGCGTTCGATGGCCGCCCCGTTGTGCTGCGGCGAGGGGCCACGGCTGGAGCCTATCCGGGCAGCATGCAGGCCGTGTTCACCGGCACCATCGAGGCGCTTACGGTCACCACCAAGGCTGTCGTCGTACGGCTGCGGGACAAGCAGTTGATCTTCGACCGCAAGGCCCTGCCGAATACCTACGCCGGTAGCAACATCGCTGGGAACGGCATCGAGGGAGGACCGGACGACATCAAGGGCCAGTCGAAGCCTCGGCTGTTCGGCTACGGCTTCTACCTGCCGGCGCCCTGCGTCAGTCCCCAGAAGGCCGTCTATCAACCGAACGACGGGCCGCTGTTCAGCATCGACGCCGTCTATGTGGCCGGGGACGCCCTCACCAACGCTGGCGACTATCCAGACAGTCCGTCGCTGCTCGCCGCGACGCTGACTCCCGGGCCCACCTTCGTCACCTGTCTGGCCGAGGGCCTGTTCCGGCTTGCCGCCGACCCCGGGGGCAAGTCCGTTCGCTGCGATGCGGTCCAGGGCGGCACCCCCGATGTCCGGACAGCCGGCCAGATCCTGAAGGCCCTAGCGCTGATGGCCGGCCTGGACCCCGCCGAGATTTCTACCGAGGACATCGCGGCGCTAGACGCCGCCAATTCGTCGGGCATCGGGCTCTGGATCACAGGCGACCAGACCTTCACCGCAGCAATGGATGCGGTCAGCGGCAGCGTGGGGGCGTACTACGGCTTCGACGGTCCCGGTCACCTGCGGATGGCGAGGCTGGAGGCTCCGGTTGGCTCACCGGTGCTAGAGATCGCCGAGAACAAGATCCTCGGCAACTTCGAGCGGCGCCCTGCGTCCGACGGTGACATTCCAACCTGGTCTTACACCATCCGTCACAGCCGCATCTGGAGCATCGACACCGACATCGCCGGTTCAGTCCCGCCGGGTCGGCGAGCCTATCTGGCCAACGAATACCGGGCCGAGCGCGCAGAGGACCCGCTGATCCGCGCCAAGCACCTGCTCGCCACCGAGGGGTCAGCTGACACGCTCCTGGTGTCTGGCGCCGCCGAGGAAGCTGCACGCCGCCTTGAGCTTCACAAGGTGCGCCGCGACTTCTTCGACGTCGTAGTGCCGGACGAGGTGCTTAACGGCGTGGCCCTGAAAATCATGGACCTGGTCCTCCTTCGGGCACGGCGGTTCGGCTTGGCCGGAGGGCGGCTCTTCCGGGTCCTGGGCATCACGCCCCAGCTGTCCAAGGGCCGCACCACCCTCACGCTCTGGGGCTGAAGATGTCCAACATGATCTTGGCCTACGGCAACCTGGCCGAGGCCGCGACCCTGACCGGCGGCTCCTGGGTCGACACCCTGCCGCTGACCAACCTGCAGAACCGGCAGCTGGACGACGTGGCGCGCTCGGTCTCGCTCGACCCGGCGGCTACCCAGTTCACCGCAGCCTTCAGCACCCCGCGCCTGGTGCGGGTCCTGGCCTTGGTCAAGCACAATGCCGGGGTGCTGGGTCGGCGACGCTTCGTCCTCAGTTCGACCGCGGACTTCTCGACCATCGTTCACGATAGCGGCTGGGAAGATATCTGGCCCACCGTCTACCCATTCGGCTCTCTGCCTTGGGGGTCCCCGAGCTTCTGGACCGGCAAGTACTCGGCCGAACAGATCGCCGCGTTCGGCGGGGCGCCTATGGTCTACATCCTGCCGCAGTCGATGAACGCCCAGTATCTGCGGGTCGAGATCGACGACCAGACCAACCCCGCCGGCTATTTCCAGGCCGGCCGGCTTTTCGTCGCCGATGGCTGGCAGCCGATCCGGAATTTCCGGTGGGGGTCGTCGCTCAGCTGGGAAAACCGGACTGAAGTGCAGGAGGCCCTGTCCGGGGCCGAGTACTTCAACGCGCGGCAGGCGCGGCGCATCGCCCGCTTCGATCTACCCTCGATGAGCGAGAGCGAGGGGATGGCCCAGGCTTTCGACCTTCAGCAGTCCGTGGGGGTGTCGAAGGAGGTCCTCTTCATCTTCGACCCCGAGGACACCGTCCACGCCATCCGCCGCCGATTCCTGGGGCGACTGCGCACCCTCAACCCCATCGAGAACCCCGGCGTCGACCGCTGGCGATCCCCCTTCGAAATCTCGGAGCTGCTCTGATGACCACTGTCAACATTCCGGTCGACCGCGGTGGCGACGGGGAGACATATTCCGACGACGCCAACCCGACCACGGGCATGATCGGGGCCGACGGCTACGGCTACGTCACTCGCTTCATGAAGCTGATCTCGGCGATGATGGGCGTCGCCAACTGGATCAAAGACCAGGCTGATGCGATCGCGCTGCAGGTCTCGGCCGCCGCATCCTCGGCCGCGTCGGCCCTCAACGCCCCAGGCACGAACGCGACCAGCACCACCAGCCTGACGGTCGGCACCGGGACCAAGAACCTGACCTTGGCCCAGACCGGCAAGGCTTACTCGGCCGGCCAAACGGTGGTCATCGCCTCGACGGCGTCGCCGAACAACCAGATGACGGGGGTGATCACCTCCTTCACCTCGGGCACCGGGGCGATGGTTGTCGACGCCCAGCAGGTCCTGGGCTCTGGCACCTTCGCGGCTTGGACCATCTCCCTGGGCGCCCTGGTCTCCTCGACCCTGCCGAGCCAGACCAGCCAGGGCGGGAAGTTCCTGACCACGAACGGCACCTCGGCCAGCTGGGCCGCCGCCGTCATCCCGTCCAACAACGGCAGCGACTTCACGAACACCGCCACGGTGCGCCAGAACCTGGGCCTGATCATTGGCACGAACGTGCAGGCCCAGAACGCGAACCTGAATGCCTTCGGCGGCCTGACCCTGATCGCCGACCGGCTCCCTTACGCCAATGGCAGCGGCACGCTGGCCCTGACGACCTTCACCGCCTTCGCTCGGACCATCCTTGACGACGTCGACGGCCCTGCGGTGCGGACGACCATCGGCGCCCAGGCCTCCCACGCCAACCTGACGGCCTTCGCTGGTCTGACGGGCGCGGCCGACAGGCTGCCGTACTTCACCGGCTCCGCTGCCCTCGGCCTGGCCACCCTCTCGGCCTTCGCGAGGACCATCCTCGATGACGTCGACGGCGATGCGGTGCGGAACACCATCAACGCCGCGAAGAAGGGTGAGAACAACGACATCACCAAGATCCTGGGCCTGACCGATCCGCTGTCGATCGCACAGGGCGGAACCGGGGCTGTCGATGCGGCCGGAGCCAGGACCGCCCTGGGCATCGGGTTCACGGCTTCCGGCATGGCCCTCTGCACCGTATCCGGGAGCACCCTCACCGTCGCCTGGATCAGCGGCAACATCGCCGGCATCACGCGAAGCACCACGGGGGTCTTCGTCGTCCAGCGGTCCGTCGCCGCCGGCGCCGCTGCCGACTGGGGCGTCATCGCCATCCCGTTCGGATCGACGAACCAGTGGGCGATCCAGGAGAACTACGCCTCGCGCGACGGGACCTACGCCTTCCTCTATGAGCGCAACAACGCCAGCAACGCCGAGGACGGCGCCGGCTTCTTCCTGCTCATGTTCGACCGTCCCGCCTAGGCGGCGTCCACCGCGCAGCTCAGCAGACCAGTGCCCGCGCCTCCGGAGTTCCCTATGCCCGATGAAGAGATCATGACGGCCGTCTCGCGTCCGGAGGCTGTGGCCATGGCTGAGATCCACGCGATGCGGCAGCTCGCCGACGCTGTTCAAGGCCAGACCAAACTGTTCGGCGAGTCCATGGCGGCGAGCGTTCGGGCCATGGAGAAGATCGGGGCGAAGATGGATAGCCTCAGCGACGAGGTCCGCCAGGTTGATCGCCGGCTTCTCCAGATGGAGGCCAAGGAACACAGCGCAGCGATCGACAAGCTGAACGGCCAGATCGAGGCGCTCAAGACCAAGATCGACGGGCTGGAAGCGACCCGCGACCAGCAAAAGGGCGCCCTAAACCTGGTCGGCTGGCTGAGGCAGACCACCCCCTGGCTGCTGGCGATCGGCGCCGGCATCGCGGCCGCGCTCGGCTGGAAGGACGGAACACCATGACCGACACACCGCCGATCACCACCCCGCCCTCGAGGTTGGATCAGATCAAGGCCTTCATCGGCGACCTGGCGCGGCCCTTCGCCATCATCATCAGCTCTGCCGGCGGCGCCTGGGCCAGCGTGGTGGCTGCGTACAGGGTCGACAACGGCAATGACGGCGCTCTTTTGCTCGGCGCGATCTTCGCCGGCATCAGCGCCATTTACATCGGCAAAGCCTGGGAGGTCGCCAAGACTGGCAAGCACTCCGCTCAGGTCGAGATAGCGAAGGTCGGGGGACCCGCCGCTGGGAACACTGGCTAGGGTTGGTGGGTCAGGCCCCAGTAGACGGCGTAGGCGACATGTGCCCAGGCGACCACCGCCGCGACAAGGGGTGGCCAAGTCCGTATCCCGTCGAGAAAGCGTTCGATCGGCAAGAATAGGGGCCTAGCCGCCGGATCGGAATGTACCACGCGGAGATAGTCAGCGGAGGCGAGCTCCAGACGTTCCAATTCGGCGATGTGTTTATTCCGCTCAGCAAGATATCGCCGATACGCTGCGCCCGCTTGCCGCGAAAAGTTGATTAAAGACTTTAGAAGATCGCCAGGTATTTCAATGGAAACTACGTTTTGTTTAGGAGGAGGATGAACCCTGCTCAGATAATTGAATATTCGCTTTCTCAGCTCTTCATCGGTTTCGTGTGCAATCTCCAACGCTTGCATTTCCGATGCGGCAGAGTCGGGGGCTTTGAACGCAGTCGCCTGAGCGACGTAAGACACTAGGTCCTGGTATTCGTATGGCACCGCCTTGACAGCCTGATCGTAGTGATCTTCGAGCAATCTAATCTGGCCTAAGATAGGGGTGAGTTCCTTTTGGATCCTCTCGTGCTCCAGCTGGGCGGCGATCATATCCTGACGGCGTTTACTCGCGATACGGTCTTCAAGAACGATGTCGTACGTACCGCGGAGCTGCAGAAGAAGGGCCGCATATTGGATTGTCGTGAGGGAGAGACCCGCCAGTATCGCGGTAGTCGCGATTTCCGGAGTGACCGCGATGAGCCCCTTCAATAGAGGGCCAACCGCCTTCGGCTGAAGCAGCCCAGCCGCGTTGAAACCCGCCAAGGCGCTGGAGAAATACAGCCACTTTCGCAGCTTCAGCAGCCGCTTGTATGGCCCCTCTGCGGCTGTTCCCTCGTCGTCGCCGAAGTAGCTGCTGATCATCTCGCCCCCGGTCTGAGCAAGATCGGACCACAACTCGCAGTCGTCAAGGCGGGCCACTTTTCACTAGAATGGAAGGCACCAAAAATGAGCAAGGCTCTATTCGACGCCGTGCGCGCCATCGTCGGCCGCGGTCTAACCCAGCCCGAGGTCGACCAGATCAACCGGGCGCTGATGGGCGACCTGGCGACCACGGCCCGCGAAGGCATGCGGATCAGCCAGCGCGGGATCGACCTGATCCACAGCTTCGAGCAGCTGCGGCTCACCTCGTACCCGGACTCTGGCAGCAAGAACGGCCTGCCCGTCACCTGCGGCTGGGGCACCACCCGCGACGAGGACGGCTCGCCGATCAAGCTGGGCGCCGTGTGGACGAAGGAGAAGGCCGACCGGCTCTTCGCTCGCGACATCGCCACCTTCGAGCAGGGGGTCAACCTGCTGTTGGCCGGAGCGCCGACCACCCAGGCGCAGTTCGATGCGCTGGTCAGCTTCGCCTACAACGTCGGCCTCGACATCGACGACGACACTGTCGCCGAGGGACTGGGCGACTCCTCGCTGCTGCGGAAGCACAAGGCCGGTGACTACGCCGGCGCCCAGGCCGCGTTCGGCAGCTGGATCTACAACGACGGCAAGAAGCTGAACGGCCTGATCCGGCGCCGGGCGGCCGAGGCGGCGCTGTACGGGAGCGCCGGCTGATGCCCAGGCTCACCGACCTCATCCCCGCGCCCTATCGCTGGCTCGCCTGGCTGGCCGGCGCCGTGCTGCTGATCATCGTCATCATGGTGATCGGCTCCCGCTTCGGCGGCTGGCTCAGCGACCCGTTCGGGATCGGTGCCGCCAACCGCGCCCAGGACCGCGCGGACGCCCGGGCCGCACCGCATGCCAAGGCCGCCAGCGACGCCGCCGCCCAGGCTGCAGGAGAGCAGGCCGCCCGCGAACTTGAAAGCCGAACCACAGAACAGGAGAACCGAAATGCGATCCTCAACGCCCCGAATGCTGGCGACGGCGCTGGCGCTGCTGGGGCCATCGGCCTTGAGCGCCTGTGCCGGCGGGCCTCCTATCGAAACCATCCCGATTGCGCTGGACTGCGCCGGCCGGATCCCGCCCCAGCTCCGCGCTGAGGTCGCCCCGGCGGCGCCGCCGGCCGACAACAGCGTCGGCGCCTGGGTGGCGTTCGGCGACGCCCAGACCGGGCGGCTGGAGAGCGCCAACGAACGGAAGGCAACGGTGATCTGGATCCTCGACCGCTGCAAGGCGGAGGAGCGGGCGGCGGGCAAGGCCGTCGATACCCGGCCCTGGTGGCAGAAGATGCTCAGGCCGCTGAAGCCGGGCTAGTCGAGCCGTCTACTGGGCGAAATAGTTGGCGTCGGCCACTGGTGACCAGGTGAGGCTCCGGACGGGGCGCACGTGAGCCACTTGGCGGACGCCCTTTACCGGCTTGACGCGCTTGACCCCTTTGACCGGTTTGACCTTCCTGACCGGCTTAATCGGCCCGCCTGCGGCACTTTCGGAGAAGAGTGCAGGCTTGTTTTTGCGATCGTAGAGCCAACCATCCTCAAACCAGCCCAGCAGGCGGCCTGAAAACGCCCAGACCTTGCCCTCAGCAATGTAGCCGGCCGGTCGACCGTCCCACAAATAGATGTGTTCGCCATCGTCGAGGTAGCAGACCGCCGCCCCTGTTCGTGAATAGAATTCCATGGGTTCGTCTCCATGTCTTGATGAACCACGGACCACACCGGCCAACCGTTAATCTGGCACTCGATGCTGTTGCCTGCCAACGAGAACACGGAATAAGAACAGGAAGCGTTGCGGTTCGCCGTGATGTGAAAGAGCGGGGGAGGGCGGCTTTCAGGCGCCAACCAAAGGGCCGGCCTCTCCCCAGTTTCCCTAAACGACTGCGTCACGCCTTCCGCCCAGAGCCATGTTTTTCGCGCCTAGCGGCGCTTCTTGGGCTTGCCGCCGCTCGGCTTCACCGTTTCCACCACGTGGGTGTTCGGGCGAGCTTTCGCGGTGCTGACCGGGGTGAAGCGTCCTGTGCGGGCGCTGCGTCCGATCTTCATGACCGTACCTTTCGCTATGTCCGAGCGGCCGCCCCGCCCTGGCCTCCCGGTGGTCATCACCGAATTTCTGCTGAGCCTCTTGGCTCAGGCCGCCGCGCTTGCGGCAGCTATCCTTTCGACCGTGGGAATCGGGGTTCCCGACCAGGTGATCCTGTAGATTTCGCCCTGGGCGACCGATTGCACCACGTGAGGCCAGAGAGCCGCGAAGCAGACGCCGCCCTCATGCCGGACCGACGGATAGATGATCCCGTTGAGACCCGCCGCCCGCGCGTTCTTCGCCAAGGCGTTGCCGGCAGGGTAGCCAATGGCCGGGTCGGGGTGGAGACAATCGTGTCCTTGTGCCCTCAAGTCCAGAAACACGCCCGACATGCTGGAGAACATCTCGGCGTAGTCGATCACCGCCTCATAGCGGCCCGTCCGGCCGATGGCCTCGGTCATGTGGAAGACCACTTCCCGCAGGCAGGTCTCGACTTCCAACGCGGCGTACCAGGCCCCACGATCCGGGCCGTTGAACCGGTTCATCTCCATGGGTTTGGCGTAGGAGAAGGACGCGTTGATGAAAGCGGCATGGGGGACGCCGTAGACGAACTCTTCGGGGTTCACCGCCCCGGTACCGCGATCCTGGGCGACCAGTCGATTGCTGGTCGCCCCCTCGATCTCCGCGATGGCAGCCAAGTCGGCGGGCTCGACGAGCTTCAGCAGCACCGGGTCGCGCAGACGTGCGGACGTGACCAGCCGGACGGTCCTGGAAAACGCTTCACGAACTACAGGAATACCGTCCATCGTGGTCCACTCAGATCCCGCCTCTGATGGCGTCAATATAGCGGCGCGCGTCGAGCATTGCGGGGATGCCACCCTCGATCATCGCGTCGACCGGGGACCGCCGGTCAAACAGCGGCCCCTTGTTTGGCAGCTTGACCCAGTCGTCGGCCATGCTGTCGGCGAATAGAAGATGCAAACCCTTGAAGATTCCGATGGCCGCCGAGATGCGGGTCAGCTGGTCTTGGTTGAGCGCGGGCTCCTGGCCGCGTTTGATCCGGTCCCAGCTGCTTTCAGACATGGCCAGGAGGGCGGCGGCCTCGGCATTAGTCAGCTTCCAGTGCTTGACCAAGTTGCGATAAGCGCGAAGGGCGGGTCCGCTCAGGCGGGCGCGATCACCCTCAGCCGAAAACGACTGGGGTTCGGTAGGCGTGAGAGGCGCGTGCTTTCCGGTGTGGGCGAGGTTGGTCACGGGGTATCTCCTGACGGCAATGTGCGCGTCACCTGACGGAAAGTCCATAGGGACGGTTTAGGTTTCGTTACTACAGCGGTCTGGGCCATCACATCGCACCCCCCGCCGGGTGCCGCTCCCGATCCGAGCCGGGCCAGCTGGCGCTCTCTAAAGCAGGCGGGAGCCCTCACTCCTCGCCTTGAAGGCCCCTCGGTTCGCCGGGGGCTTTTGCTTTTGGCATGCAGTGTTTGGCGGGATCGCGGGCACCAAACAACCAAACGACAGTTCGCGCGGGGCCGGGTAACAGGGGTACATGGATTCGCCGACTGCCCGCGTCGAAGAGTTCCGCCGACGCGCCGCCGAGGCCGAAGAGAAGGCGTCAAAAGCTCCCAGGCGAAATGGCGGACCAGTTCAGGCAGTTCGCCATCCAGTGGCGCACCCTCGCGGACGAGCTCGAGACTCCGCCCCCCAATTGGCGCTGGTAGGCGACCGCGGGCGCGGTGGGCCCCACCCGATCGATCTTGATCCGCCAAGCCGGGGCCTTATCCGCTCAGCCTCCGGCTGATGGTATGGACCTGAGGTGGCTTTTGCGCTGGTGGGCGCGGGATCCGAACTGGCCACCACCGATGATCGGCGACCACCCGCGCGATCAGCAACGCTCCTCCCCGGGCAATCGGAGCACGGTGCGGCCGGAGCGAACTTCAGGCCCCCGGCTCCGGCCGGGGGGCCTTTCGTCGCGTCGGCCCGGCTCAGGTCGCCGAAGTCACCGACAAAATCCCAAGCGTGAAGCCATCGACAGAAGCAAGTTTCCCGCGCCAGAGCAGGCCTTCGTCGTGGGGCAACTGCCCGTCATGGGAAACGAACTTGGCATCCTTGAGATGGATATACCGGCGCTCATCCAATTCGTTTGCCGCCGCAGCACGATCGCGGTGGTCCGCCTCAGCAGTGAAAAACTCTACGCTGGATTGCTCGTTGCCAAAGCTTTTCGACATCTGCGTCGCGAAGGCGCGAAGGTAGTCACCTTCCCCGATCAGCCAGCCGGACAGAACCTGCCCCCCCATCAAGAGGGTGATGTTCACCGAGGCCCCGGGCGCGCTGTTTACGATGCTGATGAGCAGCTGGAGCATCCGGTCCGTGCCCTTTGCGCGCGCCCGGACCCTTTCCTCTTGGCTCTCGTCCGGCTCGTTGTGGGAGTCGGTCGTGGGTTCAACATCGTCTGCCATTGTTTCCTCCAACGGATAACCTATCGCAAGATTCGGCTTGCGGGCCATCTCGCGGACTTTGTCGGCTCCGCCTGGGTCTTTTCTGCGTTAGCGCATCACCGGGTCGGAATCGAAGATGCCGGCGTGGTCACCACTCCCGACGGCGCCATGCAGATCGTCAGCGAAGGCGCGCATGTCGCCTGACGCCATCCGGATAGCCCGGGCCGCGATTCGAGCCTCTGGCTCCTCGCGACTGCACCGCAGCTCAACCCGCGCCGTGATCACCCGTTCGTACGGCGCATCTGCCTCCACAGCCCGGAATTCACTCGTCGACCACCAGGTCGCCTTTCCCTCTCGTCGGCTGACCTCGGGCGGCAACTCGCCGCTGGCGAATTTGGCCGCGGCCCTGCGCAGCATCGGCACCATGATCCGGGCGGTTCGTTTTCGCAGCGAATTTAGGTCCTGAAAGATGGTCGCCTCAAAGGTGGCCGCCAAAGCCAATCGAGTACCTTCGCTGTTGAGGCCGCCGCCCGTCCCAGTGGCGATCGTCTGGGTGATCACCCGCGGACCCCCGGCGCCGAAGATGGTGACGATCGTCGGCTCGTTGCACGCGACGAAGAAGCCATTGCGCGTTCTGAATGCGACCATCTCAGGCCTCCCTCGGTGACTGGTTTTTCGCGGCAGCGGCTAGAAATCGGCTCGTCCGCCCGTGGACCTTACCTCTGCCCCCGCCGGAATCGGGCGGCCTGCTCCTCTAGACCGGCGCCCCAGCTGGCCGCGTCCACGTCAGTCCCCGGCAGGTTTGCGCCGGCCACCCCATGGATGGCGGCCATCATCGGAACGGCCAACGCTTTGATCGTCAGCAATGGACGCCCGAAGTCGTCGGTCAGGTCCCAGCCGTGCGAACGGAAGACCTCTACCATCTCCCGCTCTGAGAGCTCGCAGGGATCGAACAGCGCAGTTCGCCGCTCGTACTCCTCATCGGCCAACTCGGGCAGGTTTTCCCAATCGTCGTTTCCAGGCTCCACTCCATGTTGCCAGTTGTTCACAACGACGATGTCCGCACCAAAGACTTGACGCGTTGCTAGCACCACAGGGTCAGACAGGTTCGCCTTCAAGGTGGCGAGGGATGGGTCGAGATGGGCGGCGGTCTCCAGGTCACGGATGACCTTCAGGTCGATAAGTCGGCGCAAGGCGTTCTCCGGCAGGTTGGCCGGGGCGCATCATACCGCGAGTCTCTGAAATGGGAACAAGATCAGAACACCGGCTCATCGGGCCTGGTCTTCGCATGCGCAGCAAACCGGGCATTCCGCCGAGCATTCTGGCAAGCAAATCTTAGTGGGCCGGGGGCGGCTCTGGAAAATGCTTAGTTTTCAAGGCGGCGGATGGTGGACGCGGCTGGGATTGAACCAGCGACCCCTACGATGTCAACGTAGTGCTCTCCCGCTGAGCTACGCGTCCGAACCGGCAGGAAGGCGGGGTCTATAGCGAAGGCTTCCGCACGACGCAACGGGCTTTGGGACAGGCCCCTCAGGCCGCCGCCATCATCCGGTCGACCTCGTTGACGATCTCGCGCAGATGGATCGGCTTGGAGAGAACCTTGGCGCCGGCCGGGGCCCGCTCGCCGGCCGACAGGGCGACGGCGGCGAAGCCGGTGATGAACATGATCCGCAGGCCCGGGTGGCGGGCGGCGGCGTGGCGGGCGACCTCGATGCCGTCCATGCCGGGCATGACGATGTCGGTCAGCAGGAGGTCCCAGTCCTCGTCCAGGCAGGCGGCCGCCTCCTCGCCGTCGGCGCAGGCGCGCACGTCGTAGCCGGCGCGCTCAAGGGCGCGGGCCAGGAAGTTGCGCATGGAGTCGTCGTCTTCGGCGAGCAGGATGCGGGGCATGGGTGTTTGGCGGCCTTCGCGGGAACAGTCGCCTTAACCTTAAGTCGGGAGACGTAAAGGGCGGGTGAACTCTCCTGGCGGGAGAAACAGCGAAAGCCTTTGACGAGGCGCCGGGGGCGGATGAAATAGCGCCATGACCCTGACCGATCCGGCCCGTTCCAAGGAGTCGGCCGAGGCCGCGCCGCCGGCTTCGGGCGGGCCTCCCGGCGCCGAAGCGGGGTCCGCCTTCCGCATCGCCCGCCCGCCCGCCGGGGTGGACCGCACCCCGCTCATCTTCGCATCGCCCCACTCGGGCACCGTCTATCCGCCGGAGATGACCGCCGCGATGGCGGTCGGCGAGGCCCAGGTGCGCCGGTCGGAGGACGCCTTCGTCGACGAGCTGATCGCCGCCGCCCCACAGGCCGGCGCGACGGTCATCGCCGCCGGATTCGGCCGCGCCTTCATCGACCTCAACCGCGACCCCTGGGAGCTGGACCCGGCGATGTTCGAGGACGAACTGCCGCCGCATGTGCAGGGCCGCACGGCCCGCGTGGCGGCCGGCCTCGGGGCGATCGCCAAGCTGGCCGGCGAGGGCCAGAAGATCTACGCCCGCAAGCTCCGGTTCGAGGAGGCCAGGGCGCGGATCGAGACCGCCCACCGGCCCTACCACGACGCCCTCTCTCGGCTGATCGATGAGGCCTGCTCGGCCCACGGGACGGCGATCCTGATCGACTGGCATTCGATGCCGTCGGCCGCCGCGAAGGGCGTGGTGACCCCGCGCCACGGGAAGGGCTGCGACATCGTGCTGGGCGACCGGTTCGGCGCCGCCTGCGCCCCGGCCCTGACCCGCTTGGTCGAGAAGTCTCTGGAGGAGCTGGGCTATCGCGTCGTCCGCAACGCGCCCTACGCCGGCGGCTACACCACCGAGTTCTACGGCCGCCCGGCCCGGCGCATCCATGCGCTGCAGATCGAGATCGACCGGGCGCTCTACCTGGACGAGGCGAAGCTGGAGCCCACCGACGGACTTGACCGGCTGAAGGACAGCGTGGCGCGGCTGACGGCGGCGCTGGCGGCGGGATGGCGGGAAATCTAGCCCAAAAAAACGGCCGGACCCGAGGGCCCGGCCAGTTCATTAGGGAGGAAACGCCCAGGAAGGGCAGAGGCGGCGCGAGGCCGCCTCACGAATTGAAAGTAGGTTGCGGCGCACAAAACCTCAAGGGCAAAATGTGCGGCGCAGCGAAGTTTTTCTGGATCGCCGTTCAGCAAATCCAGCTGCCGTAAGGGGAGATCGTGCGCAAACCGTCATATTGCGGCGCACAAAAATCGGGCGCTCCCTGCCTTAATTCATGGATCGATGAATAAAAACAAGCGTTTGACGGCGCCCGCCGCCGGGTCAGTGGGGCGTTCCGGGCGCCGCGGGGCGGCCGGGGTGGCGTTGTGCGCCGCACTCGGGTAGAAGCGCGCGCCTCCCAGGCGCGTTCTCTTGGCCGCGCCCCCAAACTCCCTTCAGGCTGCCATGTCCCTGCGAAATATCGCCATTATCGCCCACGTCGACCACGGCAAGACCACCCTGGTCGATCAGCTGCTGGCCCAGTCGGGCGTGTTCCGCGCCAATGAGGCGCACGTCGAACGGGCCATGGACTCCAACGACCAGGAGCGTGAGCGGGGCATCACCATCCTGGCCAAATGCACCAGCGTGCTCTGGCACGGCGAGGCGGGCGAGACCCGCATCAACATCATCGACACGCCCGGGCACGCCGACTTCGGCGGCGAGGTCGAGCGGATCCTCGGCATGGTCGACGGCTGCGTCCTGCTGGTCGACGCCGAGGAAGGGGTCATGCCGCAGACCAAGTTCGTGCTCGGCAAGGCCCTGAAGATGGGCCTCAAGCCCATCCTCTGCCTCAACAAGGTCGACCGGCCGCACGCCGACCCGGACCGGGTGCTGAACGACGCCTTCGACCTGTTCGCCGCCATCGGCGCCACGGACGAACAGCTGGACTTCCCGCACATCTACGCCAGCGGCAAGAACGGCTGGGCCACCCTCGACATGGCCAAGCCCAACGACAACCTGGCGCCCCTGTTCGACCTGATCGTCCGCCATGTGCCCGAGCCCAAGGCCGTGGCCCAGAAGGACGGCCCCTTCCAGATGCTGTCGGTGCTGATCGAGAGCGACCCCTTCCTCGGCCGCCTGCTGACCGGCCGCATCGAGAGCGGCAAGGCCGTGCCCGGCATGGCCATCCACGCCCTGTCGCGCGACGGCAAGGAGATCGAGCGCGGCCGGATCACCAAGGTCCTGGCCTTCCGCGGGCTGAAGCGCCAGCCGATCGACGAGGGCGCCGAGGCCGGCGACATCGTCGCGATCGCGGGCCTCTCCAAGGCCACCGTCGCCGACACCCTCTGCGCCATGGACGTGACCGAGGCGCTGCCCGCCCAGCCGATCGATCCGCCGACCATCTCGATGACCGTCTCGGTCAACGACAGCCCCCTGGCCGGCCGCGAGGGCGACAAGGTGCAGAGCCGCGTCATCCGCGACCGGCTGATGAAGGAGCTGGAGGCCAACGTCGCCATCCGCGTCACCGAGACCAGCGAGAAGGACGCCTTCGAGGTCGCCGGCCGCGGCGAGCTGCAGCTGGGCGTGCTGATCGAGAGCATGCGCCGCGAGGGCTTCGAGGTCTCCATCAGCCGGCCGCGGGTGGTCTACAAGATCGACGAGGAGACCGGCGAGCGGCTGGAGCCGGTCGAGGACGTGATGATCGACGTGGACGACGAGTTCACCGGCATCGTCATCGAGAAGCTGTCGGCCCGGAAGGCCGAGCTGAAGGACATGGGTCCGTCCGGCGCCGGCAAGACCCGGATCAGCCTGATGAGCCCGTCGCGGTCGCTGATCGGCTACCAGGGCGAGTTCCTGACCGACACCCGCGGCACCGGGGTGCTCAACCGGGTCTTCAGCCACTACGAGCCTTACAAGGGCGCCATCGACGCCGGCCGCAAGGGCGTGCTGGTCTCCAACTCGGACGGCGAGACGGCGGCCTACGCCCTGTGGAACCTCGAGGAGCGCGGCACCATGTTCGTGGGCGCCGGCGAGAAGACCTACCAGGGCATGATCATCGGCGAGAACAGCCGCCAGGACGACCTCGACGTCAATCCGATGAAGGCCAAGCAGCTGACCAACGTCCGGGCCAGCGGCAAGGACGAGGCCGTCCGCCTCACCCCGCCGCGCCGCATGACCCTCGAGCAGGCCATCGCCTACATCGAGGAGGACGAGCTGGTCGAGGTGACCCCGAAGAACATCCGCCTGCGCAAGAAGGTGCTGAACCCCAGCTTCCGCAAGCGGCGCGTCAAGGACGAGTAGCGCCCTACTCCCCGAACCCCTCGCCGGGGATCAGGGGAGCCAGCCGGATCAGCCGGCTGTCCTCCACCCCGGCGGTGCGGTGCTTGACCACCTCCCGGTAGCCGGGATCGGTGACCATGGCCAGGAAGGCGGCCGCGTTCGGGTATTCGGCGATGAAGGCCAGGTCCCAGCGCTCGTCCTCGGGACCGGTGACCACGGTCTCCGGCCGCCCGGCCCAGATCTGCCGCCCGCCGACGCGGGCGAACACCTCGGCGCTCTCCCGGCCGTAGGCGCGGTAGGCGTCGAGACCGGTCAGGCCCTTGCCGTGACTGGGGTGGCCCTCCGGATAGTCGGCCTGCGGCCTCAGCCGGATCAGGTTCAGCATCTGGATCGGCGTATCGCGCGGCAGGGCCTTGAAGGCGTCGAACTGCGGGCGGGTGGGATCGATGCTGCCGGTCATGCCGTCTCCTGCCTGTTCATCAGTTCTGTTCCTTGGCCCAGACCGAGCAGCGGGCGATCCAGTGCTCGAGCTCCCGGACGAGTTCCGGATAGGACCGGGTCTCGAAGGTGTGGACGACCTCGGCGTTGATGTCGAAGGCGAACGGGACGCTCTTGAGCCGGCGGCCTTTCCCGGACCTCGGCCAAGGCTGGTAGGTCACGGTGATGTGGAAGGCGCCCTGCGGATCGAACTCGGGGAGGAACTCGACATCGATGTTGAAGCGGCGGCCCTCGTTGGTGGCGTTGAACTGCGAAGAGCCGCCGATGCCGGAAAGGTCCTGCTCCATGGCGACGTCGAGGGTGTTCCAGCCGATGGTCCAGCCTGACGGAATCCGCAGGGGCTGCAGGCCCCGATAGGCCGGCGAGTCCGGGTAGCGGTCGGCGAAGAGGTCGACGCCCATCAGTCCTTCAACGGATCGGCCGCTTCCGGCGCCGCATAGGTCAGCGACAGGAAGACATCTTCCAGATCCGGGTCCTCGGTGGCGATGTCCTTGATGTGCAGCCCCTGGGCCCGCACCGCCGCCAGCACCTGCTCGACGCTCGACTGGCCGGTCTTGTAGGTCACGGCGAAGGCTCCGCCGGCCCTCAGCCGCGTCTCGAAGCCGCTCAGGGACGGGGCGTTGGCCACCGGCTCCTCGGGGGTGACCACCACATTGCGGGTGTCCAGCCGGCGCAGCAGGGTGTCGGTGGTCTCGCAGGCCACCACCTCGCCGCGGTTGATGATGGCGATGCGGTCGCACAGTTCCTGGGCCTCTTCCAGGTAATGGGTGGTCAGCACGATGGTGACCCCCAAGCGGTTGAGCTCCAGCACATAGGCCCAGAGCTGGCGGCGGAGCTCGACGTCGACCCCGGCGGTCGGCTCGTCGAGGATCAGGACGGGCGGGTTGTGGACCATGGCCTTGGCCACCATCAGCCGCCGCTTCATGCCGCCGGACAGCTGGCGGACGTAGGCCTTGGCCTTGTCGGACAGGCCCATGGCGGCGAGCAGCTCGGCGGTGCGCCGCTCCGACTTCTTCACGCCATAGAGCCCGGCCTGGGTCTCCAGCGACTCCTCGGGGGTGAAGAAGACATCGGCGGCCAGTTCCTGCGGCACCACTCCGATCGCGGCGCGGGCGTCGCGGGGGCGGGTGTCGATGTCGCGGTCCCAGATCTTGACCATCCCCGAGGTCTTCTGGGTCAGGCCCGCGAGGATGTTGATGAAGGTCGACTTGCCCGCTCCGTTCGGCCCCAGCAGGCCGAAGATCGAGCCGCGCGGCACCTGCAGGTCGATGCCGTTCAGCGCCCGCTTCTGCGGCGTGGTCTTGGTGGCTGCGTAGGTCTTGAAGACCCCTTTGGCCTCGATGGCGTAGTCAGGCAGGTCCATGGGTGTCCGATCGGGAGCAGAAACTTGGGCCCGGCGGCGAACAGATATTTCCTCGACCCCGGACCCGCTCTAGGTATGCTTCGCCGCGGCGCGCGCCAAGGCGCAGACGTGTTTTTCACCTGAGACTTTCCCATGGCCCGCACGCCTCCCGCCACCCGTCCCACCAACACCCCGAAGGCCGCCCCCGCCATGGCCGCCCCCGAGACGGTGACGGTGACCAGCCACCGGATCGCCTGCGACGGCGTCGGCGGGGCGCTGGGCCATCCGCGGGTGTGGCTGGAGATGGGCGCGGCTGGCTGGGTCGACTGCGGCTACTGCGACCGCCGCTTCGTGGCGGCGACCGGGCCGGGAGACGAGGACGAGCAGCTGGCGCCAGGCGTGTACGAGGGCTCGGCAGGGCACTAGGGCCCGGCGCAGTCACAGCCGAAAACCGCCAGCGGACGTCACATCCGCCTCCTATGTATCGTCCAGCGAACAAAGGAGCACTTCATGTCCAAGGCCCAGACCTTTCACGACCTCCACGCCGGCCCGGATGTGCTGGTGCTGCCCAACGCCTGGGACGCCGCCAGCGCCGCCCTGATGGAGGACGCCGGGGCGAAGGCCGTGGCCACCTCCAGCGCCGCGGTGGCCTGGGCCCGGGGCTACGCCGACGGCGACCTGCTGCCGACCCCGGTCCTGCTCGACGTGGTCGCCGGCATCGCGCGGGTGATCAAGGTTCCCCTGACCGCCGACATCGAGGGCGGCTTCACCGACGACCTCGAGACCCTGACCCAGACCGTGGCGGCGGTGATCGGCGCCGGGGCGGTGGGGATCAACCTCGAGGACGGCGGCCGCGACCCCGACCTGCATGCCCGCAAGGTCGAGGCGGCGCGCGAGGCCGGGGTGCGCAGCGGGGTGGCGCTGTTCGTCAACGCCCGCACCGACGTCTACCTGCGGGGATTGGCCGAGGGGGAAGCGGCGATCGAGGAGACCCTGCGGCGGGCGAAGCTCTATGAAAGGGCGGGCGCCAGCGGCGTCTTCGTGCCCGGCCCCATCGATGAGACCCTGATCGGCCGGCTGGCCGAGGGCATCGCGCTGCCGCTCAACGTCATGGGCCGCGGCGGCGCGCCGACGGCGGCGCGACTGGCGGAGCTGGGCGTGCGGCGGCTGAGCTCGGCCACGGGGCCGTTCCGCGCCGCGTTCGGGGTGCTGAATCGCACGGTGGCCGACTACCTTGCGACCGGCGACGCCAACGTCTTCGTCGAACCGTCCAAGGGCCTGCCGGACCTCAACAAGCGGTTCGGGTAGCGGCCCTATTTCGCGGGGTCGGCTGCCAGGCTGAACTCGACCGGCAGGCGGATCCGGGCGCCGACGGTCGGGCGGCCGTCCTCGCTCCACAGGTTCAGTCGCATTGTCTGGGCCACCTCCACGGCCGAGGCGCCGAAGCCCAGGGCGTCCGGCTTCTCGCTTGCAACCCGGCAGTCGCTCAACGCGCCGTCGGCGCCGACCAGGCAGTCGGCGACGCCCCGGCCGGACTTCACCCCTGCCGCGGCCGCGGCGTCCGGGAAGATGGCCTGCACCGCCGCCGGGTCCAGCACCGTCGTCCATTCCGGCTGACGCACCAGCCGCGACTTGCCGGCCGCGCTGGCTGGGTTGAGCAGGCGGAAGCTGATGACCACGTCTGCGCGAGACACCTTCCTGACCTCGGCCTCTGTCAGCTTTACCCGGAACCGGCCGGCCAGCGCCCGCGCCGCCTCGGTCGCCGCCGGGTCGGCCGGCTGGACCGTGGTGCAGTCTCCCAGGTCTCCGGACCGGCGCATCAGGCAGCGAAGCACCACCACCGCCTCCTCATCCTGCAGCCCGGCCGGCCAGGCGGCCGCCACTTCGTCGACGGTCGGCGCCGTCGCCCAGACCGGGTCGGTGAGCAGCGGCGGGCCGGCCTTCGGCGCCCACATTTCCAGGGTGAACTCGACCTGGCCGCCGTCCACCGCCTTGCCGTCGACCTTGCGCGGCTTGAACCTGCCGCTGCGCTCCATGAGCCTCGCGCCCGCCTCGCCGAAGCCGAGGCCGTAGGGCTTCTCGGTCAGCACGTCGCACCGCTCCGCCTTGCCGGCGGCGTCGATGGTGCAGCGCATCTTCACCGCGCCGTGGATATTGCGGTGGGACTTCAGGGGAAAGACGCTGCCGACCTCCCGGCCCGAAGGCTTGGCGGTCAGGTCCGCCTCCTCGATCACGGGCGCGGCCGCCAACAGCAGGCCAAGGGTCAAGATCAGGGCGCTCATTTGGCCGCCGCCTCTTCGGCGAGGTTGAAGTCGATCGGCAGTCTGACCCGCGCGCCCGCCACCGGCCGGCCCTTCTCGCTCCAGGGGTTCATCTGCATCAGTTGGGCGATGGCGACCGCGGATGCTCCGAAGCCGAGGTTCTCCGGCTTCTCTCGCGCGACCCTGCAGTCGACGAGCTTGCCGTCGGGGGCGACCAGGCAGTCAGCGACGCCGCGCCCGGCCTTCACGCCCACTTCGGCGGCTTGCGCCGGATAGACCGACAGCACCTTCTCAGGATTGACCGTGGTGATCCACCAGGGGTCACTCACCGCCACCCGCTTACCCTCGATGCTGGCGGGGCTGAAGAAGCGCACAGGGATCAGGACGTCTGCTCTTCCGAGCGTCTTCGCCTCTTCCTCAGTGACCTTGACCCGGAATTCGCCGCTCAGGCCGCGCGCGGCGGCGTAGAAGACAGGATCGACCCTGCCGGCGCTCCGGCAATCGTCGACGCGGCCGTCAGCCCGAAGAGAGCAGCGCAGCACCACCGTCGCCTCGGAGACCTCAGCCTTGGCCGGCCATGCCCGGGCCACGGCGTCGAAGGAGGGCGCCTGCGAGAAGATTGGCCGGAAGATGACATAGCGGGTTGATTCCACCGGCGAGACGAACTGGATCGGCACGTCGACCCGGGCGCCATTCACCGGCTTGCCATCCAGCCGAGCCGGCCTGAACAGCCCCTTGGTCTCCACCATGCGGATACCGGCCTCGCCGAACGCCATGCCCCAGGGCGCTTCGGAGACGATCCGACAGTCGCTCGCACGGCCATTGAGCCCGATGGCGCAGTTAAGCACCACCTTGCCGCCGATGGTCCGGTCGGCCGCCTCGGGCGGATAGTACTTGGAGATGGTGTCGCCGTCCGGCTTCATCGCCCAGTCCGGCTCCTGGTCGTACCGGGGCCCCGGCTCCTGGCCCATTGCCGCAGCGCCCCCGAGTCCGGCCAAGAAGATCGCCAGCAGCACTCTACGCAAAGTTCATTCTCCCCCGGATACCCGCCGCAACCTGCCCATTTTTCGGCCCGCTTGCAAAGGGGCGCTGACGGCGCGCGCCGGGGTGACTATCTTGGCCGGCATGACCGACACCGCCGCGCCTGAAGCCGACTCCCGCCCGCTGACCCAGGACGGGCCGCCGATCCGGCTCTACCTGGTCGACGGCTCGGCCTACATCTTCCGGGCCTACCACGCCCTGCCGCCGCTGACGCGCAAGAGCGACGGGCTGCCGGTCGGGGCGGTGAGCGGCTTCTGCAACATGCTGTTCAAGCTGCTGCGCGACACCAAAGAGGACGCGCCGACCCACTTCGCCGTGGTCTTCGACCATTCGGAGAAGACCTTCCGGAACGACATGTACGACCAGTACAAGGCCCACCGGCCGCCGCCGCCGGAGGACCTGGTCCCCCAGTTCGCCCTGGTCCGCGACGCCACCCGCGCCTTCGGGGTGCCCTGCCTGGAACTGCCCGGCTACGAGGCCGACGACCTGATCGCCGCCTATGCCTGCCGGGTGCGGGAGCTGGGCGGGGAAACGATCATCGTCTCCTCCGACAAGGACCTGATGCAGCTGGTCGGCGACGGGGTGACCATGCTGGACACCATGAAGAACGTCCGCATCGGGCCCGACCAGGTGTTCGAGAAGTTCGGGGTGCCGCCGGAGAAGGTGGTCGACGTCCAGGCCCTGTGCGGCGACAGCGTCGACAACGTGCCCGGCGCGCCGGGGATCGGCATCAAGACCGCGGCCCTGCTGATCAACGAGTTCGGCGACCTCGACACGCTGCTGGAGCGGGCCGGCGAGATCAAGCAGGAGAAGCGCCGCCAGACCCTGATCGACTTCGCCGACCAGATCCGCCTTTCGCGCGCCCTGGTCCAGCTCGACTGCGACACGCCCCTGCCGGAACCCATCGACGACCTGAAGGTCCGCGAGGCCGACCGGGCCACCCTGGCCGCCTTCCTGGAGGAGATGCAGTTCTCCAGCCTGCTGCGCCGGGTGGGGCAGGCCGCGGACGGGACCGGCCTTCCCCCCACCCCGCTGCCGACCTTCGCCCGGGCGCCGGATCCCGCGCCGGCCACGCCGGAAGCGCCCGTCGTCGAGATCGACGTCACCAAGTACGAGTGTGTCCGCGACCTGGAGACCCTCGACCGCTGGATCGCCAAGGCCTACGAGGCCGGCGTCGTCGCCTTCGACACCGAGACCGACGCCCTCGGCAGCGCCACCGCGGGACTCTGCGGCGTCTCCCTGGCCGTGGCGCCGGGCGAGGCCTGCTACATCCCCCTGACCCACGAGGCGGTGGGCGGGGACCTGCTGACCGAGAGCGCCCCGGTCGAACAGCAGATCGACAAGTCCGCCGCGCTGGCCCGGCTCAAGCCGCTGCTGGAATCGCCGGCCGTGCTGAAGGTCGCCCAGAACGCCAAGTACGACATCGCCGTGATGGCGCTGCGCGGCATCGACGTGGCCCCCATCGACGACACCATGCTGATCTCCTATGTGCTGGAGGCCGGCCTGCACAACCACGGCATGGACGAGCTTTCCGAGCTGTGGCTCGGCCACAAGCCGATCCCCTTCAAGCAGGTGGCGGGGACCGGCAAGGCCCAGATCAGCTTCAGGCACGTCGCCCTCAGCGAGGCGACCTGCTACGCGGCCGAGGACGCCGACGTCACCCTGCGCCTGTGGCAAAAGCTGAAGCCCCGCCTGGCCCGCGAGGGCCTGCTCACCGTCTACGAGACCCTGGAGCGGCCCCTGCCGCCGGTCATCGCGGCGATGGAGAACGCCGGGATCAAGGTGGACACCGACGAGCTGCGCCGGCTCAGCCACGACTTCTCCCTGCGGATGGCCGACTTCGAGGCCAAGGCCCACGAGCTGCTCGGCCGTCCCTTCAACCTGGGAAGCCCCAAGCAGATCGGCGAGGTGCTGTTCGGCGAGATGGCGCTGGAGGGGGGCAAGAAGACCGCCACCGGCCAGTGGGCCACCGACGTGGACGTGCTGGAGAGCCTGGCCGCCCAGGGCCATGAGCTGCCGCGGCTGATCCTCGACTGGCGCCAGCTCAGCAAGCTCAAGGGCACCTACACCGACAACCTGATCGCGGCGATCTCGGAGAAGACCGGCCGGGTCCACACCGCCTATGCGATGGCCTCGACCACCACCGGGCGGCTCTCCTCCTCCGACCCCAACCTGCAGAACATCCCCATCCGCACCGAGGAGGGCCGCAAGATCCGCAAGGCCTTCATCGCCGAGAAGGGCCATGTGCTGATCAGCGCCGACTACAGCCAGATCGAGCTGCGCCTGCTGGCCCATGTCGGCGACATCCCACAGCTCAAGGCCGCCTTCCGCGACGGGCTGGACATCCACGCCATGACCGCCTCGGAGATGTTCGACACGCCGATCGAGGGGATGCCGGCCGAGATCCGCCGCCGGGCCAAGGCGATCAACTTCGGCATCGTCTACGGCATCAGCGCCTTCGGCCTGGCCAACCAGCTGTCGATCCCGCAGTCCGAGGCCGGGGCCTACATCAAGACCTACTTCGAGCGCTTCCCCGGCATCGGCGCCTACATGGACCGGATGCGGGCCCAGGTGCGCGAGCACGGCTACGTCACCACCATCTTCGGCCGGAAGATCCACATCCCCGACATCCGCGGCAAGAGCGTCGGCCAGCGCCAGTTCGCCGAACGGGCGGCGATCAACGCGCCGCTGCAGGGCGCGGCGGCGGACATCATCCGCCGGGCCATGGCGCGGATGCCGGCGGCCCTGAAGCAGGCGGGGCTGTCGGCGAAGATGCTGCTGCAGGTGCACGACGAACTGGTCTTCGAAGCCCCCGAGGAGGAGGCCGCCGAGACCTGCGCGGTCGCCCGCCGGGTGATGGAGACCGCCCCGCTGCCGGCCGTGGAACTGAGCGTGCCGCTGGTGGTCGAGGCCCGCGCCGCCGCCAACTGGGACGAGGCGCACTAAGCCGGCTCAATCGAACACGCTCTGGTCCTTGCCTTCCCACTGGCGGCGGGCGACGTAACGAACGATTACCACGAGGACCGCGCTTTCGGCGATGCCGAGCGCCAAGGCGCAGAGATAAACGGGGCCGGCTGCCTCTCCTTCCGCGAAGCGCGAGAGGATCATTCCCAGGGCGGAGGCGATGTAGAGCCCCCACCACCACCCGATGATCGCCGGATCCTCCTGCGATTTCCAGGACAGCGGTTCGGTTGCCGACCGCCAGATCTCACTGATTGTCCGGTAGGGCCGGTAGAAGCTCATGATGGGAATGAAGAAAAACCCCACGGCCCAGCCAGGGGTGGTCTCGAGGCCCGTGCTCGCCGAGCGGGCGTTCCGGTTTGCCCGATAGAACCAGAACAGCATCAGCCCGAAGCTCGTCCAGGTGGATCCGGTCACCACCCAGCTGAGGACGTTCGCCGTCTCCAAAACGATCGGCTCCTCGTAGATCTCGGGCGCTGCGAGAGCCCAGCTGAACAAGACCAGGATCAGGGCGGTGGCCGGGATGTGGAAGCCCAGCACCGCCACCAGGGCCCGGGTCGCACGGCGCGGGTCCTTGAACCCGGCGCCCAAGGGCCCGGCGCCGGGCGCGTACGGCGAAGAAAACGGCCTGGCGCCGGTGTCGGACGGCTCGCCCTTGAACAGGCCCGGATCGATCAGGCTCACCGGCCGACCGTCGCCAGCACGTAGATCGCCTTGCCGAGCGCGCCGAACAGCAGGACCGCCACGCCCAGGAACTGGATCAGGAAGCCCATGCTGCGCTGGCCCGGATCACGGACATAGCTGAGGGCGTAGATGATCCGGCCGAGCATCCAGACCAGGCCGCAGGCCACGGCGATCCATTCGTTGAACGGGAAGGTCGGCCAGACCAGGGTGAACAGCCACAGGCTGGTCAGGTAGATGGGCAGCCATTCGAGGGTGTTCAGATGCACCCGGATGTGGCGTTCGAGGTCGGGATCGCCGGTCATCGCCGGGGCGGCGACGCCGCTGCGCCCCCGTGCGCCGCCGACCCTCAGGGTCATCCAGAAATAGACGAGCAGCGACAGGATGGTGACAATCACCACCAGGCTGTGCGGATCCTTCATGATTTTCGCCTCCCCTCCGGCGTTTCACCGGTCGGCCGGCAGGCTGGCACGGATCGCGGCGGCTGGAAACCGCGGAAACCTTTGCCCCAGCGCGCGTTATGGGGATTCCGGACGATCCCTGGAGGCCTCTGCATGCCGTCAGCCGCCATCGAGCGCATCCGCTACAAGGAAAACCACGGCAAGCTGTACGTCCGCTTCCGGAACGGCGGCGAGTACGTCTACGTCGGGGTGCCCGGCGAGGTGCACCGCTCCTTCGTCGAGGCCTCCTCCAAGGGCCGCTTCTTCCAGGCCGAGATCCGCGACCGCTATCCCTACAACCGGCTGGACGACAGCCCCTAGCTGTCCCGCTTGTCCCGCTTGGCGGCCACCCGTAGGCGCAGGGCGTTCAGCTTGATGAAGCCGGCCGCGTCGCGCTGGTCGTAGGCGACCTTGCCCTCCTCGAAGGTCACCAGCTCCTGGTCGTAGAGGCTGTAGGGGCTGGTGCGGCCGATGACCGAGACATTGCCCTTGTAGAGCTTCACCCGCACCCGACCGGTGACCTTCTCCTGGCTGTAGTCGATGGCCGCCTGCAGCATGTGGCGCTCGGGGGCGAACCAGAAGCCGTTGTAGACCAGCGCGGCATACTTCGGCATCAGCTCGTCCTTCAGGTGCATGGCGCCCCGGTCGAGGGTGATGCTCTCGATGCCGCGGTGGGCCGCCAGCAGGATGGTCCCGCCGGGGGTCTCGTAGACCCCGCGGCTCTTCATGCCGACGAAGCGGTTCTCGACCAGGTCCAGCCGCCCCACGCCGTTGTCGTGGCCCAGCTGGTTCAGTTTGGTCAGCAGGGCGGCCGGCGACAGGGCCTCGCCGTCGATGGCCACGGGGTCGCCCCGCTCGAAGTCGATGGTGAAGACGTGCGGCTGGTCGGGCGCGTCCTCCGGGGCGATGGTCCGCATATGGACGAACTCGGGCGCCTCCACGTCCGGGTCCTCCAGCACCTTCCCCTCGCTGGAGCTGTGCAGCAGGTTGGCGTCGACGCTGAACGGCGCCTCGCCCCGCTTGTCCTTGGCGATCGGGATCTGGTGCTTCTCGGCGAAGTCGAGGAGGGCCTCGCGGCTTTTGAAGTCCCATTCCCGCCAGGGGGCGATCACGTGGATGTCGGGCTCGAGGGCGTAGTAGCCGATCTCGAAGCGGACCTGGTCGTTGCCCTTGCCGGTGGCGCCGTGGCAGACGGCGTCGGCGCCGACCTGCCGCGCGATCTCGATCTGCTTCTTGGCGATCAGCGGCCGGGCGATCGAGGTGCCGAGCAGGTACTGGCCCTCGTAGACGGTGTTGGCCCGGAACATCGGGAAGACGAAGTCGCGGACGAACTCCTCCCGCAGGTCCTCGATGAAGATGTTCTCCGGCTT
>DASPLD010000215.1:0-3003 GCA_035627755.1 Caulobacter sp. | reverse complement strand
AGCCCATGACCACCCTCGATTACGCCACCGTGTTCGAGACCGAGTTCCGGCCGCGCCGACGGCTTCGGCGCGCTGCCGCGCGTGTGCTGTTGGCGGGGCTGTTCATCGTGCGGCCCGGCCTGGCCATGGAGATCTGGCGGGCGCGCATCTAAGGGGTTGAGCTTGAGCGGCCCTTTTCGTCTATGCAGACCCGACAAGTACCGGGGAACACCAGATGAAAGTGCGTGCGCTTGCGACCCTCTTGGCCGGAGTCCTGCTGATGGGGGCCGCCCCCGACGACGATCCCTACACCTGGATGGAGGAGATCGAGGGCGCACGGGCGCTCGAATGGGCGAAGGCCGAGAACGCCCGCTCGTTGCCGCAGCTGCAGAAGGACCCGCGCTACGCCGGCCTCTACGCCGACGCGCTCAAGATCGCCACGGCCAAGGACCGCATCCCCAGCGTCTACTTCTCGGGGGACGGGTCCCTGCGCGACTACTGGCAGGACGCCGAGCACGTGCGCGGGATCTGGCGGACGACCTCCGTCGAGAGCTACCGCGCCGGCAAGCCCGAGTGGCGCACGATCCTCGACCTCGACGCGCTCTCCAAGGCCGAGAACGGCAACTGGGTCTGGAAGGGCGCCGACTGCCTGCCGCCGGACGACCGCATCTGCCTCGTCAGCCTCTCGAACGGCGGCAAGGACGCCGTCGAGGTGCGGGAGTTCGACGCCCAGACGGGCAAGTTCGTCGAAGGCGGCTTCCGCCTGCCGGAGGGCAAGCACCGCTTCGAGTGGCTCGACAAGGACACCCTGCTGCTTGTCGCCGAGTGGGAGAAGGGCGACGTCACCACGTCCGGCTACCCGTTCATCGCCAAGATCCTGAAGCGCGGCCAGCGCATGTCCGACGCCCTTGAGGTGTTCCGCGGCCGCAAGGACGACGGCGGCTACGGCGTCTCACCCATCGTCATCCGCGATCCCGACGGACGTGTGCAAGCGGTGATGATCCAGCGCCCGCTCGACACCTTCAACGCCGAGTATCACCTGCTGGCCGAGGGCGGCCCCAGGAAGCTCGATCTGCCGGCCAAGTCCTCCATTCAAGGCTACCTGGACGGCCGGCTGTTGGTGAGCCTGGAGGAGAACTGGGCGGCCAAGGGGATGCGCGAAGGCGATCTCGTCGATTTCGACCTGGCGGCGCTGAAGGCGCAGCCTGCGGACCTCAAGCCCGCCCTCGTGCTGCGGCCGACCGAATCCCAGAGCGTCGAGCAGGTGGCCACCACCCGCAACCGCCTGGTCGTGGCCCTGTTCGACAACGTGAAGGGCCAGGTCCTGAGCTTCCGCCGCGCCGGCGGCGCCTGGACCCCCACGCGACTGGACCTGCCGAAGGATTCCACCATCAGCATCGGCTCCGCTTCCGATCGCGACGACGGCCTGGTGCTGAACATCGCGAGCTACCTGACGCCCTCGAGCCAGTGGCTGGGCGACGCCGTGGCCGCCAAGGCCCAGCAGGTGCGCAGCCTGCCGGCGCGCTTCGACGCCTCCAGGTTCGCGGTGGACCAGCACTGGGCCACGTCCAAGGACGGCACCAAGGTCCCGTACTTCGTGGTCCGGCCGAAGGACATGAAGCTCGACGGGAGCAACCCGACGCTGCTCTACGCCTACGGCGGCTTCCTGGTGAGCCAGACGCCGTCCTATGCGGCGACCGTCGGCAAGCTCTGGCTGGAGAAGGGGGGCGTCTACGTCGTCGCCAACATCCGCGGCGGCGGCGAGTTCGGGCCGCGCTGGCACAACGCCGGGCTCAAGCTCAACCGCATGCGGGTCTACGACGACTTCTTCGCGGTCTCGGAGGACCTGATCGCGCGCAAGATCACCAGCCCGCGCAGGCTGGGGATCATGGGCGGGTCGAACGGCGGGCTGCTGATGGGCGTGGCCATGACCAAGCGGCCGGAGCTCTACAACGCCATCGTCATCCAGGTGCCGTTGTTCGACATGATCGGCTACGACCACATCGGCGCGGGCGCCTCCTGGATCGGCGAGTACGGCGACCCCAAGGTCCCGGAAGAGCGCAAGATGCTGATGAGCTACTCGCCCTACCAGAACCTGAAGCCAGGCCAGAAGTACCCGCGGGTCTTCATCGAGACGTCCACCAAGGACGACCGCGTGCATCCCGCCCACGCCCGCAAGGCGGCCGCGCGCCTCAAGGAGTACGGCTACGACTACCTCTACTATGAGAACATCGACGGCGGTCACGCGGCCGCCGCCAACCTCAATGAGCGGGCGATGCGCCAGGCGCTCGAGTACACCTACCTCATGCAGCGCCTGATGGACTGATGCGCCGCGCATCACGCCAAAGTGGAGGCCGGTTTGGCGATCAGGATGCGGGCCACTAGGGGGTCTTCGAGCCTGTCCGCCGGACAGGCTCGAGGGACGAGCGCCGGGGTGCTGGTCTGGCGGGCCGGGCAGGGCGGTCCGGAGTTCCTGCTGGTGCACCCCGGCGGTCCGTACTGGAAGGGCAAGGACGACGCTGCCTGGTCGATCCCCAAGGGCCTCGTCCAGCCGGGCGAGGAGGGCTGGGCCGCCGCCGCCCGCGAGTTCCAGGAGGAGCTCGGCCAGCCCATCTCAGGCGAGGGAAGCCCACTGACGCCGTGCAGGACACCCGGCGGCAAGGTCGTGCACGCCTGGCTCGTGGAGGCGGACCTCGACCTCACAGCGCTCAAGAGCAACGTCTTCGAGATCGAGTGGCCGCCCCGCTCGGGCCGCAGGGCGGCGTTTCCCGAAGTCGATCAGGCCGCCTACTTCGACGCCGGGACGGCGGCCTGGAAACTTCACAAGGGCCAGCGGCCCATCCTGACCGAGGCGATTGAGCGGCTGGCCGGGCGCGGCTAAGCCTTCCGGATGTTCTGCGAGATCCCGGACCTGCTCACCCCCGCCGAGGTCGCCCAGCTGCGCCAGCTGGCGGGCGGGCTCCGCTTCGTGGACGGCCGCGTCACCAACCCCGACTCCAAGGTCAAGAACAACCTGCAGGGCGA
>DASPLD010000214.1:0-16061 GCA_035627755.1 Caulobacter sp. | reverse complement strand
TCGGGCGACCTCGGCTGCCGGTTCAGCGTCGTGCGCTACGGCAATGTGGTCGGCTCCCGCGGCAGCGTCGTGCCCCTCTACCGCCGCCTGATCGCCCAGGGGGCCGCCAGGCTGCCGATCACCGACCCCCGGATGACCCGGTTCTGGATCACCCTCGACCAGGGCGTCGACTTCGTCCTCTCGTCCCTGGAGACGATGCGCGGGGGCGAGATCTTCGTGCCCAAGATCCCCTCGATGACCATGCCGGACCTGGCCCGGGCCATGGCTCCGGAGGCCGGAATCGAGATCATCGGCATCCGCCCCGGCGAAAAGCTGCACGAGATCATGGTGGGGGCCGACGACGCCCGCCAGACGGTGGACCTGGGCGACCGCTATGTGATCGAGCCGGCCTTCGTCGAATATGTCCGCCAGCCGTTCGGCCCGGCCGACGGCGCGGCGCCGGTGGCCGAGGACTTCGCCTATTCCAGCGACAGCAACGACGACTGGCTGACCCCCGAGGGCCTCCGCGCCATGCTGGAGGCGAACGGGGTCTGATGGCCTTCCTGCCTTACGGTCGCCAGACCATCGAGGAGGACGACATCGCCGCGGTGGCCGACGCCCTGCGCGGCGAGTTCCTGACCACCGGACCGGCGGTCGAGGCCTTCGAGACGGCCTTCGCGGACAAGGTCGGGGCGGCCCACGCGGTGGCCTGTTCGAACGGCACCGCCTCGCTGCACCTGGCGATGCTGGCGCTGGGGATCGGGCCCGGCGACACCTGCATCGTTCCCAGCATCACCTTCCTGGCCACGGCCAACTGCGCCGCCTACGTGGGTGCGAGGGTGGTGTTCGCCGACGTTGACCCGGACAGCGGCTTGATGACCCCGGCCACCCTCGCGGCGGCCCTGTCCCGCGCCGGCGGGCCGGTGCGGGCGGTTCTGCCGGTGCATCTGCGGGGCGACGCCTGCGACCTGCCGGGCCTGGCGCGGCTGGCCTCGGGCGCGGGGGCTGTGCTGGTCGAGGACGCGCCCCACGCCCTGGGGACCACCATGGACTTCGGCGCCGGACGGGAGCGGGTCGGCGACTGCGCCCATTCGGCCATGGCCAGCTTCTCCTTCCATCCGGTCAAGACCATCGCGACCGGCGAGGGCGGGATGATCACCACCAACGACGCCGCCCTGGCCGCGAAGCTCCGGATCCTGCGCAGCCATGGGATGATCCGGCCGCCGGGCGCCGAGCCCTGGGTCTATGAGATGGCGGAGCCGGGGTTCAACTACCGCCTGCCGGACATCAACTGCGCGCTGGGCCTCTCGCAGCTGGGCAAGCTGGACCGTTTCACCGCCCGGCGCCGGGCCCTGGCCGCCCGCTACGCCGAGCGGCTCGCGCCGCTGGCCAACCGCGTGCGGCTGGCTGCCCGCCCCGACTGGTCGGACCCGGCCCTGCACCTCCTCTGCGTGCTGATCGATTTCGAGAGCCTGGGCGTCTCCCGGGCCGAGGTGATGCGGCGCCTGGCGGAGGCCGGCGTCGGCAGCCAGGTCCACTACATCCCGGTCCACACCCAGCCCTATTGGCAGGCGCGGAACGGCGCGCTGGATCTCCCCGGCGCCACGGCCTGGTACGAACGGTGCCTGAGCCTGCCGCTGTTCCCCGGGATGGCCGACACAGACGTCGACCGGGTGGCGGAGGCCCTGGAGGCGGCGACCGGCCTCTAGGTCTTTCGGAATGGGGCCGTCAGCCTGCGGTAGGCGGCGATGGCCCGCTCGGGATTCCGGGTGAACAGCAGGTAGGCCAGGGTCAGCGCCAGGAACAGGACGAGCAGCACCGGATGGGGCACGTCCGCGCGCAGGGCCATGGCGGCGCCCAGGCCGAGGGCCAGGGAGAAGGCGCTCATGGTCAGCACCACGCCGGTGACGCTGAAGCCGCCGTCGAGCATCAGGTGGTGGGCGTGGGTGCGGTCAGCATGGAACGGCGAATGGCCGGCCATCAGACGCCGGACGATCAGCACCAGGCAGTCGATCACCGGCGGGGCGATCAGGAAGGGCGCCAGCACCGGGGTGACCGGATGGACCGGGTTCTGGGTCAGGCGGAAGGTCGCCCAGGCGATGATCAGCCCCAGGTAGGCGCTGCCCGAATTGCCGAGGAAGATTCGCGCGCGCTTGCGCCAGGGCAGGCGGATGTTGAAGGCCAGGTAGGCGACCACCGCCCCGGTGATCACCGTCAACCCATGGGCCAGCTCGGCGTTGCCGGAATAGAGGCTGGCGGCGACCAGCATGACCAGGGCGCAGGCGCACAGGGAGCCCGCCAGGCCATCGATGCCGTCGGCCATGTTCAGGGCGTTGATCAGCCCGACCGTGGCCAGCACGGTGAAGGGGATCGACAGGTAGCCGAGATCGAACGCCCCCAGGCCGAACACCGGGCCGATGTTTTCCACCCTGACGTCGCCGATCAGCACGATGGCCAGGGCCGCGGCGGCTTGGGCCAGCACCCGGATCGGCCAGGGGATGTCGTGGATGTCGTCCAGCACCCCGGTGACCAGCAGGATCAGCGCGGCGACCCCCAGGCCGAGAAGCTGCGCGGTGGGCTCGGTCAGCAGGACGGCCGTCAGGATGGTGCCGATGGCGATCGCGATGCCCCCGGTGACCGGAATCGGAACGCCGTGGTCCTTGCGCCCGCCGGTCGGGTGGTCGACCAGGCCGAGGCGGGCGGCAAAGGGGTGCAGCAGGAAGATGATCGCGGTCACCGCGCTGAAGGCCGCCACGAACTCGAGGGCGGCCGTCTTCAGGAAATCGGCTGTCGGAAACAAACCTGGGGGCCCCCGCCTGACTTGGCTCATGGAACGTCGTCAACGCACCGTCGTTCCGAGCCCTCCCTTAGAGGCGCCAACGAGGGGTTGCAACCAAGCGCACGCAAACAACGACTGTCGGGTATCCTTCACAATATTGAAGAATGCCGCAAAGCTGTTCGGACACTCACCCCCCTTTTTGATGAAAGCCGACCGGCGCCACGACAACACTTGTGCAGATTTCGTGGAAAGGTTCCGATAACGTTGTTTGCGACTTGACCTTCCCCTGGTGCGGCAGGATAACGCAGGCGTCGGGTGGGCGGGCGTCGCGAATATGCGGCGCGCGCGTTTTCGCGCGCCCGGATCGGTCGATGTTCGCGCACCGGTTCGCTGGCGTTGGAGTTGCGGTTTGATCGACCTTCACTGTCACATGGTCCCGGGCATCGATGACGGCGCCCCAGACCTGGAGACCGCGTTGGCCATGGCCCGGGTGGCCGTCGCCGACGGGATCCAGGTCACCGCCTGCACGCCGCACATCTTCCCCGGTCTCTATGAGAACACCGGCCCGGGCATCCGCCAGGCCGTCGCCGCCCTGCAGGCCGAGTTGGACAAGGCCGAGATCCCCTTGACCCTGACCACCGGCGCCGACGTGCAGCTGTGCCGCGACCTGGTCCCCGGACTGAAGTCCGGCCGGATCCTGTCCCTGGCCGATTCCCGCTACTTCCTGTTCGAGCCGCCGCACCACACCGCCCCGCCGCGGATCGAGGACCAGGTGTTCGCCTCGATGGCCGCCGGCTACCACCCGATCATCACCCATCCCGAGCGGCTGCACTGGATCGAGAGCCACTACGAGACCATGCAGCGGATGGCCAAGGCCGGCGCCTGGATGCAGCTTACGTCGGGATCCGTCACCGGCCGGTTCGGCAAGCGGCCGCAGTACTGGTCCGAGCGGATGCTCGACGAGGGCATTGTCCACATCCTGGCCACCGACGGCCACAACCTGCGCAACCGCACCCCCCTGCTGTCGCCGGCGCGCGACGCGGTCGCCGCGCGGCTGGGCGACAAGGCGGCGATCGACATGGTGCTGACCCGGCCCAAGGCGGTGCTGGAGAATCTGCCGCCCTCGCGCCTGCCCGATCCGGTCGGGGCGCAGAAGCCGTCGGCGACGGGATTCCGCTTCTTGCGGCGTTTGTTCCAAGCGGCCTGAAATGGCGTATAGAGGATGGCAGTGCGTGCATTTGGGGAGCAATCGATGATCCGGGCCTTGGTTCTTGCAGTGGCGACGAGCCTGCTTCTGGTCGCCTGCAGCGGCGGCGGTTCGGGCCAGCTGACCGAAGGCGCCGTCTACGGACAGAACCTGCCTCCCCCCGACCCGACCCGCGCCGTGATCGGCGCCGAGGAATACCGGGTCGGACCGATGGATACCCTCGACATCTCGGTCTACCAGGCGCCGGAACTGACCCGGGTGGTCCAGGTCGACGCCGCGGGCCAGATCGGCATGCCGTTGATCGGATCGGTCACCGTGGCCGGCAAGACGGTCAGCGAGATCCGCGACGACCTCACCACAAGGCTCAAGGCCCGCTACCTCAAGGCGCCGGAGGTGACGGTGGCGGTGAAGGAATTCGCCAGCCAGAAGGTCACCGTCGACGGCTCGGTGATGCAGCCGGGGGTCTATCCCCTGATCGGCAAGACCACCCTGATCCAGACCGTCGCCATGGCCCGCGGCCTCAACCGGGAAGCCAACGAGAAGAAGGTCGCCGTGTTCCGGGTGGTCAACAACCAGCGGATGGTGGCGGTCTTCGACCTCAACATGATCCGCACGGGCAAGATGGACGACCCGCAGGTCTACGCCAACGACGTGATCTTCGTGGACCGCTCGGGCGCCAAGACCCTGTGGCGCGACGTCATCTCCTCGGTGCCGCTGATCGGGATGTTCGTGCCCGTCCTCTAGGGCGTGTTCCGATGAAGGGGGGCCGATCGTCGGATCAAACGCGCGGCCCCCGGAATACCGGATGCAGCGCGGTTTGATTCCATCAGATCGCGCCCGGCTCTAGTCTGGCGGCATGACGACCGCCGAAGACGCCATCCGGGCGCGCCGCCGCCTGACCAACCGCTTCATCGCCGCCCGCCAGGCCGACCGGCTGGCGCCCTTCTTCGCCCCCGACGCCAACCTGATCGCCGGCGACGGCGGGCTGATCGTCGGGAGCGCCGCCATCGTCGCGGCCTTCGCCGGCCAGTTCGCCGATCCCGTCTTTATCACCTATGAGCGCAGGCCGGCCGAGATCGCATTGGATGCGGACGCCGCCCGGGCGGCGGAATCGGGAACCTGGGTCGGCCGCTGGAAGGACCATGCGATGGGCGGGCGATACCTGGCCGTCTGGCGAAAGACCTCGGGCCAGTGGCTCATCGAGCAGGAGCTCTACGTCACCCTCACCCGCGAGCCTTGAGCGGGCCCGCCAAAGGTCCCCAGGGCGTGAGCGCCACGAAGGCGGCGGTGACCGTCCCCATGATGACCATGCCGAGCGCAACCAGGGCGAACAGGGCCCAGGACGGGGCGCTGAGGGCGATCAGGACCCAGCCGCCGGCGGCGATGGTCAGCAGCCGCACCGTGCCGGCCAGCAGAGGACCCATGATGCGGCCGGCCCCCTGGGCGGAGAAGTAGAGCGCCAGGCTGAGCCCGAAGAAGACAAAGGCCGGTCCGGCGAAGCGCAGGTAGAGGGCCGCGGCGTCGCGCACGCCCGGGTCGCTGGTGAAGATCGACACCCAGAGGTCGGGGAACAGGGCCAGGAGGATTCCGAGCGTGCCCAGCCCGGCGGCGGCCAGGCCACCCGCCGTCCAGGCCACCTTTCGGGCCCGCGCCACGTCGCCCGCGCCGATGGCCAGGCCGACCATCGGCAGCGAGGCGACTCCGACGGAGAAGGCGATCGGCACCAGCAGGAATTCCAGGCGCGAGCCGATGCCGTAGCCGGCCAGCGTGTCGGTGCCGAAGCGGGCGGCGATCGCCGTGATCACCAGGATGGTCGCCACGGTCTGGATCGGCGAGAGCATGGCCGGGGCCCCGACCTTGAGGATGTCGTCGAAATACTCGCGGCGGAAGGGGCCCCTGAGGGTCAGCCGGACGCGGGCGCCTGGCGAGCGCAGCATCAGGAACATGGTGGTCGCCCCGAGCACCACCGCCAGCGCCTGCCCAAGACCCACCCCGACGATGCCCAGCCGCGGCGCCGGGCCCCAGCCGAAGCAGAGCGTCCCGCCCAGCGCCACCTGCAGCGCCGCCATGCCCAGCAGGGCCGCCGAAGGCCGGAGCATGTCGCCCGCGCCGCGCAGCACCGAGGCGAACATGTTGGAAAGCCAGATGAACACCGCGCTCAGGAAGACGATGCCGCCGTAGGCGATCGCCAGCCGCAGGGTCTCTCCCCGCCCGCCGAGCAGGTGGAACAGCAGCCCGCCGGACAGGGACAGCAGCAGGGTGAAGCCCAGCCCCATCCCCAGGCCGATGATCACGCCATGCCGCGCCACTTCCCGGGCCCGCGCCTCGTCGCCGGCCCCGAGCGCCCGGCTGACCGCCGAGGACACCCCGCCGCCCATCGACCCGGCGCTCATCATCCCCATCAGCATGATGAAGGGCAGCACCAGCGCCGAGGCGGCCAGTGGCTCGCTCCCCAACCGGCCGACGTAGGCCGTCTCGGCGATCGACACCGCCGTGGTCGCCGCCATGCCCAGCAGATTGGGCGCCGCCAGCCTGATCAGGGTCGGCGCGACCGGGGCGGTCAGCAGCGGGTGCGGCGCCGCCGCCGGCGCGCCGTTGAACACCGACGTCGGCGCCGCGTCGCGGACGGGGGCTTCGATGGTCATGCGGCTTCGGACTCCTTGCCCAACCCTAACCCGTTTTTTTTCGCTACGGATAGGACCGATCGCCACTGCGCCAGCCCAGACCCACGCCGCGGACGGCCGCCAGCCCTTCCAGCCGGCGCGCGATCAGCGCCGCCCGCGCGTCGGTGACGCCGCTGGCCTCGATGAACAGGCTGACCGCGTCGGCCCGACGGTCCAGCCGCAGGTCGGTGATCGTCGCCTCCTGCAGCGCGAAGGGCCCGAGCACCCGCAGCAACACGTCAGGCCCCCCGGCCGCCTCGACCACGAAGGTGTGGCGTTTGAGCGGGTCCTCATCCATGGCCGGCGCTCCCGGCCAGGTAGCGGCGGCGCAGCAGCAGCCGCCCGGCCTCGTCGAACGCAGCCAGCAGCACGCCGCTGGGCTCCAGCCCGCTGGAGCGGCCCGCCCACAGCATCTCGCAGAAGGGGGCGCGGGCGGCGAGCGCCGCGTTCAGCCCGGCCTCGAGCGCGATCAGGGATTCCAGCGGCCCGGCGGTGGTCGCCTGGACCCGGGCGGTCGCGCCGAGGAGGTCGGTCCAGGCGAGGGCCTGGGCGAACCGCCGGGCCGCGTGGCTGGCGGAGAAGTCGTCGTCTGTGGGGGCTTCCTGGCTCATCGGTCTGGTCCTTGTCGAGGGGTTGGAGGACCGGCGGCGCGCAACAAAAAACCCCGCTGCCTGAAGAGGGAGCGGGGTCCGATCTTGCGATCCGTCGGCGTGTGCTTACTGCGCGCGCGCTCTTCCCGTCCCTGGCGAGGGGGTTTTAATCGACATCATCATGGTCATGGCGCGGCCGTCCGAGCGCAGCGGCGAAGCCGTGCGGTTCAGGACGTCAGCGGGGGTGGGACCAGGGTTCATGTCGGCGCCGGCGCGGGATGCGCTGGCAGCGCCTGTAGACGATGACGCCCGACAGGGCAACCGCACCATTGGGGGCGCTTGGCAGGTTCCGGCCCTCATGGCATCAGAGGCGCCGTAGCTTTTGGGGGGTGTTTCTCATGAAGTTCATTGTTCCGGTGGCCCTGGCCGCCGCTCTCGTCTCGTCGGCGGCGCAAGCCCAGGACGCGGCCCCGGGGCCCGCGCCTGTCCCTGCCGCAGCGCCCGCCGATGCGACGATGGTCCCGGCCGGGACCAGGGTCCGGCTGGCCACGACGACCACGCTGAACTCCATGAGCGTCAAGACCGGCGACAGGGTCGAACTGACCCTGGTCGAGCCGATCAGGCTGGGCGATCGCGAGGTCGTCCCGGCCAAGACCAAGGCGGCGGGCGTGGTCACCTTTGCCAGCGGCAAGGGCGTGGCGGGTCGGCCCGGCCAGATCGTGGTGGGGGCTCAACATCTCGACGCCGGCGGCGTGAAGATCCCGCTGACGGGCCTCAAGCTGACGCAGGTCGGCGTCGACCTGTCGAAGTCCTCGCGCTTCACCAACGGCAACCTGAAGGGCAGCGAGGCTGAACTTCTGGCCGGCGCGGCCGGCGACGCCTGGATGACCGAGAACCTGCAGGTCGGCGCCTCGGGCCTGGTCTCGGCGGCCCCGCCCGCCGACCAGGTCGTCAGCATTCCACGCCCGCCGCGGATCAAGACCAGCGTCGCCGAGCCGCCGGCCGGCATGGGCCGCGTGGTCTTCTTCCGCGAGAACGTCTACTTCGGCGGCGGCTGGCCGCTGGACATCCATCTGGGCCCGGACTTCCGCCCCAACAACCTGGGCACGATCGCCAGCGGACAATATCTGGCCGTCGACCTGCCGCCCGGCGTGTATGTGTTCAGCACCCTAAAGAACGGCGACAATCCGATGACCATCCCGCTGGCGGAAGGCGAGATCGTCTACGTCAAGGGTGTGGCCATGGGCCTGGGCGCGACGCCGCCGACCATGATCGGCCCCTCCGACGCCAACACCTTCAACAGCCTGGGCAAGTTCAAGCAGGTCGGCCTGCGCAAGAAGAAGAAATGAGGACGGGCGCCCGCCGCCACGGCTGACGGGAGACGCGCGTCGAGCCTCAGGCCATGAACGGTCGTCGCGATCAACGCGGCGGCCGTTTGCCTTTGGGCGCGTCAGACCAGCGATGCGGAAGGAAGAAAATGGCGCGCCCGGAACGATTCGAACGTCCGACCCTCAGATTCGTAGTCTGATGCTCTATCCAGCTGAGCTACGGGCGCGCACTACGCAGGGGCCCCGTAGGGGTCCGGCGAGGGCGCGGAACCTAGTCGTGGGCGGGCGGAAAGGCAAGCCGCCCGGGTCGCTTTTTTCTCAGCCGTCTCGCCAGCACCGGACGTCGGTTCCGGGGTAGGGCGTCGCCTCGTAGACGCCCCGGGCGATGGCCCGGCTGAGCACGTCCGCGGCCAGGGCGCCGATCCGGCCCACAGCGACGTGAGCAGGCTCGGCACGGGGCATCCGGGCCGTCGAGAGGGCGAAGACGATGTCGCCGTCCTGGGGCGCGTGGGCCGGGCGGACGGCGCGGGCGAGGCCGTCCTGGGCCATGATCGCGACCCGCCGGGCCTGGCCGGGGTCGAGGGCGACGTTGGTGGCGACGCAGGCGATGGTGGTGTTCTGGCGAAGGCCGGGGTTCAGCTTGGCCAGGTTCCAGTCGTCGGCGGCGGAGGCGAGGCCGGCGGGGCCGAGGCCGCCGAACTCCGCACCCTGCTCGAAGGGGGCGGCCCAGAAGGTGCGGTCGTCGCCGGCGGTGACCGAGCCGAAGCTGTTGACCCCGACGATGGCGGCCACCACCAGGCCGTCGTCGGTGACGATGCTGGCGCTGCCCACACCCCCCTTCCAGCCGCCGGCCATCGCCCCGTAGCCGCAGCCCGCCGTGCCCAGGGCGATCTCCAGCCCGGCGGCCTCGCAGGCCTCGATGCCGAGGCGCCGGTAGGGCGGATCCAGGCCCCAGGCCTTGTCGCCGCCATTGGCCATGTCGAACAGGATGGCGGCGGGCACGATGGGGGCCCTGGGCACACCCTCGCGCGACGACACCGGATAGCCCCGACCGTTGGCGCCGAGCCAGGCGGCGACCCCGTCGGCGGCGCCCAGGCCGTACATCGACCCGCCCGACAGCACCACGGCGTCGGCGGTGGCGCCGATCAGGTTCTCCGGGTCGAGGGCGTCGGTCTCGCGGGTGCCTGGTCCGCCGCCGCGCACGTCGACGGCGCAGACCGCCCGCTCGTCGGGCAGGATCACCGTCACCCCGGTGCGGACCTTCACGTCGACGGCCTGGCCGACCTTCAGGCCAGGGACGTCGGTCAGGCTGTTGCGGGGGCCGGGGCGGGCGGACATGGCGACTCCTCTGGAGCGTGTCAGGCCGAAGTGTATGCGGTTCGGCCGCCCGGACATGCTCCAAATGTCTCGAGCCACGCGGTGCAACCCGCCGCGCCGTTATTCGCTTGCCTGGGCGTTGTTGTCCATGCGCCGGCCGCTATGGTGTCGCGCCCCCTGACCGGAGAGACCATGCGACCGCTGCTCGCCGCCCTGACGGCCTTCGCCCTGATCCTGCCCGGCTGCGCCACGCCGTTCGACCTGGGCGCCAGGCCTGCCGCCAAGGGACCCGTGATGGTCGCCGCCGCCAACCCCCTGGCCGTCGAGGCGGGGCTGGCGGTGCTGCGGCGCGGCGGCAGCGCGGTGGACGCGGCAGTGGCGGTGCAGGCGGTGCTGGGCCTGGTCGAGCCCCAGTCGAGCGGCCTGGGCGGCGGCGCCTTCCTGGTCCACTACGAGGCGCGGACGAAGAAGGTGAGCGTCTACGACGGCCGCGAGACCGCGCCGGCCGGCGCCGACGCGAAGATGTTCCTGGGCGAGGACGGCAAGCCGCTCGGCTTCGTCGACGCCCTCCTCAGCGGCCGCTCGACCGGCGTCCCGGGGGCCGTCGCCATGCTGGCCCTGGCCCAGCGCGAGCATGGCAGGCTCAGCTGGTCGGAGCTGTTCGGCGAGGCCGAGCGACTGGCCGAGGAGGGCTTCACGGTCAGCCCGCGGCTGGCGGGAATGATCAACTCCAGCTTCCCGCAGTCGAAGACGCCGGACGCCAACCGCTACTTTCTGAAGCGGAACGGCGTCCGCTATGTCGCCGGGGACACCCTGAAGAACCCCGAATACGCGGCCAGCCTGCGCCGGATCGCCGCCGAGGGCCCGGACGGGCTGCTCAAGGGTCCGCTGGCCAAGGCCATCGTCGCCAAGGTCGCCGAGGGCCCGCGGCCGGGAAGCCTGACCCTGGAAGACCTCGCCGCCTACCGGCCGCTGAAGAGGGAGGCCCTCTGCCAGCCCTACCGGGTCTACCTGGTCTGCACCGCCCCGCCGGCCTCGAGCGGCGTCTCCCTGCTGCAGGCCCTGGCCATGCTCGAGAGGACCGATATCGCCGAGCGCGGCCCCGCCGATCCGGCAGCCTGGATCCAGATCGCGGAGGCCGAACGGCTGATGTATGCCGACCGCGACCGCTACGTCGGCGACCCCGCCTTCGTCGCCGTTCCGGTGAAGGGGATGCTGAGCCCCGGCTACGTCGCCGAGCGCGCCAAGGGGATCGGCGAGCGCATGGCGCCGGCCCCGCCCAAGCCCGGCCTGCCGCCCGGCGCCGCCGCCCGGGGACCGGACGCGACCCGCGAGCCCGAGGGCACCAGCCACTTCGTGATCGTCGACGGCTGGGGGAACGTGGTGTCGATGACCACCACGGTCGAGAGCATCTTCGGCTCGGGCCGGATGGCCGGAGGCTTCTTCCTCAACAACCAGCTGACCGACTTCAACTTCAGCCCGACCGACGGGGATGGAACCCCCGCCGCCAACGCCGTGGCGCCCGGCAAGCGGCCGCGCTCCTCGATGTCGCCGGTGATCGTGCTGGACCGGGAGGGCCGGTTCGTCGCGGCCCTGGGCAGCCCCGGCGGGACGTCGATCCTGTCCTACAACCTCAAAACCCTGGTGGGCGTGCTCGACTGGAAGCTGTCGATGCAGGAGGCGATCGACCTGCCCAACCTGATCGCCCGGGGCTCCAGCGTCAGCGGCGAGGCCGACCGGTTCCCGCCGGGCGTGGTCCAGGCGCTGGCCGAGCGCGGCCTGGTCCTCAAGGGCTCCGGCGGCGAGAACAGCGGGCTGCACGGTGTCATTGTCCGCGAAGGCGGGCGACTGGAGGGCGGCGCCGATCCCCGCCGCGAAGGGGTGGCCAAGGGCTTCTAGCTAATGAACGTGCCCGCCGCCGCCCGGCGGGCCGGGAACCACGCTGGCCTTGGCCGGGACCAGGGTCAGCGGCGCGCCGTCCTTCCAGGCCCCGGCGATGGCCTTGGTGGCGGCCAGGTCGCGGATCGGGTCGGCGGACAGCACCAGGAAGTCGGCCTCGCAGCCCCGCTCCAGGCAGGAGAGCCTGCGCTCCGGGAAGATCGAGACCTTCGGCGTCTCGATCCACAGCCGCAGCAGGGTGGCGTTGTCGAACACCTTCATGGCCGCCAGGTTGTCGATCTCGCTGCGCGAGGTGGTCATGTAGTTGTCCGAGCCGATCGCCAGCTTCACTCCCGCCGCCCTCAGCAGCCGCAGGTTGGCGGTCTGCACCGCCTTGACCTGGGCCTTGCGGGCCCGGGGCATGTTGATTCCGTTGGTGATGACCGTGGTGGTCACCACCACCACGCCGGCCCGGGCCGCGGCGCGGGCGTCCTCGGCCGTGAGGGCGTAGGTCGCCGCCGTGTCGACGCCGGACCACATGTAGCCCGGCAGGTGGTTGATTTCGTCGACCCCGCTGGCCACCGCCAGCCGGAAGTCGGCCGCGGTTTCGATATGGACGCTGACTTTCAGGCCGCGCCGGTGGGCCGCCCTGACGATCGTGGGATAGAGCTTCGGATCGAGCCCGCGCATGCCGTAATAGGCCTTGGCCTCCTTCCGCTCTTCGTAGGATTCCGAATGCAGCAGGTAGGTCTTCACGAACTCCGCGCCCTGGCCCTGCAACTTGCCGAGGGCCGGCTCGATGTCGGCGGCCGTGCGGATGACGTGGAAGGCGTCGCCCTCGAAGGCCTCGCCCGGCCTCTCCGGGCCACTGAAGCGCGACAGGAAGCCGTAGAGCCGGATCGGGTGGCCGCCCTCGGCCGTCAGCCCGCCCATCGAGAACCGGGCGTCGACGGTATCGGGCCGGTTCAGCAGGGCGCGAGCCCGGGGCGAAGTGACCGCGCTGCTGTTGGGGTTCTTCACATAGAAGACCCCGTTTGCCAGGTACTGGTCGCTGACCGTCTTCGCGAGCGCCGGGGCGTCAAGGTTGTGGTTGTGGGCCTCGCCGAACGGCGGGACCACGAAGGCGCCCGCAAGATCGATGGTCCTGGCCCGCTTGGCCGGGGCGACGAAGACGCCGCCGCGCACGTAGCGGTCGCCGCCCTCGAAGCCGTCCGGCGTCCACCACTGGGCGCCCGTGAACCGCAAGGTTTCCGGCTCCCGGGCGGCGACCGGAGCCGCGGCCAGAGCCAGACCCACCGCCAGGGCCATTGCCATCGTCCGTCTCATCGGCCCATCCCTCATCGACCTGGCCCCGCCTACTTCGGATAGTTGAGGGCGAGGGAGACCGAGGTCCCCTGCTCGGGCACGACGATCTTCATCTCGTCGAAGGTCCTGGCGCCGCGGGGGCCGGAATGGGCCAGGCCCTCGGCCGGCTTGCCGTCCTTGGTGGTCAGGCTCCAGTTGCCGTCGGCGTCGTGCATCACCATCAGGGCGTATTCGCCGGGGGCGACGTTCTCGATGGTCAGGGTCATGGTCCCGGCCTGGGCCTCGCCCATCGCCCCGGCGGCGCCCATCGGCTTCATGAACTGGTCGCGGGTCTGCAGCGAGACCAGCATGGTTCCGCCCTGCGGCTCGACGCCGGTCAGGGTGACGGACACGTCGGCGGCGAAAGCCGGAACGGCGGCGCCGCTCAGCAGGCCCGCCAGGATCAAGGTCTTGAAGGTCATTTCACAGCTCCCCGGCGGGATCATCCCGCCCTATGCAATGTACTTTGCATTTCAGAGTACACTGTCGTCAAGGGGCGTTTCGTGAAATCGCCGTCATGATCGTGAGGTCAGGCCAGGGCGGCCTTCAGCTTGGCCGCCGTGTCCTCGATCGCCTGCACCACCGGGGGGGCGACGCTGGCCATGATGTAGAAGTCGTGGACGAAGCTGGGATACTCGATGTGCTCGGCCTTGACCCCGGCCGCGGTCATCCGCTCGGCGTAGGCCCTACCCTCGTCCTTCAGGGGATCGAAGCCGGCGGTGACCACCAGGGCCGGTGGCAGACCGGAGAGGTCCTCCACATGGGCCGGCTCGGCGCGGCGGGCGTCCGGGTGGCCGACGGCGGCGAAGTGCTGGCCGAACCAGGCCATCACCTCGGCGGTCAGCACATAGCCGGCAGCCAGGTCCTTTCGGCTCTGGGTGTCCTGCTCCATGGCCGTGGCCGGGTAGAGCAGCAGCTGGAAGGCCAGCCGGCGCTGCGGGTCGTCGCGCAGCTCCAGGGCCATGCAGGCGGCGAGGTTGCCGCCTGCGCTGCAGCCGCCGACGGCGATGCGGGCCGGGTCGAAGCCGATCTCGGCCGCATGGTCGAAGGTCCATTTCACCGCCGCCAGGGCGTCGTCGTGAGCGGCCGGGAAGGGATGTTCCGGCGCCAGCCGGTAGTCCACGGCCAGCACCCGGCAGCCGGACGCCGCCGCCAGCCGGCGCATGAAATCGTCGTGGGTCTCCAGGTCTCCGATCACGAAGCCGCCGCCGTGGAAGTAGACCAGCCCGCCCGTCGTCGCCGGGGCCTCCTTCGGCTCATAGAGCCTGGCCTTCAGCGACCCCGCGCCGCCGTCCACCTGCAGGTCGCGGACCTTGAGATCCCTGGGCGCCCCGGCGTCCAGCCCTGCCCGCTGTGCGACATAGCCCATGCGCACCAGCTCCGGCGGCAGGGTGGCGAGCGGCGGCATTTCGATCGCGGCGGCGGCGTCGAGCATGGCGCGGAAGTGGGGATCGAGGCTCATGGGTTGTCTCCGTATTGTCTTCCGCTCATCCCGGCGAATGCCGGGACCCATCCGCGTGATCTGGATGCGAAGGGATCAGGGCGCAGCTTGGTTTGAGCAGGGGCATTGGCGGGCCAGTGGGAATCAGCGGTGCTCTGGCAAATGGGTCCCGGCATTCGCCGGGATGAGCGGAGATTAAAGCGACACCACACCCGGCGCCGAACCATCTCCGTAAAGCGCGTTCACCAGATCGGCCCGGCGCTCCAGGGTCGCGCGCTGGTTCACATAGCCCTTGTCGGTGATCTCGCCGGCGTCGATGGACGGCGGCTCGGTCATGACGATGAAGCGGCCGACCCGGCGCGACAGGCCGCCGGCGGTGGCGTTGAAAGCCTTCAACTGCTGGGTCAGCCGTTCGGTCAGCTTCTCCATCGGCGTTCCCGGATCCTCGTCGGCGGCCAGCGCCTGCATCCCGGCCATCGACGGCCAGACCAGGATGCCGATGAACGGCTTGTCCTGGCCGGCGATCACCGCATCGAGGATCCAGGGGCTGCAGGCGGCGACCAGTTCGGGCCGCAGGGTTCCGACCGACACCCAGGTGCCGCTGTCGAGCTTGAAGTCCTCGGTCACCCGGCCGTCGAACACCAGGCCCTGGGCCGGGTCGTTCTCGTCGAGGAACCGGGCGGCGTCGCCCAGCCTGTAGAAGCCCTCTTCGTCGAAGGCGGCGGCGGTCTTCTCCGCATCGCCGAGATAGCCGCTGGTCACGGTCGGGCCCTTGACCCGCACCTCCAGCTTGGACCCGTTCGGGACCAGCTTGAGGGTGATCCCCGGCAGCGGCAGCCCGACCAGGCCGACCTGTTCGGTCGCCCAGTGGGTGACGGTGACGCCTTGGGTCTCGGTGGCGCCGTACATGGTGGTCAGCGGCATTCGCCGGCCGGTCTCGGCGATGGCCAGGGCCTGCAGCCGCTCGTTGACGTCGTTGCTCAGGGTCGCGCCGCCGTAGCCCATGTAGCGCATGTTCTTGAAGAACGACTGGCGCAGCACCGGGTCCTTCTCCATCGCCTCGGCCAGCATGCCGAAGGCGATCGGCGCCGAGCCGAACACCATCGGCGAGACCTCGTAGAGGTTCTTGATCGTCGTCTCGAACATGCCGGGCAGCGGCTTGCCCTCGTCGAGATAGACCGTGCCGCCCGCCCAGAGGTTGCCGTTGAAGCTGATGTTGCCGGCGCTGATGTGGCTCCAGGGCATCCATTCGAGGCTCTCGGGGATCAGGTCAGGATCGGGCTCCTCGGCCCGCAGGCCCTCCTGGCCGGCGATCACCCCCGCCATCATCCCGAAGGTCTGCGGCGCGGCCTTGGGCATGCCGGTGGAGCCGGAGGTGAACAGGTACTTGGCCACGGTATGGTGGCCGAGCGTCTCGCGCGCCGCCTCGACGGCGGCGGTGGGAACGGTGTCGGTCAGCTCCGACAGCGGTACGGCCCCCTCCCCCGTCCCGTCGGCGGTAACGAAGACCAGGTCCCGGCCCAGGCCCTTCAGCG
>DASPLD010000213.1:0-3181 GCA_035627755.1 Caulobacter sp. | reverse complement strand
CCGCCCCCATCCCCGGCTGCACCTACGCCAACCCGCAGGTCGCCTCCGTCGGCCTGACCGAGGCCGCCGCCAAGGCCGCCGGCCACGAGGTCAAGGTCGGCCGTTTCCCGTTCCGGGTGAATGGCAAGGCGATCGCCGCCGGCGAACTGGATGGATTCGTGAAGACCGTCTTCGACGCCAGGACCGGGGCCCTGCTGGGCGCCCATATGATCGGCCACGAGGTCACCGAGATGATCCAGGGCTACGCCATCGCCATGACCATGGAGGCGACGGAAGAGGACCTGTTCGCCACCGTCTTCCCGCACCCGACCATGAGCGAGGCCATGCACGAGGCCGCCCTCGACGCCTACGCCCGACCGCTGCACATCTGACGCGGCAGCGCGCATGATCCGCAAGGCCCGACCCGAAGACCGCGCCGCCCTGGTCGCGTTGATGCTGGCGAGCAATGGCTACGAGGCGCCGGCGGCCCGCGCCATGATTGCCGCCTTCGCGCCCGGCTGGACCTTCGGCGAGGCGGACGAGGTTTGGCTGGACGAGGAGGGGGGGCAGGTCCTGGGCTTCCACCAGCTGATCCCGCACGAAGGCCCGGTCTGGGAGTTGGACCTCTTCTTCACCGCCAACGCGGCCCAGGGAAAAGGCGTGGGCCGGCGCCTCTTCAAGCACATGGCGGAGAGGGCGAGGGCCCTGGGCGCCAGCGCGGTGGTGATCAGCTCGAACCCCCAGGCGGCGGAATTCTATCGGCGGATGGGGGCGGTCGACGTCGGCGTTTCACCGCCGGCCGGCGAGATCACCTGGGAACGGCCGAAGCTGCGTTTGGCGCTGTAGGCGTTCGAACGAAAAAGCCGGCCCTCCGCAAACAGGGCAATCGCCCATAGCGCGCCGCTGACGGTCGTGGGTTCGCTCCCGGCTGCCTTTCTCATGTGAGGCGCGAAGGGACGGGTCACCGCGGCTGACCCAATCCTGGCCGACTCCCCGATATGCGATCGGGTTGCGCCCGCAGGGGGGAAGAGCCGATACGCCGCGATCCAGATGACCGAAGCTTAACTTGCGGGCGTCGGCTCCCACAGGGCTTTTGGCCCAATCCGGGGAGTTGGTGATGAACGGCAATCGGCGGCAGGTTCTGGGGGGCGGCGGGGCTCTGGCCCTGGTGACGGCTTCGGGCGTGTCGGCGGCCGCGAAGTTCGACCCCGCCGTGGCCCTGGCCTCCCTGGCCGCCGCGGCGGGTCGCGAGCCCTTCAATGGCGCGCTCCTTGTCGCGGGACCCGGGGCCAGGCCGCGGAGGGCCGCCATCGGCCTTGCCAATATCGAGGCATCCCGCCCGATCAGCCCCGCCACCCCGTTTGGCATCGCCTCGATCACCAAGTTCCTGACCACGCTCGCCATCCTCAAGCTGGTCGAGGAGAGGCGGATGGCCCTCGACGCGCCGATCACCGCCCTGCTCAAGGACTACCGGCGTGATACCGGCGACAAGGTGACCCTCGGCCACCTGCTCTCCAACACCAGCGGCATCCCCAACGGCTACATCGCCGCGGTCAAGCTGGATGCGTCCCTGATGAGCCTCGACCTGCCGATGGCCGAGGCGATCCGGCGCTATGCCTCCGGCGACCTGGCGTTCGAGCCGGGATCGAAGTTCGACTATTCCCTGACCAACTGGATCCTCGTCCGCGCCCTGGTCGAGGCCGCCGCCGCCGCGCCGTTCGAAGAGGTCGTCGCAAGCCGCGTGCTGCGGCCCCTGGGCATGAAGGGCACCGGCCGGCTGCTCCCTTCGATGATCGACCCGGTGGCGGCGCCCTATCGGACGATCGATCCGCCGGCGCGCAACCTGCAGCTCAATCCCGCCTTCGCGGTGGCCAGCGGCGGCTACTGCTCGACGGTCGGTGACTTGCATCGGCTGGCCATCGCCGTGTTCGAGCGGCGTTTCCTGTCGCCGGCCTCCCTGAAGCTGCTGACGACGGTCCGAGTGGCCGAGCAGAACTACGCCCTCGGCGGCCGGATCAAGACCCTGGTCCTGGCCGGCGCGGAGCGCCGCTTCGCCTGGGAGACCGGCAACTCCGGCGGCTACAAATGCCTGATGGCCCATGGTCTGGACGGCGGCCCGACCCTGGTGCTGCTCAACAACACCAACCTCAGCCAGAAGCGCGTCGACGAAATCGCGATCGCCGCGCTAAACCGGGGCTACGGCCCCGCCTAGCTCCGCACCTTCACGAAGCTCCCCGGCGCGTCCTCCAGCGGCTTGCCCAGCGGCCCCGTCTCCGGATCCCGCGCGGCCACCATCCCGCCGGACCGCTGCCGCAGCCATTCCGCCCAGTGCGGCCACCAGCTGCCCGGATGCTCCTTCGCCTGGGCCACCCATTCCTCCGCTGTCGCCGGCAGCTGGTCGCTGGTCCAGTGCTGGTACTTCTTGGCGTCCGGATGGTTGATCACCCCGGCGATATGACCGGAGCCCGCCAGGGTGAAGCAGACCGGCCCGCCGAACAGCTTGGCCCCCCGATAGACGCTGCGGAACGGGGCGATGTGGTCCTCGCGGGAGGACTGGACGTAGATCGGCGTCTTCACCTTCGAGAGGTCGAGCTTCACCCCGGCCAGTTCGAGCCGGCCTTTGGCCAGGGCGTTCTCCTTGTAGAAGTGGCGCAGGTAGAACAGGTGCAGGGCCTTGGGCATCCGGGTCTGGTCGCTGTTCCAGAACAGCAGGTCAAAGGGCTTGGGCTCCTTGCCCATCAGGTAGTTGTTGACGAAGAACGACCAGATCAGATCGTTCCCCCGTAACGCGTTGAAGGTGTCGGCCATAGACTTGCCGGGCAGGAAGCCGCCGGCCTTGTCCATCTGGGCCTCGATGTCCTTCAGCCAGCCCTCGTCGACGAACAGCCGCAGGTCGCCGGCCTCCTCGAAGTCCTGCTGGGCGGCGAAGAAGGTCGCCGAATTGATCCGCTTCTCGCCCTTGGCGGCCATGTAGGCCAGCGTGCAGGCCAGCAGGGTGCCGCCGATGCAGTAGCCGACGGTGTTCACCTTGTCGGTCCCGCACTGCTTCATCACCTGGGCGGTGGCGTCGTAGACGCCCTCGACCAGATAGTCCTCGAAGGTCTTGGCGGCGAGTTTCTCGTCCGGGTTCACCCAGCTGGTCACGAACACGGTGAAGCCGGCGCCCACCAGCCAGCGGATCAGGCTGTTATCGGGCCACAGG
>DASPLD010000212.1:0-42862 GCA_035627755.1 Caulobacter sp. | reverse complement strand
AGGTCTCCGAGCGCTACCGCACGACCGAACAGGTCGAGCGCGCTTTCGTCGACGAGCGGGAGCACACCTTCCTCTACCAGGACGGCGAGGGCTTCCACTTCATGAACCCCGAGACCTTCGACCAGTACGTCGTCTCGCAGGACACGGTCGGCGACAAGGCCCAGTGGCTGAAGGAGGGTATGGCGGTGTTCCTGTCGCTCCACGAAGGCACGCCCCTGGCCATCGAACTGCCGGCCCGGGCCACCTACGAGATCGTCGACACCGAGCCGGCGATGAAGGGCCAGACCGCGTCCTCCTCCTACAAGCCCGCGACCCTCGACAACGGCGCCCGGATCATGATCCCGCCCTATATCTCGTCCGGCACCCGTGTCGTGGTCCTGCTGGAAGACGGCAGCTACTACGAGCGGGCGAAGGACTGAGCGTCCTGGGTGACTGAAGGCGGCCTTTCCGGAGCCGGCCATCGGATCAGACGCGCGACCACCAAGAATCCAGGCGACGCGGTTTGACTTCCATCAGTCGCGCCCTGCGCCTGCGGGCAGGATAGTTGCCAGCCTGAGGCTTCGCGCGCTTGCCAGTCCTGGGCGCCAATCCCTTGTGCAGAAACCAAGGTTTCCCGATTCGGGGCCACAGGCCTCGTGACAAAATCGACATCAGTATGGTGTATAGGGCCTTAGCCTTGGGGGAGGCCCATGCCCAACCTTCTACTGTTTCTGAGATGCCTGGCGCTGGGTCACCTGTGGGCAAAGAGCCGCAGCCGCGAGAACTATCACACCTGTCAGCGGTGCGGGATCAGGCGGCGGATTTCGGCGCCGTGACGGACGCCCGGCGCAGAGCCTCGACCGCGCCGGCGATATGATACAGCGAGCTCGCTGGGGCCGGCTCCTCGCGAAAACGGCCGGTCAGGTCCAGGCGATCGCGGAACAGACCAGCAATCTCGACATCCAGATAGGTCAACAGAGCGCGGGTCGCCGCCGCGGCGTCGTCGCGCAGGGCATCATCCTGCGCGGTGTCGATCTCCGCGAGTGCCAGGGCGGCGCGGATCCGCTCGGTCTGCGGCCACAGCCGGGCGCTCGACCGGACAGGATGCAGGTCGGCGTCGAGCTCGTCGCAGGCCACGCCGCGCCAGGGATCGATCCCGCTCGCGCCGCAGGCGTATAGGCCGCGGGCAACGGCGGCGATGTCGTGCTTCCCGGCCGACCATTGGCGCAGCAGCCAAAGCCATTCGAATTGGTGGCCGGGCTCCACGATCCGCCCCTCGGCGCCGGGAGCGGGGTTCCAGTCGGCGTCGAAGGCTTCACGGATGAACCCGCCGGTCGGATCGACGAAGCGGTCCAGAGCCAGCTGAGCGATGCGGTCGGCCGTCCGGGCCCAGCGGGGGTCGGCGCCGGCCATCCGCCAGGCAAGGCAGGCCTCGAGCAGATGCATATGGGCGTTGGCCTGGAAGGGGCGGGGCCCGGCCTCGCGCCAGCCGCCCGCCGAATGGGCGAAGGCGCCGTCCACCGCCGCCAGCAGCCGCAGGGCCTCGGCCTCGCGGGCCGCCGGATCGACGCCGGCCGCGGCGGCGCCGGCAAGGGCCAGCAGGACGAAGGCCTGGTCGTAGAGCAGGGCGGTATCGTCGAGAACCCCACCGTCGGCGTCCGCAAGGGCGCGATAGAGGCCGTCGGGCCGGGCGTAGACCCGCGCCAGAACCGCAAGGCCGTGGTCGACTGCGGCCCGCCAGGGGCCGCTCCAGCCGGCGAGGCCCGCCCAGGCATAGACGGACAGCTGCCGGGCCTGCACGCGAAGCCGGCGCGGCGCGGCGACCGGCCGGCCGTCGAGGCCGAGCAGTTCCTCGAACCCGCCGCGGCGATGGTCGGCGCCGAGCGACCACCAGAGCGGCAGGGCGGCGGTGTCGAACCAGCGGCCCAGACGGGCTGTGAGGTCGGCTAGGTCGGGCTTCGCCACTGGCGCGGCGGCCTCGGCCCGGGCCACCAGGGCCTTCACGTCGGTTTCGGCGAGGTCGCTGACCATCACCCGGCCGGGCTCGGCGATGACCGCCAGGTTGCGCACGCCGGCGAGAGCGACGATGATTCCCGGAGCCGCCTGCACCAGGTTGCCGCTCGACCGGCTGGTCACGGCGGCGCCCGACAGGCTGTTGCCATCCTCATCCCGCGCCGCCGCCTCCCAGATCGCGTCCCAGGCCCCGAGATCCGACCAGGCGAAGTCGGCCGGGACCACGAAACAGCGGTCGGTCCGCTCCATCACGGCGAAGTCGATGGAGATCTTCGGAGCCGAGCGGAAGGTGTCGCCGAGCAGCAGCAGGCCCTCTTCGGTCCGCGCCTCGGCAACGGCCTTCCGGGTCGCCGCGGCGACCTGCGGCGCGTGGCGGTCGAGTTCGGCCAGCAGGGTGGCGGCGCGGCAGATGAACATGCCGCTGTTCCACAGGCAGCCCTCGGCGATCAGCTCGGCCGCCCGGTCGGTATCCGGCTTCTCGATGAAGGCCTCGACCGGCCGGGCCGAACCGCCGGCGGAGGCGGCGCGGATGTAGCCATAGGCGGTGGCCGGGCCGGCGGGCCGCACCCCGAGGGTGACGATGCCATCTTCCACCGCCTGGCGGCGGGCGGTCTCGACCGTGCGGGCGAAGGCCGCCGGGTCGGGGATGTGGTGATCGGCCGAGAGGAACAGGCAGACGCCGTCGGGGTCGCGGGCCTGAACCAGGGCAGCGATGGCGGCCATGGCCGGGGCGCTGTCGCGGCCTTCTGGTTCGATGACGATGTCGCCGGTCATCCCGGCTTCAGCAAGGGCGGCCTCGATGAGGCCCGCGTGCGGCGCGCCGGCGATGATCAGGGGCGAGGCAGCCCCCTGGAGGGCGCGCAGACGATCGAGCGTGCGGGAGAACAGCGGCTGTTCGCCGGCCAGGGGAATGAAGGGCTTGGGCCGCTCGGTCCGGGACGCCGGCCACAGCCGGGTCCCGGCGCCGCCGCACATGATCACCGGATACAGCACCCCGCCCCCGCTCGCTCCCGGCAGCCTGGCGTTCGCAGCAGGGGTAGACGAGGCGTCGCGCATCAGCTTCTGCCGCTCCCGCGGGCGCCGCTGGCCATCAGTCCGCAGGCCAAGGCGAACACGGCCGCCATGGCGGGCGTCCGCAGTGGGTAGTCGACGAGCGAATGGATGAGCAGCAGGCCGACCACAGCGGCGCCGGCCCGGGCCAGCGTCTGGGCGCTTTCCGCCGGCGCGCGCCAGGCCTCGAAGCCGGCCCGCGCCCACCAGACGAGGAACAGCAGGATCAGCGCCAGGGCAGGGACCCCGGCCTCCAGCCAGAGCTCGAGGTAGTCGTTGTGGGCGTGCAGCCAGTAGCTGGCGGCCATGATCTCGAGCGGCTCGACCCCGGCGTAGACGTCCTTGAAGCTTCCCAGGCCCGACCCGAAGGGCATCAGGTCCCAGGCGGCCCGGGCGGCGACAGGTCCCGACAGCAGCCGGCCCTCCTCGTTGGCGGCGAACCGTTCGACCAGCGGCCCGAAGGCGAGCGCGCCCCCGATGAGCAGACCGAGCGCGATCACCCCGCCCAGGGCCAGCAGGCCTCTCCGGCTGGGGCCCTGCCCCCCGCCGGCCAGCGCCTTGGGCGGCCACAGGATGGCCAGGCTGGCGATCAGGCTGGGGGCCAGCAACAGAACGCCGGCGCGGGACTTCAACAGCACCACGAAGGGCACGATCAGCAGGAAGACGGCCGCCAGCGCCACCCACAGGGGCATGGAAGGCAGGCCCCTGGCCCTGGCGACCGCCACCGCGGCGGCGGCGAAGGGCAGGGCGGTGACCAGCAGGGCGGCCTGGTGGTTACGGTTGGCGAACAGGCCGACGGCGTTGTCGCGGTTGGCGAAGGGATAGAGGAAGAAGGCGCTGTCCTTCCCATCGACGAGCTGCACCGCGCCGAGACCCAGGCTGACAAGGGCGAAAGCCACGACCCCGGCCGCCAGCCAGGCCTGCTGAGAGGGTCGCAGGAGCACGGCCGCCAGGAAGATCGCGACGGCCGGGAGCAGCGCCAGGAGGGAGCCGACGGTGAGGTCGGGGGTCAGGCTGAGGGGCCGCCAGCCGATCTCCAGGCCGGCCAGCCTGAGCGCCTCGGCCGAGGCGCCGTGGCCGGGCAGGCGGCTCCACAGCTCTGGCGGCAGCGGGACGAGTTGGATCGCGGCTATGACCAGCAGGCCTGCGAGCAGCAGGGCGGGGGCCTTCAGCCTGGGCCACAGGCCGTCCAGGGTCGCACGCCAGACGGCCCAGCCGAGCAGTGGCAGGCTGGCCAGTTCCAGGACGGTGAGCTGGAGGCCGTTCAGCCGGCTGGCGCCGCCCAGCAGCAGGCAGAGCGCCAACAGCACGGCGCTCGCCGCGAACAGGGCCCGGGCCGGCCAGCGACTATGATGGCGGTGGCGCCGCTCAGCGGGCATGGGGGGCGGTCCGTTCGATGACGAGGGCGTCGTACCAGACCTCGACCGGCGTCCCGCTGTCGGCGGGCAGCGACTGCAGGACCAGGGACTGGCCCTCGCATCCTTCGGCCGGCACGGTGAAGGCGACCGAGAAGCCGGCCCAGCCGCCGCCGGTGGCCGGCGCCGGCGTGCTGGCCAGCGGCCGGGCGACGCCCTCGCAGGTCAGGGTCCAGGCCATGCTGTCGGCGGAAAGATCGGAAGCGGTCCGCACCTGGCCGCTCAGGCGGTAGGCGCCGGGCGCCAGCACGAGCAGCTGGCGAACCAGCCATTGGCGGGTGCGGCCGTCGTGGCTGACCCGAAGCGCCTTGCCGCCATCACGCTCGGACGGGAGCATCTCGCCGTAGCCGGCGGTATGGGAGTCCAGGTTCCAGCCGAACGGCGGCGTGGCCGGCAGGCCCTCGAAGCCGCCATCGGCCAACAGCGCCGTGCCCGCCCGTTCGGCTGCGGGGGCGAGGGCGATCCAGTCGCGGTGGGCCTGTTGGAAGCGACGCTCGGCGATCAGCCGCCGCAGATAGGCGCTCAGTTCGACCCGGGTCGGCGGCGCGGCGGTCGCCCGCAGCGCCTTCAGAATGCGATAGGGTTCGCCCGCATCGGGGCTGAGGGCGGTGAACTGGGCCAGGAAGGCGCCGCGCCAGGCCGGGGAGAGGGCCAAACGGTCGATCACCGCGGCGAAGGCGGCCGGCTCGCCGAGATAGGGGAAGATTCGCCGCACCACGGCCACCCGCTGCTCGGCGGTCTGGCGGCGCATCAGGGCGTCGGCTCGGCGAAGCGCCGCGGCGTAGTCGCCCCGCGCCATGCCGGCCTCGAACAGCCAGCGGTCGGCGGCCTCGTCGCGGTGGCTGAGCCGGGCGGCGGCCTCCATCAGCGGCAGTCGGCGGGCCTCGGGCAGGCTGAGCCCCAGCAGGCTGACCGCCCCGGCCTCCAGGGGCGCGCGGTCGAGGATGCGGCGGGCCGAGGCGGCGATCTCACTGGGCGGCTCACCGCGGGCCAGCCGGTTGCGCCCGGCCAGCACCTCATGGACGGCGGCGCTGTCGCTCAGGCTCCTGGCGGCGGCGTGCTGCGCCGGGGCGCGGGCCAGGATCAGGCCCGCCAGCCCAAGACCGGCCAGGGTCAGCACGCCCAGGGTCAGGGCGGGGACCAGCCCGATGGCGCTCCGGGACGGGCCGGCCGCCACCGTCAGGCGGGCTTGCGCTTGCCGCCGGCCGCCGCCCCGGACTGATCCTCAATCGGCTTGTTGCCGTAGGTGTAGTCGTAGTTGGAGCCGTAGCCGTATCCATAGCCGTAGCCGTAGCCGTAGGTGCTGGTGCGGGCGTCGAACTTGGTCAGCAGCACACCGAGCACCCGGGCGTTGGCGGTGCGCAGGCGGTTCAGAGCGGCGCGCACCACCCGGCGGCCGGTGCGGCCCGATTCGACCACCATCAGCACCGCCTCGACCCGCGAGGCGATCAGCGGCGCATCGGCTAGGCCCATCACCGGCGGCGCGTCGAAGATCACCACGTCGAACACCTTGCCGGTGTCGCGGATGAGGTCGACCAACCGGCTGCTGGCCAGCAGCTGGGCCGGGTCCGGCGGCAGGGGGCCGGACGGCATGAAGAACAGATTCGGCTGCTGGGTGACCGACACGAAGCTCTCGATGTCGGCGCCGCCGCTGAGATAGTTGCTGAGGCCCCGGCTGTTTTCGGTGCTGAGCAGCCGGTGCAGCGAGGGGTTGCGCAGGTCGGAGTCGATCAGCAGCACCCGGCCGCCAAGCCGCGCGAAGTTGCGGGCCAGAGCCAGGGAGCTGGTCGACTTGCCTTCCGAGGGCCGGGCGCTGAGCACGGCGAGATTTCGCGGCATGCCCTTGTCGCTGGAGAACTGCAACGCCGTCTGCAGGGAGTAGTAGGCCTCCGAGAAACTGGAGCGCAGATCCTGCAGGGCCTCCATCGGCAGGACGCCCTTGGCCAGCTTTGGGATGGAGCCCAGCAGCGGCAGGCGCAGCTTGCCCTCGACATCCTGCGGCGAGCGTATCGACTCGTCCATGAACTCGAGGAGGAAGGCCAGGCCGATGCCGATCAGCAGGCCGGCGAACACCGCGGTGATCAGGTTCTTCCGCGGCTCCGGCTTGGAAGCGAACTTCGGGGCTTTCGCGCGGTCGATGATCGAGATGTTGTTGTTGCTGACCCCGCCGGCGACGCCGATCTCCTTGTAGCGCTGCAGCAGGCCCTCATAGAGCGTGCGGTTGGTGTCCACGTCGCGCTGGAAGATCTCGTACTGGATGCCGCGGTCCCGGGCGTCGAGCACCGAGCCCTTCAGGGCGTTGACCTGGGCCTCGAACGACCGCTCCTGGCGCAGGGCGACCTCGTACTGAGCGCGCAGCGACTGCTCGCTGGAGCTGCGGGACTTGGTGCTCTCGGCCTGGATCTGGCGATCCAGTTCGTTGATCCGGGCCCGCAGGCGCAGCATGTCGGGATGGTCCGGCAACAGGGTCTCGGCCTTCTCGCGGTATTCCGCCTCGAAGTTGGCCTTGCTCAGCGAAAGCTGCTGGATGTTGGCGTTGTCCTGAGGGTTCAGAGTGCCGGCGCCGCCGCTCGCCTGGGACTGGCGCCAGCGCTGCTCGGCCCGGATCCGCTCGGCCCGGGCGACGGTCAGGGCATCGTTCAGAGCGCTGAGGCTGGTGGCCGCCAGGGGCGTGCTGGAGGTGGTCCCGGCCTCGCCCTCGCCGCCGCCCGTCGGCACGTTGATGATCTGCTGCTCCCGGGCGTACTGCACCAGCTGCCGCTCGCTCTGTTCGAGCTTGGCGCGGGTCTGGTCGATCCGCTCCTGGAGGAACTTGCGGGCGTAAGAGGAGGACTCGAACCGGCGGTCGAGGTTGGAGCCGATGTAGTTCTCCGCGAGGGCGTTGGCGATCCGCGCCGAGATGTCCCGGCTGGGGCTGCTGAAGGTCACCCGAACCAGGCGCGAGCGCTGGATCGGGGCGACGTTGACGTTGCCGACGACGTACTCGACGATCCGCTCGCGCAAAGCCGCCTTCGAGCCTCCGGTCGGCAGGCCGGTGGCGGCGAGGAATGCGCGGTCGTTGACCAGGCCGAGACGGTCGACCGTCCTGGCCGCGAGAGACTCGCTCTTGATCAGGCCGTACTGGGTCTGGAAGAACTCGTCGTAGGATGTCGTTTCGCGGGGCTCGAGGCCCTGCACGTCGACCACCTGGGCGGTTTCCTTGTCGATCTGCAGCGTGACGCTGGCCGTGTAGATCTTCTGGGTGGTCAAGGTCAGGGCGACGGCGATGGCCACCGCCACCGCCACCGAGGCGACGATCACCAGCCAGTGCTTGCGCAGGATGTGCAGGTAGCGCGCGAGGTCGAAACCGTCTTCGTCCACATCGTCCGGCGGACCGATGTTCAGACCTGAAAGGCGCTGGTCCGGCAGCCCGGCGTTGCGCAGCACGACGATGGGTGAGTTCCGGTCGTGGGATCCGCCGCCGAGTTGTCGCGTCTCGTCAACCATAGTCACTCCGCACATGCCAACTGGCCGTCGCCCCCTGCGAACCTGGGGAGCGCCGGCGACCTAGTTTCATGGCCCACCGCCTTGGCGTTGCCAAGGTCGGTCGACCGCCTTCATCGAGCCGCAAGTGCAATACCCTCTGAGGGGGGGCTTCGCCAGCCTGTTGCGCCGCCCTCCGACCGAAAGATGGCGCGGGGCGGGGGTGCGGCAAGGCTAGGCGGCTTCCTCTGTCGGCTTTTGCAGGAGGGCGATCGACATCTTGAACGGGCGACCGAGCCAAAACCAGCGGTGAAACTTGGCCTTCAACGGCTCGACCCCGCGCCAGGGCCAGACGCCCCGCACCAGCGTCCGCACCAACTGGGTCGCCACCGAGGTTCCGTGCCTGCGCATGTCCTCGCGGAAGCTGCCTGCCTCGAAGACCTCGCCGTGGATCAGGGCGAAACCGGGGAACAGGGCGGCGATCTGCTGCGGGGTCGGGCGGAACATCGTGTCGATCGGGTCGAGGTGATAGGGGTAGGAATTGGGCACGGTGACCAGGATGAACCCGCCGGGCGGAAGCAGGGCCGCGCAGGCGTCGGCGAAGGTCTGCCGGTCCCGCAGGTGTTCGAAGATGTTGCAGCAGAGCAGGACGTCCGGGCGGACGGCCTTCAGCCTGGCCTGGATCTGGGGATCGAAGATGTCCCCGACCACCTCGACGCCCTCGCCGGACTTGAGGTCGGTGGTCACCACCCGCACCCCGCGCGCCGCCAGGGGATGGTGGATGTTGGCGGCGATGTGCGGCTGGGCGACCTCGCGGTGGGTGCGGTCCGACGAGCCCAGCTCGACCACACAGGCCACATGCCCCATGTCCGGTCCGGCCAGCAGCCGGCCGATCAGTTCGGCCTCTTCCTTACGCATCCCTCGATCCCCCGGGGCGATCCCTTGGACTTTGGCCGCTCCGGCGGCGCGGCGGGACAGTGTTTGGAATGACGGCGCCTGGCAAGTCCGGAACGGCCGGACAGGTCGATTGCTTCGCAGCGCGGCATCTGCGGCTTGGCGGGCGGCGACCTATCGCCTAGAGACTTCACTTCCTGAATGTGGGCCAGGGTTCGGATCGCGGGGCAGGACCGCCGCACGGCCGGGACGAGATGGGGCGAGTGGCGTTGCGACTGGACGCGATCCTGGGTTTCATCCTGTCCCACCCCATGAACCGGTCGCGGCCGTTGGCGGCCCTGGGGCGGTTCGTGGGCTGGCAGCTGCGGTCGCGGTTGCAGGACGAGGTGGTCGTGCCCTGGATCGGCGGCGCCCGGCTGGCCGTGAAGCGGGGGATGACTGGGGCGACGGGCAACGTCTACTGCGGCCTGCATGAGTTCACCGAGATGGGCTTCCTGACCCATCTGCTCCGGCCTGGGGATCTGTTCCTCGACATCGGGGCCAATGTCGGCAGCTATTCGGTGCTGGCCTCCAGAACCTGCGGCGCCCGCACGATCGCCTTCGAACCGGACCCGGGCACGGCCCAAGCGCTCCGCCGCAACATCGCACTGAACGGCCTCGAATCCCTGGTCACGGTCGAGGAGACGGCGCTTGGACCGACCAACGGCGAGACCCGGTTCACGGTCGGCCGGGACACCGTCAACCGCATCGCCGCCGACGACGAGGCGGCCCGGGTGGTGCCGATGCGCCGCCTCGACGACGTGACCGGCGCCGGCGCGCCGACCATGATCAAGCTGGACGTCGAGGGGTTCGAGGCCGAGGTCATCGAGGGTGGCGCCAGGGTGCTCTCGGCGCCCTCCCTGCTGGCCATCCAGACCGAACTGGACACCCCGGAAATCCGCGAGAAATTCGCGGGCCTCGGCTTTGGCGCCATGTACTACGACCCCTTCACCCGCACCCTGGCCGAGGAGCCCTTGGGCTACCGGGTGTCCAACATGCTCTACGTCCGCGAGCCGCAGGCGGTCCGGGATCGCCTGGCGGCGGCGCCCCATCGCACCCTCAACGGCGTACGCCTGTGACCGCAGCGAGGATTCCATGAGCCGCACCGTCTTCGTCACCGGCGGCGCCGGCTATGTCGGCAGCCACTGCTGCAAGGCCTTCGCCGCGCGCGGCTGGAACGTGGTGGTGTTCGACAACCTCTGCCGCGGCTGGCGGGAATTCGTCCGCTGGGGCCCGTTGATCGAGGGCGACGTGCGCGATCCCGACGCCATCGCCCGCGCCGTCGCCGAGACCAGGCCCGACATCGTCGCCCATTTCGCGGCCCTGGCCTATGTCGGGGAGTCGATCCAGCAGCCCGGCCCCTACTACGAGACCAACGCTGGCGGCATGATCAACCTGCTCAACGCCATGACCGCGGCGGGGGTCGACAAGGTGCTGTTCTCCTCCAGCTGCGCGACCTTCGGCGAGCCGCAGGCGCCGCTGATCGACGAGCGCCATCCCCAGTCGCCGATCAACCCCTACGGCTGGTCCAAGCTGATCGCCGAGAAGATGCTGGCCGACTACGGCGTCGCCCACGGGATCCGCTCGGTCGCCCTGCGCTACTTCAACGCCGCCGGCGACGATCCGGACCTGGAGATCGGCGAGCGCCACGAGCCTGAGACCCACATGATCCCCCTGGCGATCCGGGCGGCCATGCAGCCGGACGCGGTGTTCCGCATCAACGGCGACGATTTCGACACCCGCGACGGCACCGCCGTGCGCGACTATGTCCATGTCACCGACCTCGCTGACGCCCACATCCGAGCCATCGACCATCTGATGGACGGCGGGGCCTCCCACGCCTTCAATCTCGGGACCGGCCGCGGGCTGTCGGTGAAGGAGATCCTCGACAAGGTCGAGCAGCTGTCCGGCCGCCCGATTCGCCGCGAGGTCGGCCCGCGCCGGCCGGGCGATCCCGGCGCCCTGGTGGCCTCGCCGGCCAAGGCGGCCGAGGTGCTGGGCTGGTCGCCGGTCAATTCCGGCATCGACGACATCCTGCGCTCGGCCTGGCGCTGGCACGAGCACGCCGGCTGATGGCCGAGTCCGACCCCGCCCCGGCCGGGATCGACCGCAAGGCGACCCGCGACACCGTGCTCTGGGGCGCGGGGCTGGCGTTCGGGACCAAGATCGCATCGATCCTGCTGTCGCTGCTGCTGGCCCGGCTGATCAGCCCCCAGCTGTTCGGCCAGTATGGCGTGGTCAGCGGCGTCATCCTGCTGCTGCTGTCCTTCTCGATGCAGCAGTTCTCGGCCCACCTGTTCCACCAGAAGGCGCCCAAGCTCGAGGATTACCACCCGCACCTGGCGTTCGGGATCATGCTGCACGGCGGGCTGTTCGTAGTCTGCAACCTCGTCGCCCTGGCGATGCACTTCATCCCGGAGTACCGGCCGATCGCGGTCTATGTCCACGTCGGCTCGCTGGCCATGCTGATCAACATCCCGCGCATCTACTACGCGGTCTACCTGCGGGTTGAACTGCGGTGGCGTAAGATGCGGATGCTGCAGATCTGGTCCTTCGTGCTGTACGCCGCGGCCGCACTCCTGCTGGCCTGGATGGGCCAGGGTGTCTGGGCGCTGCTGACCCAGAACCTGCTGGTGCCCATCCCCTTCGTCGTCGCCTTCCTGCTTGACGACAAGGGCCTGCGGCGGCTGCGGTTCAACTGGCGCGACTACCGGGAGTCGCTGAAATTCGGCCTGCTGCGGACGACCAGCGGCGCGGTGGTCAGCGGCCAGACGGCGCTGGAGGGCGTGGCCCTGTCGCTGCTCGCCGGCTTCGGGCCCCTGGGCCTGCTGATCCGCGCCCGCGGCCTGGCCCAGCTGGCCACCAGCTGGCTGTCGGACCAGGTGGCGGCCATCCTTTATCCGTCCCTGGCCCGGCTCGAGCCGCGCTCGGCGGAGGCGAAGCGCACGGCCGGCCTGCTGCTCAAGGTCGGGCTGTGGACCACCGCCCCGATCGCGGTCAGCGTCGCCATGGCCGAACAGGCGGCCATCTACACCCTGTACGGCTACCAATGGGGCAGGGTGACGCCGTTGGTGCGGCCGATGCTGCTGGCGGCGGTGGCGGCCAGCCTGTTCCATGTGGTCCGGCTGGTGGTGCTGACCAACGACGGCGCCAGGAAGACCCTGTTCCTCGACTGCGTCATGGCCGGGCTGAACCTGGCCTGCCTGGTGGCGCTGGCCCTCTTCGGAATGGAGGCCTACGTGGCCTGGCTCGGAGGGATTGGGGCGGTCACGGTGGCGGGGATGCTGGTGCTGATGGTCCGCGCCGAGCTGATCGCCAGGAGCGACCTCGTCACCGCCGGCCTGCCCGGCCTGATTCTGACGGTCGGCGGCATGCTGATCGCCGCCAGCAGCGGCTACCTGGCCCTCGAGGCCGCCCGGCCGATCCTCACCTTGGTCGTCACCTCCGGAGGCTGTGCGGGGGTGATGCTCTTGCTGATCCGGTTTACCGATCCAGCCGGACTGAACACCCTCTGCGGCCTGCTGCCGGGGGGCGGCCTCGCCCGCCGCCTGCTGCTGCTGGACCGGGCGGTGGCCTGACATGGCCGGGCCCAAGCACGTCTGCCTGATCACCGGCGCCCACCTCTGGCGCAATCCCCGGCTGGTCAAGGAGGCCGACGCCCTGGCCGACGCCGGCTTCAAGGTGACGGTGGTCGGCCCGATCCTGACGGCGGCCGATCAGGAGCGAGACGCCCCGCTGCTGGCCGGCAGACCCTGGCGGCGGCTCGCCGCCCCCGACCTCCTGCGACGCACGCCGCTGCGGGCGGGCCGCCAATGGAGCCGGCTCGTGCGGCGGCTGTCGATCACCGCCGTGAACCGTCTGGGCCTGCCGCTGGAGTCCAGCCTCGGATATTCGATCGGCGCGGCCGTGGCCTGCGCTCGGGCCCAGAGGGCGGACCTCTACGTCTGTCACCAGGAGGTCGGCCTCGTCGCCTTGCGGCGGCTGAGCCTGGCCGGCGCCCGGTGCGCCGTGGATTTCGAGGACTGGTACTCGCGCGACCTCCTGCCCGCCGCCCAGAAGGACCGGCCGATCGGACGCCTGCGCGCGCTGGAGGACTTCGCCCTGCGCCGCGCCACCGTGGCTGTCACCACCTCCCGGGCCCTGGCCGGGGCGCTAGCGGCCGAGCACGGGGCCCGCGAGCCCTTGGCCATCTACAACGCCTTCCGCTGGTCCGAACGCGAGCGGCTCGACGGTCAGAGGCTCGACCGCCGGGACCCGGCGGCGATCAGCCTGCACTGGTTTTCCCAGACCACCGGCCCCGGTCGCGGCCTGGAGGCGCTCGTCGACGCCTTCGACCAGTTGGACGGGAACCTGGAACTCCACGTCCGCGGTGACGGCTCGGCCGACTATCAGGCAGCGCTCCTCGAGCGGGTCCGGCCGGAGCGGCGCGAGCGGATCATCTTCCACAGGACGACTGCCCCCGAATCCCTGCTCTCGCGAATCGCCGAGCACGACATCGGTTTCGCCCTCGACCGGGCCACCCCGCCCAGCCGCGACCTCACCGTGACCAACAAGGTGTTCCAGTACCTGCTCGGCGGCGCGGCGGTGATCGCCACTCCCACGGCCGGCAACCTCGAGGTCGCCCGCCAGGCGCCGGCCGCCATCTCCCTGACCAGGGCGGGCGACGAGGATCTCGCCGACGCCATCCGGGCGCTGATCGACAATCCTGAACGGCTACGCGCAGCCAAGGCGGCGGCGCTCGAGGCGGCTGCTGGCCCCTTCTCCTGGGAGCGGCTGTCGCGGACCCTCGTCCAGGCCTACGCCGAGGCGATGGAGGCCCCTACCAGGGCCGTGGCCGGTTGAGCATCTCGAACAGGGAGATGGTGTCCGCCTCGGTCGCCCGGCGGATATGACGCTCGATGTGGGGCTCGATCTGGCGTTCGTAGTCGCCGACGTTCTGCGCGTCGGTCCGCTGGGGCATGACCATCGGAGCATCCAGGAACCGGGACAGCTCGACGAGCGCGGCTTGCGGGTCGGCGACGAAATCCTCGTAGACCATGACGTGGATGTCCTGGGCCGGGAACAGGCGCCGGTAGCGTTCGATCTGTTCGAAATAGCGGCCGCGGGCGACATAGGAATGATATTCGAGGGCTTGGCGCCCGGCCGCCGGCGAGGTCTTCCAGGCCTGTTCCAGGTGGGCCTCTTCCCCCAGGATGGCGTCTTCCAGGGAGCGGGTCTCCAGGCCATGCCGGATCATGTGCCGGTAGGCCGAGACCGCGCGCCAGACAGGGTCGCGCACCAGGACGACCAGCCTCACCCCCGGCAGGTCGGCCGCGATCCGGGCCGGAACCTCCGTGTCGAACAGATAGTCGGGCGTCGCCTCGTAGCGCAGCTGGCGGGGCACGCCTGTCTCGCGGGCCCGCTCGGCGGCGTCGGCGCTGGTGGCGAAGTTGGACCGGTACCAGCGCCCTCCCAGATCGTAGAACTTGTTGAAATAGTGGACTTCCTTGACCTTGGGCTTGAGCATGCTGGCCTGTTGGGTCAGCAGGAAGGTCAGCCAGGTAGTGCCCGCCTTCTGGGCGCCGATGATCAGGAAGTCCGGCTTCCCATCGAACCGCCTGGTCCACGGCCGGATGCGCTCGCGCCAGACCTTGGCCGCAGGCTTCCGAATGATTGGCGGCAGACCTGGCACCTCAACCCCCTTCAAAGCGGACCCCGTCCGGCCCGGGAAAATGGCGTCCCGCCGCCCCGGTGGGAAGCCGGAAACGGGAGGAGGCGGCCTCGCCCCTGGCTTCGCCGAGCGGCGCTGGCTAGCATGACTCGTCCAGTCGGAGGGCGCCGGTGAAGCGCGGGGAAATCGTCGGCATCCAGTACCTTCGCGGACTCGCGGCGCTTGCCGTGGTCGTCGACCATGCGGCGGCGACGGCCGCGTCCTCGAAGTATTTCGGCCAGCAGGTGCTGGACGGCTTCCTGTACCGGGGGGCCTCGGGCGTCGACCTGTTCTTCCTGATCAGCGGCTTCATCATCACCGTGGTCAGCCTGGATCGCGACTGGCGGCCGGCGGTGGGAATGGGAGACTTCTTCGGCCGGCGCTTCGTGCGGATCGTGCCGATGATGTGGCTGGCGGTGCTGTCGTACGCGGCCCTGCGTTATCTCGGACGCGGGGTGTTCGAGCCGGGCAGCTTCCTGCGGGCCATGGTCGCCTGGCCCGTTGGGACGCTGGAACCGCTGAACATCTGGACCCTGCGCCACGAGTTCATCTTCTACAGCGTGTTCGCCGTCTCGATGCTCGGCCCCCGGTGGCTGCGCCCGCTGCTGGTCCTCTGGTGCGTCGCGCCGCTGCTCCTGCTCTTCGTCGCCGCGCCGCCCCCTTTGCTGGCCGCGGTCGGCCATGCGGTAAACGTCGAGTTCGGAGCCGGCGTGCTGCTTGGCCTTCTCTGGCTGAAGCGGCCGGAGGTGTCGTTCAAGAGTCCGGTCGAACCCTACTGGCTGATGGCTCTGGCCATGGTCGGGTTGATGGGATTCGCCGCCCTCATCGGCCATGAGTTCCACCTGGTCTCCAAGACCCTGCTGACGGCCGCCTTCTGCGCGCCGATCCTGCTGTTCGCGGTCTATGTCCGCTGCCCGAGGGGCTGGGTCAGCAAGGCAGGCCTCCTGCTCGGCAACGCCTCCTACGTCCTCTACCTGTTCCACCCCCACATCCTCTCGGCCTCCGGCGGGATCTGGGCGGCCCTGGCGCCGGGGACCCCGGTCGCCGTTGTTATCCTTGGCCTGGTGGCGGCCTCCGTCCTGGCCTGCCTGGTGATCCATCTGGCCGTCGAGCGGCCGCTGCTGGCCCGGTTTCGCAGCTGGCGTGTCGCCCGGCGGCCGGCGCCCGCCGTCAGTGAGACGAAGTAGCCCGCGTCCCGCGCGGAAACGGGCCTCGCGCGTCCGAAGGCGATATGGCGATGGACAGGGCCCGTTTCGGGATGGCATTGCGGGCCCGCCGCTCGGGGAGTTTCATGCCGCAGACTGGGACAGAGGCGCGCCGCGTGCTGGTCGTCTCTCCGCATTTCCCGCCGACCGACGCGGTCGACATGCATCGGGTGCGGATGACCGTGGGCCACTATCGCCAACACGGCTGGGAGCCGGTGGTGCTGTGCGTGCGGCCGCAGGACGCCGGACGCCTGATAGACGAGCGCCTCGTCCGGACCGTGCCCGAGGACGTCGAGGTGGTGAGGGTCGCCGCGCCGCCGCCGGGGCCGGGTCTCCGCGCGGTCGGGCTGCGGGCATGGCGGCCGCTGATGGCCGCGGGGGCGCGGGTGCTGGCCGGTCGGCGGTTCGACCTCGTGTTCATCTCGACCACCGCCTTCCCGGCCATGGCGCTCGGGCGGGTCTGGAAGCGACGGTTCGGGGTCCCGTTCGTTCTCGACTTCCAGGATCCCTGGGCGACCTTCCCGTCCAGCGCGGAGGCGAGGCCCGGTCTTCGCCATGGCCTGATGCGTGCGCTGCACCGGCTGGGAGAGGGCTGGACCCTTCCGGCGGCCGACGGCCTGATGGCGGTGAGCCAGACCTACGTCGATCTCTTACAGACGGCCTATCCTGTGCTGCGCGATCGGCCCTCCCTGGTCTCCCCGTTCGGCTTCTCGCAGCAGGACTTCGCGGTGGCGAAGGAACTCGGGCGACCCCTGCCGCTCGCTTGGAAGGCCCCGGGCTCCGCTGCCTGCCTGTTCGCCGGCGTCGTGGCGCCGGGCCTTGAGCGCTCCCTGCTGGCCCTGTTCCGAATTGTGGCGCGAGGTCGCGTGCTGCGCCCGATCCTGTTCGAGCAGCTGGGCTTGGCCTTTGTCGGCACCGGCTACGCCAGCCAGGGCAACCGCTCGGTCGCCGGCCGGCTGGCGGCGGAGGCGGGGATCGCCGACCTGGTCGTCGAGCATCCCGATCGCGCCCCCCTCCTCGATGTGCTCAGGGCGATGGGCGAGGCCGACGCCCTGCTGCTGCTCGGCTCCGACGACCACGGCTACACCCCGTCCAAGACCAACCAGACCCTGGCCGCGGGGCGGCCCGTGCTCTGCGCCGCCCCCGCCCGCTCACCCGTCGCGGCGGCGGTGGCCGGCCTCGAGTCGGTCCTGTCCCTGGACGCCGACGCGCCGCTGACGGACGAGGCGGTCATTGCCTGGGCGGACCGCCTGGAGCCCCTGCTCGCGGGCAAGACGTCGACCGCCGCCGCCATCGACCGGGCCGCCTCCTTCGAGGCCGCCGCCTGCGCGGCCCGCGACTGCGCCCTGTTCGACCGGGTGTCCGATGGCCGCTGACGCCCCCATGCCCGTCTCGCAGATGCGCATCCTGGCCCTGTTCGGGGCTGTGGCGATCTATGGGTCCGAGCGCGGCAATCTCGAGGTCCTCGCCGCCCTGCGCGACCAGGGCGCGAAGGTGCTGGTGGTGGTCTCCGACGCCGACTACGCCGCCGAGGCCGGCGAATACATCCGCGCCCGCGGGTTCGAGACCGTCGCCGCGCCCTTCTTCGTGCCGCCCCGGCCGGACTATCCGATCAACCCCTGGACGACCTTGCCGGTCCATCTGGTGCGGGCGGCGCGGCGCTTCCTCGCCATCCACCGGGAGTTCCGGCCGACCCACATCCACGCCGGCACCCAGCTCTATGTGCTCAACTTCATGCCGGCCCTGGCCCTGGTTCGGACGCCCCTGGTCTACCGCTGCGGGGACGCGCCCATCCTGCACAACCTGGTCTGGCGGCTGACCTGGCGTTTCATCGCCCGCCGGACCGCCCGGTTTGCCTCGGTCAGCCGCTATATCGCCGGCCTGATGGCGAGGGCCGGGGCGCCGGCGGAGAGGATCGAGGTGATCTACAGTCGCCCGCCGCAGCGTACGACGGGGGCCGCGCCCATCCCGCCGCCGGCTGGCCAGACCATCGCCTACGTCGGCCAGGTCACGGAGAAGAAGGGCATCGCCGTGCTCGTCCAAGCCTTCGAGCGCCTGGCCGCCGACTATCCGGAGGCCCGCCTGCTGGTCGCCGGACGGATCAGCGAGTGGATCGGCGACCGCTGGGGCTGGGAGCTCAAGCGCCGGGTCGAGGCCGATCCGCTGATCGCTGGCCGGGTCGAGTTCCTCGGCCAGGTGGAGGATGTCCCCGGCGTCTTCGCCCGCAGCCTGATCGCCGTCGCCCCGACCCTGTCGGAGGAGCCGATGGGCAATGTGGTGATGGAGGCCAAGCAGGCCGGCCGCGCCTCGATCATCTTCCGCGCCGGGGGCTTCCCGGAGGTCGTCCGCCACGGGGTCGACGGCTTCATCTGCGAGGAGAAGACTTCCGAGGCCCTGGAGCAGGCCCTGCGCGGCTATCTGGACGATCCCGCCGCGGCGGCGCGGCAGGGCGAGGCGGCGCGGGCCTCGCTCAGCGCGCTCGGCGTTGAGGACTTCGCCGCCCGCTGGGGCGCGATCTATGCCGATGCTGCGCTCTAGCCGTCTCGCGATTCTGGCGACGCCCCGCTATGAGGGGCCGCGCCGCAGCCGGAGTGGGTCTTGAGCCGTTCGTCCCTGTCCTTGTCCGACCAAGTCGCCCAGCCCCGCGGACTGGTCGGCGGGCCGACCCTCCTGGGCATCGGCGCGGCCAAAGCCGGCACCACCTGGCTGGCCGAGGTGCTGTCCGCCCATCCCGAGGTCTTCGTGCATCCGCAGAAGGAGCTGAACGCGCTGCTGTACGCCGACCTCGATTCGCGGATCGAGGAATACCAGGCCTATTTCGCCAAGGCCGGCGACCGGCCGGTTCGCTGCGACTTCTCGGTCCGCTATCTCAGCGCCGAGCGGGCCCCGGCCGCGGCCGGCCGGCTTGCGCCGGACGCGCGCCTCCTGATGGTGCTGCGCAATCCGGTGGACCAGATCCAGTCCCATTACTGGCACATCCGTCGCCAGAACTTCCACCAGCACGAGCCGGTGACTGACCCGCCGGACCTGTTCGCGGCGCTGGACCGGTTCCCCGACCTGCTGCTGGAGCCGGCGCTCTACGCCAAGCACCTTGACCGCTGGCTGGCCCATTTCCCCCGGGAGCGGCTGCTGCTTGTCGACCATGCCGACCTGCGCCGCCGACCCCTCGAGGCGCTCGACGAGATCTGCGATTTCCTGGCGGTCGACCGCTTCGACTTCTCCGAGGCCCTTGGCCAGACCTCTCGCACCGACGCCCGCGGCGGGGTGCAGCCGCGCGGCGGCCCGCTTGGCCGGCTGTTCCCCAAGCTCTACGTCGCCGCCAGCCGCGGCCCCTACCAATGGCTGAAGAAGGCGTTCGGCGTGCGCCAGGCCGAGGGGCTGAAGCGAGCGCTGCGCCTGCGCCAGGTGTCCGAGAAGGTGTTCTTCAAACCGGGCTACCCGGGCCTCGACGAGGCCGGCCGCCGTCGCCTCTACGACCGGGTGGCCGCCGACGTCGACCGGCTGGTCGAGCTGGCCCCCTTCGCTTCCGCCTGGCGGCCGGCATGACCCTGCGTCTCGGCGCCCTGCTCACCCATCCGGTGCAGTACTACAGCCCCTGGTTCCGGCACCTGGCGGGCCTTGCCGACCTGAAGGTCTACTACGCCCACCAGCAGACTGCGGAGGGCCAGGCCAAGGCCGGCTTTTCCAAGGCCTTCGACTGGGACGTCCCGCTGCTCGACGGCTACGACTGGCGCTGGCTCGACAACGTCGCCCGCCGGCCGGGCATCGACCACCTCGCCGGTTGTGACACCCCCGAGATCGCTCGGATCATCCGCCAGGAGCGATTCGACGCCTTCCTGATGATGGGCTGGAACCGCAAATGCTACCTGCAGGCCGGCTGGGCGGCCTTCCGGACCGGCACGCCGCTGCTGATGCGCACCGACTCCAACCTGACCAGCCCCCGATCGGCCCTGACCCTGGCGATCAAGCGGCCGCTGTATTCGGCCATCCTGCCCCGCGCCGGCCACTACCTCTCACCGGGCCGCCGCACCGACGACTACCTGCGCCACTATGCGACCCCCGAAAGCCGCATCCATCGGGTCGCCCACATGATCGACGTGGAGCGGTTCCAGGTCGGCGCGGACCAGGCCCGCAGGTCCGGCCGGACCACGGCCCTGCGGGGCCGGCACGGGGCGGGGGAGGGGGATTTCGTCTTCCTGTTCGCCGGCAAGCTGATCCCCAAGAAGCGGCCGATGCTGCTGCTCGAGGCGTTCGAGCGGGCGGTGGCGTCCGGCGCCGCCGGGCTTCGGCTGTGGATCGCTGGCGACGGGCCGCTGCGCGAGGCGCTGGAGGGCCGGGTGCGCGAGCTCGGCCTGCCGGTCAGCTTCCTCGGGTTCGTCAACCAGAGCGAGCTGGCGGATGTCTACGCCGCCGCGGACTGCCTGGTCCTGCCGTCCGATACCGAGGAGACCTGGGGCCTGGTGGTCAACGAGGCCTTCGCCTGCGGCGTGCCCGCCATCGTCTCCGCCGAAGCCGGCTGCGCTCCCGAGCTGATCGAGGACGGCGTCACCGGCTGGACCATGCGCACGCCGGAGCCCGGCCATCTGGCCGATCTTCTCCTCACCGCCAGGGCGGAGGCCCCTGGGCTGTCTCGCGCCCGGATCGACGCGCTGTCGGAGGCCGGCTCCTATCCCGCCGGATCGCGCCGGGTGCTGGAGATCGTCGAGCGCCTGAAGGCGGAACGGCGATGACACGGCGGCGCCATGAAAATCGGCCAGAGACGGAAAGGGTTGCCTTGTCGGGGGTTGCGGGTCGACAAGTCCGTCCCCGGCGCCGAAAATTCGCCGCCAACGCCAGAGGGATCCCGTCGTGAGTGAGGCCGTCTTCGACAAATATGAGCGGATGGGCGCCTATCATTGGCGCGAGTGCGACCGCGGCTCGAAGGTCTACAACCCGCCGCTGGCGGCCCGCTATGAGATGGTGACCCGCCGCGTCGGCGGTGGACGGGCGCTCGACCTGGGGGCCGGCGACGGCTACCTCTCCGGCCGGCTGGCCGAGACCTGCGCGGAGGTCGTGGCGCTGGAGTACGAACCCTCGGGCGTGGAACTGGCGGCCCGGATGCTGGCCGACCGCCCGAATGTCACCGTCCGCCAGGGCGACACCTACCAGCTGCCGTTCGAGGACCGCTCGTTCGACGCGGTGGTGATGGCCGACGTCATCGAGCACCTGGACGATCCCGACCGGGCGGTCCGCGAGATGTCGCGGGTGGTCGCCGCCGACGGAACGGTCCTGGTGACCACGCCGCAATGGCGCAGCGACCGGGTCTGGGACGAGCGCCACGTGAAGGAATATACCCCCGACGAATTCGCCGCCCTGATGGGCAAGGGTTTCGAGGAGGTGTCTCTGGTGTTCAGCTGGCCGCGGCCCTTCTCTGACTTCTACAACACCAAGGTCGGCTGGCGGCTGCTGCGGCTGGCTGGCCGGATGGGCATCAATCCCTTCTCGATCGAGAGCGATCGGGCCGACGGCTTCTGCCAGATGCTGGCCGTCTGCCGCCGCCCGCGGAGCCTCGCCGCGTGACCGAGACCGTCGTCGCCACGAACGAGGAGCTGCCCGCGTTCGCGCTGCAGGTCCGCCCCAAGGGTCGGCGTGGATCGCTCTATCCGCTGCAGATTCCGCTGGCTGTGGTCGGCGCGATCGCCGGGGTGCTGGCCCTCCTGTTCCAGGACTGGATCGTCGCGGTGGCCGTGTTCTCGCTGTTCGCCCTGGTCGGGGCGAGCTGGCGGGCCGACATGCTGCCGATCATCCCGGCCTGCATCGCCTTCCAGTGGATTTCGGCCAGCACCGGCTACATCTTCAACCTCAACGCCGGCCACTTCCCGGGCGGCGGCTATCCCGAACGGCTGGGCGAGACCCTGCTGCTGTCCATGGCCGGCCTGGCGGCGGTGGTGGCCGGGCTGCGGCTGATGATGAGCCTGTTCAAGCGCACCATCTTCGACAAGACCCTGGCGCCGACGATGCGCTACAACCTCAATCGCGTGTTCCTGCTGACCCTGGTGGTGTTCGCGGGCAGCTATGTGATCGACATCCTGCCCAAGCAGATCTGGTTCGGCGGGGCGCAGATCATCGAGAACCTGCTGGCTCTGCGGTTCGTGCCCTACTTCCTGCTTCTGGTGGCGGCCTTCGAGCGGGGCCGCGGGTTCTCCCAGGTCGTCATCGCAACCCTCTGGGTGACCGCGCCCCAGCTGCTGACGGGTTTCAGCGACTTCAAGGAAATCCTCTTCGTCATTATTATCGCTGCCTTGGCCCAGTGGCGGCCCTGGGTGCGCACCCGCCAGCAGCGGCGCCAGAACACCCGCATCCTGCTGTTCGGCGCCCTGATCGCCGTGATGGTCGCGGCGTTCGGGATCATCTGGACCGGCGGGGTGAAGCAGGAGTGGCGCGACCAGATCTGGAGCGGCAACGTCAACGCCTCGCCGACCGAGCGCATCGGCCTGTTCTTCGACACCGTCGCCCGGGTCGTGCCCAAGCTGAATGTCGGCCAGGCCGCCGAGACCCTGGCCACCCGGATTTCCAGCGGCACCCTCTATTTCACCTATGTGGTCGAGCGGCTCCCGCGGGTGATGCCGCACGAGAACGGGCTCCTGATCGGCAAGGCCATCACCAACGCCACCCAGCCCCGCTTCCTGTTTCCCAACAAGGTCAACCTCGGCGGCGACAGCTGGCTGGTGCGCCGGTACGCCGGCGTGGCGGCCGCGGGCGACGAGGTCGGCGCCTCGATCGGCCTCGGCTACATGGCCGAGTTCTACATCGACTTCGGCATGCTGGGGGTGATCGGTCTGTCGATCTTCTGGGGGGCGATCGGCGGCGGGGTGATGGTGCTCCTGGCCAAGGTCTGCCCGTCGCGGGAAATCTTCCTGGCGGTGATCATCGGCATCTTCACCCAGTATTTCATGGCTTTCGACGGCAGCTTCATCAAGCTGTTCGCCGGGCTCCTGCAGCGGACCCTGATCGCCGCGGCGGTGTTCGCCCTGGTCGGGCCCCGGATACAGCAGTGGCTGCTCAGCGGGCGGCGGGTCCTGGCGACTCGCGACCTGCGCCAGTTCGGCCAGCCGCAAACTTGAGATTCAGAGCGTAAGGGTGTGGGATGATCGATGTGGGGGCGATCCTGCGGGATCAGGGTGGCGCGGCGGCGCTGGCCCGCAAGGCGGTCCGTCAGCCGGGCAAGGCGCTGACCGCACTGTCACGGGTGCTGCAGTCCAACTGGCGCAGCCTGGTGCTGCCCGATCCACAGGCCTGGGCCGACAACCGCCGGGAGCTTGAGGAAAGCGGCCTGCTGAAGGCCCACCTGCGGACCATGAACGAGGCGTTCGCCGGCCTCGCCGGCCAAACCGTCCGCGGCAAGGGCATGGTGTCGGGCGTCATGCGGCCGCTGCACGCCGAACTGCTGTGGGGGCTGATCCGCCAGCGCCGGCCGCGCGTCGTGGTCGAGACCGGTGTCTGCAACGGGCTGTCCTCGGCAATCATCCTGGAGGCGATGGCGCGCAACGGCGAGGGCCGGCTGGTCTCCATCGACCTTCCGGAGTTCAGTGATCCCGGCCTGAACACCGCCGCCGACTTCTGGGACGGCAAGGGCGGGGCGGTGATCCCAGCGGGCAAGAAGGTAGGCTGGCTGGTGCCCGAGGCCTTGCGAGACTCCTGGACCCTGGTGCTCGGCCGGTCCCAGGATGTGCTGGCGCCGACCCTCGGCAGCCACGGCCCGATCGACATCTTCATCCACGACAGCGAACATTCCTACGAGAACCAGAGCCTGGAGTTCGCCGCTGGCTACGAGGCCCTGGCGCCGGGCGGCCTGCTGGTCGCCACCGACATCAACTGGTCGGCCGCCTTCGACGACTTCCGGGCCCGGCTGAGGGGCAGCGGCGCGCGGTGCGCCTTCGTCGACCCGTCCTGCGCGCTCGTCGTCAAGCCATGACCGGCCGGTCGGCCCGGCCGATTCTGTTCTGCGCCACCGGCGTGACCGGCATCGACGGCGGCATCGCCTCGGCGAACCGCAACGTCCTGGCGGCGCTGGAGGCGGTCGGGGCCGAGACCGGTCGTGCGGTCCAGACCCTGGTGCTTACCGAGGCCGGCCGCGACGCGCCGGGCTACCGGACCTTCGGCGGCGACAAGCTGGCCTTTGGCCTGGCCTGCCTGGCGGGCATGCGCCGGGCCGGGCTGGCCGTGTTCGACCATGTGCGGCTGGCCGTGCCGATGCTGGCCCTGCCGGGGTTCCTGCGGCCGCCGAGCGTGATCTGCGCCCACGGCTCCGAGGGCAGCTGGCGCCTGCGCCCGTCGAGCGCCCGGGCCTATCGGGCGGCTGACCTGGTGCTGGCCAATTCCAACTACACCCTGGGCCGGATGCGGAGCCGCATCGCGGCGTTCAACGGCGTCGCCTGCCCCCTCGGCCTGCCGCCGCAGTTTTTGCCGACGACGGCCCCTCCGCCTCCCGCCTGCCTCGAGATGGTCCTTGAAGCCGCCGACGGCGTACGCCGGCCGCTGGAGGACCGGGTCCTGCTGCTGACCGGGCGCATGGACGCCGCCGAGCAGGAGAAGGGCCACCGCGAATTGCTCGACATCCTGCCCGAGCTGGTCGCGCGATACCCGCGAACCCAGCTGGTTCTGGCGGGATCCGGATCGGATCTGGAGCCCCTGAGGACCCTGGCCCGGAGCTCGCCCGTCGCCGGCCAGGTGTTTCTTCCGGGCCGGGTCTCCACGGCCGACCTGGAGGGCCTCTATCGCAAGGCCTACGCCTTCACCATGCCCAGCCGCCAGGAAGGATTCGGCCTCGCCTATCTGGAGGCGATGAACTTCGCCAAACCCTGCCTGGCCTGCCATGACGACGGCGGCGCTGACGTGGTGGTCGATGGCGAGACCGGGGTCCTGGTGCGTCAGCCGATCGAGCGGACGGAACTGCTGGAGGCGATCGGCCGGCTGCTGGCCGACCCCGGCTTTGCGCGCCGGCTGGGTGAATCGGGTTGGCGGCGACTGAACCAGCATTTCACATCGGCGGCCCATCAGGCGCGGGTGGCGGGGTTCGTCCGCCAGTTGCTTGACGTCGGCGCGCCGGACCGTCAGGGGGACCAATAGCCATGCCGAGCTTATCGCGGCGATTGAAGACGTCGGCCAAACTGGCGCTGCATGGGCTGTTCAGCCTCGGGCAGAAGCTCGGCGTGGATGTGCTTCCAAGGCACTTCTATTCCCAGATCCCCGACCTGGCCGCGATGCGCCGTGAGACGGCCTGGCGGGCGCCGATGCCGATGACCGGCGTCCTGGGCGCGGCGATCGAGGGCCAGGTCGCCTTCCTCGACCACTGCGCGCCGGCCGAGATCTCGGCGGTTCTGAAGGACCGGGATGTCCATGCCCAGGCCGTCGCCCGCAATGGGGACGACGGCGGCTACGGCCCGATCGAGGCGGACTTCCTCTACGCCTTCATCCGCACATGGAAACCCAGACGCGTGGTCCAGGTCGGCTGCGGCGTCTCCACGGCGGTGATCCAGGCCGCCGGGGCGGACGCCGGCTATGCGCCGGCGATCACCTGCATCGATCCCTATCCGACGGCCTTCCTGAAGGCCGAGGCGGCCCAGGGCCGCATCGAACTGATCCCGGTCCCAGCCCAGGTGGTCGGTATCGAGGCGTTCACGGGACTGGAGGCGGGCGACCTGCTGTTCATCGACTCCACGCACGCCGTACGGCCGGGCAGCGAGGTGAACCGGGTGGTTCTCGACGTCCTGCCGCGGATGGCGCCGGGGGTGTTCGCCCATTTCCACGACATCTACTTCCCCTATGACTACCCCCGCCGACTGCTCACCGAGGATCTGTTCTTCCACGCCGAGAGCACCCTGGTTCACGCCTTCCTGGTCGGAAACCCCCGCTGCCGGATCGAGGCGGCGCTGAGCATGCTGCACTACGCCGCGCCCGAGGCCCTGGCCCGGCGGTTTCCGCGCTACGACCCACAAGGCAACGCCGATGGCCTGGCGGCGGGCGGCGGCCGCCATTTCCCAAGCGCGCTCTGGCTCCGGTTCCTCGAATGACGCTGCTGGCGGCCTTGCGCAGCCGGCGCGTCAAGGCCGGCTTGGCCGGCTATGCGCCGGTCTACGACGCCGATCCGGCTGCGGCCCAGGCGCTCCAGCTGGCGCGCTTCAACGCGGCCTGGGGCGAGAGCCTGGCGCGCTCGCCCTGGGCGCGGGCGCAGCAGGCGCGGCTCGGCCTGCCCCACACCTTCCCCGACTGGGCCGCCTTCGAGCGGCTGGTGCCGGTACAGCGCAAGCCCGACCTGCGGCTCGACCTGGCGGCCCATCAAACGGGCGCCGGGGACCTGCTCTGGCGCTCGACCGGCGGCACCACCGCCGAGCCACTGCGCTTTCCGGTCTTCCCGTCGGAGACCAGGGTCGCGACGCTCGACATCTGGCTCGGCCGCGGACGGCTTGGCGTGGCCCCCGAGGACCCGCTCTTCCTGATCTGGGGCCACAGCCACATGTTCGGGACCGGGCTGAAAGGGGCGGTGGCCCGCGCCCGCCGCCGTCTCTCCGACGCGGCCCTCGGCTACACCCGCTGGAACGCCTACCAGCTGGCGCCGGAGGATCTCGACCGGGCGGCGGAGGCCCTCATCCACAGCCGCTGCCGATACGTCGTCGGCTACGCTTCGGCCCTCGACCGCTTCGCCCGCGCCAACCTCGGCCGCGCCGCGGAGATCGGCCGCCTGGGCCTCGCCGCCGTCATCGCGACCGCCGAGGGCTTTCCCCGCGCCGACAGCCGCGAGGTGATCGCCGCCTGTTTCGGCTGTCCGGTGGTGATGGAATACGGGGCGGTGGAGACTGGCCCCATGGCCTACGAACGGCCATCCGGCGGCTATGACGTCTTCTGGGCTCACCACCGCCTCGAGACCGTCGGTCCGGCCAGCGAGACCGGGGCTCGCGAGGTGGTGGTCACCAGCCTCTTTCCCCGCGCCTTTCCCCTGCTGCGCTACGCCATTGGCGACCTGGTCCTGCCCGAAGGCCATGGCGAGGCCGGCTTCACCGGCCTGGCGGCGGTGACCGGCCGTTGCAACGAGGCGGTGACCTTGCCGGACGGCGCGATCATCCATTCGGAGGCCTTCACCCATGCCGTGCGCGAAGTCCCCGGCCTGCGGGCCTACCAGATCGTCCGCCGCCCCGACGGCGCCTTGCCGCTGATCCGCTACGAGGCCGCCGGTCCGCTCGCCGAGGAGGCCGCCCAGGCCCTGCGCCGGCGCCTTGGGCATATCGCCCCCGCCCTGGCGGGCGCCGACCTTGAGTGGACGCACGCCATTCCTCCGTCCTTGGCCGGAAAGCACCGGATGGTGGTCGACGAGGCTGACATCCGCCCCGAACCGTCCGATGATGCGGCGATGGCCTCAGTCGGGAGCAAGCGGACGTGATCGGCCCGGACGAGACCCCCGCGCCGGCCGCGGCGCCCCGGCTCAACGGCCTGGACAGCATCCGCTTCATCTGCGCCTCGATCGTGGTCTTCGCCCATACCGGCCAGCCGCCGTTGCGCGAAGGGATCGACACCGGCCACATCGCCGGCCGGCTGCTCGACGCCGTGCTGGCCAACCTGTGGTCGTCGGCCGCGGCGGTGATCGCCTTCTTCGTGATCTCCGGCTTCTGCATCCACTATGCCTATGCGGCCGCCAACCGCATCCCGGCGGTGAGCGAGTATTTCGCCCGCCGCTACATCCGCATCCTGATCCCGGCCCTGGCGGCCATCGTGGTCTCGACCCTGATCGGACTGAACCTCTCGCTGTTCGAGGACTCCATCCTGTGGAGCGTGGCGGCGGAGCTGATCTACTACACCATCTATCCGCTGCTGCTGCCGCTGCGCCGGCGGTTCGGCTCCTGGCTGCCGTTGATCGGGATCTCCTTCCTGATGGCGCTCGGGGTGGCGGCCACCGATCCAGGACAGGCGGAGTACCCCAAGTTCGGGCTGCAGCTGAACTGGCTGCTGGGCCTGCCCTGCTGGCTGATGGGCTGCTGGCTGGCCGACGCCTACCGGGCCCATCGGCTCACCGGCATGGCGCGCTGGGTCTGGCCGCTGCGCGCCGCCGCCTGGGGGGCGATGATCCTCTGCAGCGTGCTGCGCTACCACAGCCCGATCGGCTATCCCTGGACCCTCAACGTCTTCGCCATGGTGGTCACCGTCTGGCTGGCCGCCGAGGCGGCCTACTTCTCCACCCGCACCCCGCCGGCCTGGCTCGAATGGATGGGGCGGTGGAGCTATTCGCTCTACCTGACCCACAAGCTGACCTTCATCGTCTTCACCGGCCTCGCCGTGCCCAGCCTCGGCCTGGTTTTCGGCTGGTCGCTCAAGTTCGCCGTGATCCTGCTGGCCGCCTGGCTCTTCTACCTGCTCTGCGAGAAGCCGGCCCACATGTTCGCCCGCTGGGCCGGCGCGCGGCTGCGCCGCCCCCCGCCCGCAAAGCCGGCGGCCGCCAACGAACCGACCTCGGCCTGACATGCACGTCATCCAGATCGTGGCCTCCATCGAGGACGAGGCCGCCGGCCCCTCCTATTCGGCTCCCCGACTGTCCGCGGCCGTAGCCCGGGCCGGGGCCGAGGTGGCCCTGTTCTCGATCGGGGCCCGCCCGCGCGACATCGGCGACGGGGTCGCCCACCAGGTCTTCCCGCAAAGCCTGGCCGGCGCGCCTGTCGTCTCCCAGCTGCGCCTGTCCTCGGCCATGCGCGCCGCCCTGCGCCAGGGCGCCCTCCGGGCCGACGTGCTGCACGCCCATGGCCTGTGGCTGGCGCCCAACATCTATCCGGCGGACGCCGCCCGCGCCGCCGGCAAGGCGCTGGTGATCTCGCCGCGGGGCATGCTCGGCGGGCCCGCCCTGGCCTTCTCGCCGGTCAAGAAGAAGCTGATGTGGGCCCTGGCCCAGGGCAGGGCGGCACGTTCGGCGGCCCTGCTGCACGCCACCAGCGACCAGGAACTGGAGGACATCCGGGCCGCCGGCCTGACCAATCCGGTGGCGGTGATCCCCAACGGCATCGACGTGCCGCCTCTGGACCGCCCCGGGCCGGAGGCGGTCCGGACCGTCCTGTCGCTCGGCCGCATCCATCCCAAGAAGGGCCTCGACAGCCTGCTCCGCGCCTGGTCGCGGCTGGGGCCCGCCGCCGAAGGCTGGCGCCTGCGCATCGTCGGTCCCGACGAGGGCGGCCATGCCGGCGAACTGAAGGCCCTGGCGCAGGCCCTGAACCTCACGAACGTCGCCATCGAGGGGCCGGTGTTCGGCGACGCCAAGCTGGCCGCCTACCGCGCCGCAGACCTGTTCGTGCTTTCGACATTGAACGAGAATTTCGCCATGACCGTCGCCGAGGCCTTGGCAGCCGGCGTTCCGGTGATATCAACCACCGGCGCCCCCTGGGCGGGGCTGGAGACCGAGGGCTGTGGCTGGTGGGTCGAGACCGGCGAGGCCTCGCTGGCCGCCGCGATGGCCGAGGCGATGGCGCGTCCGGCAGCCGAGTTGGCCGCCATGGGCGAAAAGGGGTGGGGCTGGATGCGTCGCGACTTCTCCTGGGACCGGATCGGCCGCGAGATGCTGGACGCCTATCGCTGGGTCAGCGCCGGCGGCGACCCGCCTCCGACGGTGCGGCTGTGACCGCGCCGGAGACCCTCGACATCGCCGCCAACCGCCGGGCCCGAAAATGGAGCCGGGGCGAGCTGGCCGGCCGCGCCCTTTGGGAAGTGACCCAGGTCCTGTTCCGCTTCAGTCCGCGCCAGCTCTGGGGCTGGCGCCGTGGCCTGCTGCGCCTGTTCGGGGCCCGGATCGGCCGGGACGTCCACCTGCACCCCAGCGTGCGGATCACCGTCCCATGGAACCTGGAGATCGGCGACTACGCCGCCGTCGGAGACGACGTCCGCCTCTACAACCTCGGCCGGGTGACCATCGGCCCCCGGGCCACCGTCTCCCAGGGCGCCCACCTCTGCGCCGGTACGCACGACTACCTCCAGCCCGACCTTCCGCTGGTCAAGGCGCGGATCGCGGTCGGGGAGGGGGCCTGGATCTGCGCCGACGCCTTCGTCGGGCCGGAGGTCAGGGTCGGCGACTTCGCCATCGTGGCCGCCCGCGCCGTCGCGGTGAAGGACGTCCCCGCCTGGACCATCGTCGCCGGAAATCCCGCCCGCTTCGTGCGCGAGCGCCCGCCGCTGGAGGGGCGATGAAGGTCTCCATCCTGATCCTGACCTACAACGAGGCCGCCAACCTGCCCGCCTGCCTTGCGGCGCTCAGCTGGTGCGACGACATCCTGGTCATCGATTCCGGGAGCACCGACGACAGCGTCGCCATCGCCAAGGCCCACGGGGCCCGTATCCTCACCCGTCCGTTCGACGACTTTGCCGGCCAGCGCAACTTTGGCCTGGAGCACGGCGCCTTCCGCCACGACTGGATCCTCCACCTCGACGCCGACGAGATCGTCACCGACCAGTTCCTGGCGGCGCTGGAGGCTCTGCAGCCGGCCGACGGGATCGACGCCTATCGGGTGCCGTTCAAGACCATGTTCTTCGGCCGCTGGCTGAGGAACGCCGGCATGTGGCCGGCCTACCAGGTCCGGCTCGGCCACGCCCAGCGCCTGCGGTTCGTCCAGGTCGGCCACGGCCAGCGGGAGGACCTGCCCCCCGAGCGGGTCGGAAACTTTCCGGAGGCGCTGCTGCACTATTCCTTCTCGCACGGCCTGCGCCGCTGGCTCGACAAGCATGTCCGCTACGCCGCCGACGAGGCCGCGGTGATCGTCGCCGCCCGCGCCGAGGGGGCCCGGGAGCAGGCCAGGCTCTCCTCCGCCGACCCCACCGAGCGCCGCCGCGCCGCCAAGGCGCTGGCCGGCCGCCTGCCGCTGTTCCTCCGGCCGGTGGCGCGGTTCGTCTACATCTACTTCGTGCGCCGGGGCTTCCTCGATGGCCGGGCCGGCTTCGTCTACGCCTTCATGCTCTCGGTCTATGAGGCGATGATGGCCATCCTCGCCTACGAGCAGTCGCGGGCCGCCGGCGCCAACCGCATACCGCCCGCCAAGGGGACGGCCTCGTGATCCGCGCCCTATACCGCGCCCTGCTGCGGGGCCCACGGTTCCGCGGCCGCCACCGGCTCGAGGCCCTGCTTCGCCGCGGGCTCGCCCCGGCGGTCGACATCGCCCCGGAAGGGCTGCGCATGCAGCTCGACGCCCAGGAATGGCTGCAGATCGGCCTCCTTGCCGGCGAGGAGCAGGAACCCCGCACCATCGCCCTGCAGAAGCGGCTGCTGCGGCCTGGCGACACCGCCATCGACGTCGGCGCCCATGTCGGCTTCCACGCCCTGGTCGCGGCCCGCTGCGTCGGCCCGACCGGCCAGGTGCTGGCCCTCGATCCCCAGCCCTACAACGCCGACCGGATCCTGACCAACAGCGCCCTCAACGGCGTCGACAACATCCTGGTGGTGGTCGCGGCGGCCGGGGCGAGCGCCGGGACCATCGAGCTGCACAACCAGAAGCCCAGCGACAAGGCGCGGCTCACCGCCCTCGGCGTCGGCGTCGGCGATCTGCCTGCCCGGTTCGAGGTTCCGTTGGTCGCCCTCGACGCGTTGTGCGCCCGGCGGGGGATCGCCGCGATCCGCCTGCTCAAGATCGACGTCGAGGGCTACGAGGCCGAGGTGCTGGCCGGCGCGGCCCGGATCCTGGCGGCCACCGACCATGTGATCTTCGAGTGGCTGCCCGACAGCGACCCGGCCGCAACCGCCAGGATCGTCGGCATGCTGCAGGCCGCCGGCTTCGCCCTGCGCCAGGTCGACGGCTCGCCCTGGACGCCCGGGACGGCGGCGATCGAGCACAACGTCTGGGCCGCGCGTCAGGAATGATGCGGCGATCGGACCGCTGACAGGCTATAGGCGCGCGGCCCGCCGGCGGCGGCGCAGAACAAGGGGACTCCGAGAGTGGCTTTTTCGACCGATGTCCGGATGGGGATCAACCGCCTGCTGGGCGGGCTGGGCCTCAAGCTCGACACCCTGACGGCCGAGCGGCGCGAGCATGCGCGGCTGGACGCCCTGTCCGCCGCCGGCCTGTTCGACCGCCCCGTCTACGCCCTGTCGCCGGGCATGGCCGAGTTCGACGTCGGGCCGATCGCCGCCGCCTACGAGGAGCATAAGGCGGCCCTGGAACGGCTGCGTCAGCCGGGCAACGAGGTCGGCTTCCAGCCGGACAACACCTACTTCCGCACCCCGGACATGGACGCCCTCTACCTGCTGGTCCGCATGCTGCGGCCCGCGCAGGTGGTCGAGGTCGGCTGCGGCCACTCCACCCGGATCACCCGCCAGGCCATCCGCGACGGCGCCCTTGCGACCAGGCTGACCGCCATCGATCCCTGGCCGCGTAACGACATCGCGCCGTTCGTCGACCATTTCGAGAAGCGGCGGCTCGAGGAGGTCGAGGACTACAGCCTGTTCGACAGCCTGGCCGCCAACGACATCCTGTTCATCGACTCCAGCCACATGGCCAACCTCGGCAACGACGTCGCGCGGCTGTTCTGCGACGTCATCCCCCGGCTGAAGCCGGGCGTGGTGGTCCACGTCCACGACGTCTTCCTGCCCTACGAATATCCGCAGCATGAGGCGCGCGACTGGTCCGGCTGGGGCGAACAGTACGTCCTCCACGCCCTGCTGCAGGGCGGCAAGCACGAGATCCTCTGGCCCGGCCACTACCTTCAGCGCACCGGCAAAGGGCTCGAGGCGCTGCCGTTCCTGGCCACGGGCACGGCGCAAAGCTTCTGGTTCCGCATCGGCGGCTAGACCATGACTGTCTCGGACCGCCATACCGTCATCGTCTGCGACTGGCTGCCGCCGGCCTTCGGCGCCGTCGGCCAGTACATGATGCAGCGCGCCGAGGCCCTCGCGGCCGAGGGCCAGACGGTGAGCATCGTCGGCCTGGGCGACAAGGACGGAGCCGAGGAAAAGGTCATCGGCCCCGGCCGCCTGACCATCCGCCGGATCGGCGCGGTCGGGACCGCCAAGGGCGGCTCGCTCCTCAAGCGCGGTCTCTGGGCGCTGCAACAGGCATTGAAGCTGCTGAGCGCCGCCAACGAACGGATCGCCACGACCCCGAAGGCGGGGACCGAAATCCTGGTCACCGGCTCGCCGCCCTTCCTGTCCTACATCTTCATCGTGGCGAACTGGATCGCCTGGCGGCGGGACATCATCTACCGCATCACCGACTTCTATCCCGAGACGGTGTTCGCCGCCGGCTACATGCCCTGGCTCAAGCCCGTCGAAGGCCTGTTCCACCTGGTCCGCAAGGCCGCCACCCGCATCGAGGCCCTGGGCGAGGACCAGAAGCGACGCCTGCAGGAAGGCGGCATGCCGGCCGACAAGATCGTGGTGGTCCGCGACGGCGCCCCGTTCGCCCCGGACGCCCCGGTCCGGCCCCTGCCGCGCGCCGTGCCGGACGACAAGGTGATGCTGCTCTATTCGGGCAACATGGGCGTCGCCCACGACACCGACACCATCCTGGCCGCCTATGAGCGCCATGTGCGCCAGGGCAGCGACCGGGTGCGCATCTGGGTCAACGGCACCGGCGCGCGGCTGGGCCCCTTCCAGGACGCCTGCAAGGCCCGCGGCCTGCCCATCGTGGTCACCCCGCCGGTGCCGATCGAGGACCTGCCCAGCGTGCTCCACTCGGCCGACGCCCACCTGGTGCTGCAGAAGCCCGAGTTCTGGGGCTATGTCCTGCCGTCCAAGATCTACGCCTGCCTGCCGCTGCCGGCCCCGCTGCTGTTCATCGGCCCGACCCAGTCGGACGTCGACCTGCTCGGCCGCCAGCGCGCCGCGCCCTACATCCAGGTGGACCCCGGCGACGTAGAAGCTTGCGTATCGGCGCTTGAGAAGCTGGCCGACGAGGTTATGAAGACGCAGGGGCCGGCCGCTCAGATTGGGGAGCCCGCCGCGCCCGTGAAACGTGACGGCGGGCGGGCCGCCAAGAGGGATAGGGTGACATGACACGGCAAGCGTTGGTTCTGGGCGCCGGTGGGTTCATCGGCGGCCATCTGGTCAAGCGCCTGAAGGCCGAGGGCTTCTGGGTCCGCGGCGTCGACCTCAAGGAGCACGAGCACGCCGTCAGCGCCGCCGACGACTTCGTGCTGGGCGACCTGCGCGACCAGCAGGTGGTGGACGCCGTGATCGACCGCAAGTTCGACGAGGTCTACCAGCTGGCCGCCGACATGGGCGGCGCCGGCTACATCTTCACCGGCGAGCATGACGCCGACATCATGCACAACTCGGCGACCATCAACCTCAACGTGGTCCACAAGGCCCGCGAGCGCGGTGTCGACAACCTGTTCTATTCCTCCTCGGCCTGCATGTACCCGGCCTATAACCAGGAGGATCCGGAGAACCCCAACTGCGCCGAGGACAGCGCCTATCCAGCCGCCCCGGACTCCGAATACGGCTGGGAGAAGCTGTTCTCCGAGCGGCTCTACCTGGCCTACAACCGCAACTACGGCATGAACTGCCGGGTGGCCCGCTACCACAACATCTTCGGCCCGGAAGGCACCTGGGACGGCGGCAAGGAGAAGGCCCCCGCCGCCATCTGCCGCAAGGTGGCCCTGGCGACGGACGGCGGAACCATCGACGTCTGGGGCGACGGCCTGCAGACCCGCTCCTTCCTCTACATCGACGAATGCGTCGAGGGCACCATCCGCCTGCTGCGCTCGGGCTTCGAGGGCCCGGTCAACATCGGCTCGGACGAGATGGTCTCGATCAACCAGCTGGTGGCCATGGTCGCCGACATCGCCGGCAAGACCATCCACATCAACCACATCCCGGGTCCGGAAGGGGTGCGCGGCCGCAACTCCGACAACCGGCTGATCGAGGAACGGCTGGGCTGGCGCCCGTCCGCCACCCTGACCCAGGGCCTGGAAAAGACCTACGAGTGGATCGAGCGGCAGACCCGCCGCAACGCCCCGGCCGGCCAACCGGCCGCGGTCGGCGCCTGATCAATTCCATCGACTGAAGGGGCGGGCATGTCCGGCAAGCGCATTCTGATCACCGGCGGCGCCGGCTTCATCGGCTCGCACCTGTGCGAGCGGCTGCTCGGCACCGGCAACGAGGTGCTCTGCGTCGACAACTTCTTCACCGGCGCCCGGGCCAACATCCGCCACCTGATCGGCAACCCGGACTTCGAGCTGATCCGCCACGACGTGACCTTCCCCCTCTATGTGGAGGTCGACCAGATCTACAACCTGGCCTGCCCGGCCAGCCCGGTGCACTACCAGTACGACCCGGTCCAGACCACCAAGACCAGCGTCCACGGCGCCATCAACATGCTGGGCCTGGCCAAGCGCACCGGCGCCCGCATCCTCCAGGCCTCGACCTCCGAGGTCTACGGCGACCCCAGCATCCACCCCCAGGTCGAGGGCTACTGGGGCAACGTCAACCCGATCGGCCCCCGCTCCTGCTACGACGAGGGCAAGCGCTGCGCCGAGACCCTGTTCTTCGACTACCACCGCCAGCACGGGCTCGACATCAAGGTCGCCCGCATCTTCAACACCTACGGCCCCCGCATGCACCCCAACGACGGCCGGGTGGTCTCCAACTTCGTCGTCCAGGCCCTCAGCGGCCAGGACATCACCCTCTTCGGCGAGGGAACCCAGACCCGCTCCTTCTGCTACGTCGACGACCTGGTCGAAGGCCTGATCCGCCTGATGAACACCGAAAAGGGCCTCACCGGCCCCATCAACCTCGGCAACCCCAACGAATTCACCATCCGCCAGCTGGCCGAGCTGGTGGTGGAGATGACGGGCACGGGCTCGAAACTGGTGTTCCGGCCGTTGCCGACGGACGATCCGAGGCAGCGGCAGCCGGATATCTCGCTGGCGAAGCAGGAGCTGAAGTGGGAGCCGAGGACGCAGCTGCGCGAGGGGCTGGAGAAGACGATCGCGTATTTTGATGCGCTGTTGAAGGACGAGGGTGGGGTGGGGGAGGGGGCGTAGGTTGCGGCCGGATGGTCTGCCGAGGGCGTCGCGGTGATTGCGGGTTACGATGGGTTCTAACTCAAAGCGCCCTCGTGCGCCTGCTTTGCAGCCTGCGCGAGAACCTGGTCTAAACTAGCTCGTGCGCCGCTGAACCAGTTCTCCTCCGACAGACGCCACCCTCGGGATGTTGAGACGCCGCAAGCCTTGACGCTCTCTCCGACGGCCAACTCCGAGTTCTCATTGATACCGCTTTAGTTTTTTCTCTTCCGGCAACCGCGCCCTGAACTTTCCCGACTCAACTCTGTTATTGATTGATCGCGCGGCTAGTGTTGCCTCGTTTCAGCATCCTGGAATGGTTAGGAAATGGTGGCTATGCCAGATCGCTTTGGAATAGAAAAGGCGCATGGCGAACTGCCAGCGAGCGACCATGGGGAAACCGATGAATGCCGACGAGAAGGTCATTGCGGCACGGGCTGAATTGGACCGGACGCTAACTTTCTTTCCTAGGGTCGACGCAAAGGTGACTGCATTGTTCGCAATCAATGCTGGGATGATTGGCGTCCTCGCCGTGAACGTGAAGACTTCTCATTTGTCAAACTGGGTTGCCTCTGTGCCGGCGGCCATCGCGCTCTTGGGTATCGTCTCCAGCACCGTCTCTCTCTATCGCAGCAGTTTTCCCAACCTGAAGGGTGGAGGCGGCTCATTGGTCTTTTTCGGAGAGATCGCGAAACGAACCGAGGGAGCATACATGGCCGAATTCGCTAGCCAGACACCCGCTCAGTACGCCGATGCGTTGCTCGCTCAAGTTTGGCGAAACTCTCAGATACTGGGAGAGAAGTTCGGCCACGCCAAGCTTGCCTTCCAGCTTACGGCTTTCACACTCATCCCGTGGGGCCTCTTCCTGTTGGCGAGCTCCCTGCTGAACGGATCAGTGCCCGTAATCAAATGAGCACCTCGGCTGCTGCCCTCAAAGAACACATCAACAGCGTGTTCGCCATAAAATGGAGCGAGCGTACTGGGCAAGTCATTCCCGACTCTGACTCTGTCACTCTTAAAGATGGTGCAGTCAAAGTCGACGCCACGTTCCTTTATGCCGACCTTGCCGGCTCGTCATTGCTAGCGAAGCACTGCCCGTGGGAAACCACTGCTAAGATAATCCGTGCGTACTTAGACACCTCAACGAAATTAATTAGAGCTTATGGCGGGGAAATCCGGAGCTTTGATGGTGATAGAGTCATGGGCGTATTTATAGGACACCTAAAAAACACTCATGCAACCCGTTGCGCTCGGGAGATATTTTATACTGTTGAGCAAATTTTAGCCCCCCGGGCCACTCAATACTTCACATCCGTCAAGAATGCCAATATTAAGCTCAAAAACTGCGTCGGCATAGCCACCGGGGAGGCTCGAGCCGTCCGAGCGGGAGTGCGCAATAGCAACGACTTAATTTGGATCGGCAAGCCACCCAGCTTCGCTGCTAAGTTGTCAGATATTAGAAGCTACCCATACTGTGTATACATATCATCAGAGTATATAGTAAACTTCCAAGTTCGGAAAAGCTTTACAACGAAGAGCCCATTTGGACCACGCAAGATTTCGCCTTTGCGGGAAATGGCGAAACGGTCTACCGAACTCTCCGTATGAAGACACCATAGCTGGGAACCGGAAGCGAGTCGACGTTCACATTCTACCGCGAACGCCTCAGCCGTTTGTGGTGCAATGAGCCGGTGGTGGGGTTGCCCAAGGACAAGGCGGGTGACCAGAATTGGCGATAGCGTTGCAGGCCGCCGGTGCGGGTTCTTTGCGACGAGGTCATAACGACGCTGCGGGCAGCAAATCGCAGAATATTCAGTTAGGTATCGCGCCGCGCTACGTTGACGCAAAGCGCGGTTTGCCGGGCCAAGATCTGCCGCCGAAGATGCGCACCTGAATGGGCAGTCCGCCGCCTGGGACCGAACGGCTAGTCTCTATCGGATCAGCGCCCCAACTGAGGAAGTCAAATTCTTTGACGGATGCGGCCATTTCTCCGCAGAGCCAGGTGAGGGACGGGGCGGGGTGCCGCGGCGGTGCGCTGCGGTTTAAGTCATCTTCGAGCTCCGAAAGTTTCTTCTTGAGCCTGCTGCTATACTCCCAGAAGTCGCTCCCCATTATGACCGGGTCGCCTTGCAGCCGGTAGGCCGCTTCTCCCGCAAAGTCGGCGTTGATCACCATTAGGCGAATGCGAACGCCCCTATCCTCCGCGAGCGTCAGTAACAGCCGAGCGGTCTCTCTCAAGCACTCACGTCCGCCAGATTTCCCAAACAGGATAGACTTCTCATCATCCGTCGACCTGAGGCTGGCTGGCGTGACCGCAGTATCGGTGCCCCGCCGGGCCGCGTCGCGCACAATCCCCGCAATGACGCCGTTGGCTGCGGTCTTAAAGGCTGCGACTCGAGCGCGGTATCGATGCAACTCCTCGCCCGTCAGGCCTGACTTTTGACCGACAGAGTCGATGACGTCGTACCAGAGGGCGTATGTGAGGTCGGTGCGTCGCTGAAGCCGACCGTAGTTGCGCAATTCGTCGGCGGCTTGGGCGACGAGCGCCCGGCCAGATAGTTGGGCCCTGTCAATCCGCCGAAAACCGTAGTCATATGACGCTTGAGGATCGGGCATCGCTGAGCGGTTGAGGCATATTTCGCGAAGCCTTGCCAAACCCTGCTGGTTCCCGTGACGCCCCAGCACGTTTGGCTCGACCACGTTCATCCAGGACAAGACCTTCTCGCAGATCGCGGAATAGCGCGTGGCATTCAGCTTGCCGGCCGTCATGAGGCGCGACGCGAGAGAAAGCTCCATTGTGAACACGCCCAGCGCGATCGTGACGAGTTCGTCGCCGATCTTTCCGATCATGCGGCCGAACAGCTCGCTCTGATCTTCGATCCCCCCCTTCAAAACGGGCCCCCACATCGCTCGCCATTCATCGGCGATAAAGCGACCGCTCATTCCTTCTGCTTCAAATGCCAAGGCGCAGGTTTCGGCGATTGCGGCGGGTTTGCCTTGCCAATAGCCGGTCATCTTCAGTCGCGCGGAGTTGAACGCCGCATAGCCCCCGCCGCGCACCAAGTCCTCCAAGGTCCGCTCGCATTGTCTTTCTGAGGCGATGCGCAGGCCTTCCAGCCGACGGCGATGATTTTCGAACCACTGATTGAAGATGCGCAGTTCGGCCAATACGGCCCCGGCGGCATCACGCGGCTGGGCGCAGGTCGTGAGCAATGTCAGGTCGTTCTCATCCAGCACTGGTGACTTTCCGCTGCCGGGATGGCGGGTCAGCATGCCCAGCAGCCGGCCGATCTTCCTGGCTTCAGACATGGCGTCCTGGGCGAAGAAGGCCGCTATAGGACGCTCGCCCAGCCCATAGTGGCGATTGGGTGTTCTCAAGAGCACGCCCACGTTGACCAGATGTCGAGATAACCAAGCGTCCTGGCTGTCAGCAAAGACCGTCGGCTCGTCCTGGAGGGCAACGACGGCACCATGACGGTGATAGGCCACACGTGCGATCCGCTCGGAGCCGCTCAGGCCGTAGAAAGGCGCTAGAAATTGCTTCGCGACGCCGATACGCAAAAGCGCGACGATTAGCTTCTCCATCGTCAGGCGCGGGATGTCTGGCCGACCATTGGCTTCGAGAAAGCCGTCGGCCGTCTCATACACAAGCGCGTACTCCTGCTCGCCGAACGGCGCGTCTTCCCCATGACGATATGCCCGGAAGATCACGCCGTCCCGCGAACAGAGGATAGGAACGGCGATCCCAAGATCGATGAGCGCATCTAGCATCAAACTGAGGCGCATTGAGCGGTTGGCGCGCGCGTCCTGCCAACCCAGAAACTCGGCCAGATCGCGCCATGAATAGCCGAAGCTCAACCGGTCGCGATAAGCTTCCGGCATGCTGCCCGCATTCTCTCGCGTCGCTGCTCGGGCCGGGATTTCCAGATTGTGGTGTAAGTCTACGAAGACACGCACAAGGTCCGAGAAGGTGTTGCGCCCCCCCTCGCTCCTGGGTGAACGTCGTTTCTGCCGTTCGAGGAAGCGCTCGCTGTCCTCCCGCACACGGGCTTCGACAACCTCGGGGCGCGGGTCTGGGTCAATTTCAGGAAAGGCCAAGGGGAGCGTCATCCCTCGGGCCAGTTGGGCGGCGCAGTCATGTACAGCTGCGAGTTCCTGGCGTAGCCAAGGTCCGAAGAGGCGGGCCCCTTCGTCGAGATCGAAGCTCGTCTGTTCTCTCAGGCCGGCCGTCTCGGCGAGTCCAGCGGCGAAAATCTCTCCAAGAACGACGCTAAGGAAATACTGAATGAACCGAAGCTTGGCCTTCGCTGTTGCCAGATAGCCGCTCAGACGTTCGCGATTCTCGGGTGTGAAGGCTGGAACTTGACTAAGCAGCGCGGTGAGGGCTTGGTCAATACGCGCTTCGGACATCGGGAACAGGGTAACGATCGGCACAAGCCGGCACAGGCGATGATCCCGTGTGCTGAAGGTGAACGTCCGAACCTTGGTGATGTCTACCAGCTTGCTTAGCCCACCGACCAGAACCGCCAGCCGGGCCGTGACGTCAGAACCCGGCAGATGTGTATGGTAATAGACCTCGACGGCCTCCTGCCTCTGACTAGACAGCGCGAAGCTATCCCAGGTCGGCTGGTTGTAGAGGGCGGAAAGCTGATTGCGGCTGAGTCGCACGAGCTTCGAAACGGGGAAGTCTGTAAGATACGGAATGCCTACCAACGCCAGTGCCTCGACCTCCGAGGCGCAGAAGACCAGCATGTCGCCAGTCGTCAGCTTGACGAAGTGTCGGTCGACTGGCGTGATCTCCTCGGACCAATTCTCGGCATCGATTGCAAAGACCACCTTCTGAACCGAAGCGACCCCTGCTGTTCTTAGCTTGGCCTCTGCGGCGCGTAACGTGGTGCCCAAGATCAGCGTATCGTCGATTAGGGCGACGCGTTTGTTGTGTAGAGCGCTCAGATCCTGATCGAGAATATGGTCGGCAACCACGACGGCTTTCGGGCGCTTGCATCCCGCCGCGATCAAAAGATCGTGGAGGCGGACCGCCTTTCGCGCCATGAAGATAACGTAGTCTACATCGAGATCGGCGACATAGTTCGCGAAGGACAGCAGCGACGGGATCAGTCGCGTCGGCAGCGACGAGAGCAATTCAGGGCCTGATCGCCCGCCAAATTTGGAGGCGCGTCGTGTCCTCGTGGCCTGCATCGTTCCTTGACGCCCCCCTGCGGGTCGTGGGTAGTTCGGCCACAACCTGAAGGCTCTCTAGCTGCGTAACTCTGGTTTGTCTGCGGAAAAGTTTGTCGCCCAGCTTGCCGGCCATGCCGGGTAGCCCCGGGACGCCCATGGCCGGCAGTTTCCTCCAAGTTGTATGCGCGATCTTGCCTCAGCCCCGGATGCTATGCTCGCGGGTGCCCGCAAGTCGGCGGCTCTGATCAATCAGTTGCTGAAGCAGCCGGCCGTAGATTGGCTTGGGTAGAGCGGGCGGGAGTTGCATCTGAGATCCCACTAGCTCGCTAATGTTGCTTTTTACGAATACGGTGACAGGACCAACATTCCCCCGTTACTCCCGAGTTCCGCTGAAACGTCCATCAAAACAATGACTTGGTAAATATGTCTAGACATATTCGAGAGCGACGGAGGCGGTCCCGTGGGCCGCAGGTCCATCCAGGCCCCGACGTTGGCGCCGGGCGTCACTTCGGCGCCAACATTCCCAGCCTTGGCGCCAACGCGGCGCCAACGCCGGCGCCAACGGTCCCGGCCGCCTTGCCTACTGAAAACACACGGCTTTTCCGCGTTTTCGGGCTTGTTTCAGCTCGCTTGCCATGCGGTGTCGGTGTATAATGGGTCCGCTTCGATAAGCCCCGCCCAAGGTCCGAAGCCCCGCCCGCCTTGCCGGACCGGCGCCGCCGGCAAGGTGGTCACACCCCCCGCCCCATCAACACCCCCGCATTCCCCGCCACCAGCCCGTTCAGCCAGTCGCGCACCGCCCGCACCCGCGCCGTGGCCGCCACCTCCTGGTGGGTGCTGACCCATAGGCGGCGGGAGAGGTCGATGTGGGGGAGGACGCGGGTCAGGGGGCCGGCCAGGAAGCAGGGGAGGACGGCGATGCCGCCGTCGGCTTCGACGATCTGGCGCTGGGCGTTGATCGAGGAGCTAGAGAGGGTGGGGCGCAGGCCCGGGTGGACTTCGTCGAGGTAGCGCAGCTCCGGGGCGTAGATCAGGTCGTCGACATAGCCGACGATGTCGAAGCGGTGGAGGTCGGCGGCGTCGGCCGGGGCGCCGGCGCGGGCCAGGTAGCCGGGGGCGGCGTAGAGGCCCAGGCGATATTCGGTCAGCGGCTCGACCACCAGCTTGGGGGAGCTGGGGGCGCTGAGGGTCACCGCCAGGTCGACCTCCCGCGCGCCCGGCGACAAGAGGCCGGCGCCGGCCGCCAGCTCCACCTTCAGCCCCGGCCGGGCGCGGCGCAGGGCCGGCAGGCCGGGGGCGACGATGGCCGTGCCGAAGCCCTCGGCGACGCTGATCCGCACCGTGCCGCCGACCGCGTCGGACTCGCCGGTGCGCTCCGCCGCGGCCATCGCGGTCCGCGCCGCCAGGCCCGCCTCCAGGAGGCGCGCCCCTGCCGACGTCAGCTGCAGCCCGGTGGCCGAGCGGATGAACAGGGTGGCCTTCAGCGCCGACTCCAGCCGCCCGACCCGCCGCCCCACCGTGGCGGTGTTGATCCCGAGGCTCGCCGCCGCCGCGGTCAGCGAGCCGCGCTCGGCCGCCGCCACGAAGACCTTGAGGTCGTCCCAGTCGAAGGACATCGATTTTCGCACCTCCCGATAGGCAAAATTGCAATACTGCATGCCGCCCGCGGGTGATAGGGGAGGGGCCAGACTTCAGGAGCACCCCATGCGCGACATCCGCCACTTCGTGAACGGCCAGAGCCTGGAGGGGACCTCCGGCCGCTTCGGCGACGTCTTCAACCCCAACACCGGCGAGGTCCAGGCCCGTGTGCAGCTGGCCACCGCCGCCGAGCTCGACGCCGCCGTCCAGGCCGCCCTGAAGGCCCACGAGGGCTGGTCGGCCACCAATCCCCAGCGCCGGGCGCGGGTGATGTTCGAGTTCAAGCGGCTGGTCGAGGCCAA
>DASPLD010000211.1:0-10083 GCA_035627755.1 Caulobacter sp. | reverse complement strand
GTTCTGGCGGATCAGGCTTTCGGCCCCGACAATGGAGATGCTGGGATCGATCGTCCCGGCCGCCTGGGCGTCGAGGAGGGCCTGCTGTTCGGGTCCCGGCGTCTGGAAGAATTCCAGCAGCTTGGCGGCATTCACCTTGATGTCGAAGTCGCCGAGCGGGGTGTCGTCGATGCTGTAGAACAGCCCGATATCAACACCCTCGACCTCGCGAGGCCCGAGGTTGCGGTAGTTGTCGATCACTCCGAGGATGTTGCCCGGCGCCACGCCGCTGAAGCCGGCGCTGTCCCAGTCCAGCTGCTGTTGAGCGGTCGGGGCCGCCCGCAGGACGTTGGGGTTGGAGCTCCCGGTGACCCGCAGCAGGTAGTCGAGGGTCAGGGCGTTGGCGTCGCCGAAGATGCCGATGATGTCGGTCTGCTCGACCTTCCAGTAGTCGAGGGTGGCGGTGAACCGGCCGAACGCGCGCGGCAGGAAGGTGGTCTCGAAGGTCACCCCGTAGGTGAGGTTCTCCGACTCCTCCGGCGTCAGCTGCTCGTTGCCGGAGCGGTTGGAGATCACCGACACCGAGGCCGAGCAGGCCTCGAAGTTGGGAATGTCGCCGTTCCGAAGCTGGATCTCGCAGCGGATCCAGTCGGTCCGGCTGTTGGAGCGCTGGATGCCCCGCTCGTACTGCTGGGGCAGGTTGGGGGCCCGGAAGCCCTCCGACCAGGCGGCGCGGAACTGCAGGAACTCGAAGGGCCGGTAGGAGAGCGCCACCTTCGGCTTGGTGGTGCTGCCGAACAGGCTGTAGTTCTCGTAGCGGGCGGCCAACTGCACGTCGAAGGCGTAGAAGCCGAAGGGGTATCTGCCGCGCTCGACCAGCGGCACGGCGAACTCGAGCCAGGCGGCCTGGACGTTGCGGGCGCCGGAGGTGTCCGGGGTCGGGCTGACGCCCATCACGTCGCTGCCGGTGGTGACGCCCTGCAGGTCGGTATAGGTGATGGTCCCGTCGAGCCGCTTGTCGCGGTCATCGCCGTAGGTCTCGCGGCGCAGCTCGACGCCGGCGGCCATACCGACATCGCCGCCCCACCAGCTGAACAGGTCGGGCTTGGAGGCCTTGAAGTCCCACAGGGCCATGGAGGTGTGGCTCTTGCGGGTCACCGGGACCATGAAGCTGTCGATGACCGCATCCGGGTTGGGCGAGCTGTCGCCTTCGTCCGGGTTCAGCGGATCGCCGCCGTTGAAGGGATTGTAGGCGGTGTCGGCCGTGGTCCCGGACAGGGCGGCCTGGAACAGGGTCAGGCTCGGCGCCCGCTGGACGTCCTCGGTCTCGGCCCGGCTGTAGACGAAGGCGCTCTCCCAGTCCCAGCCCCACTGCTCGCCGCGCACGCCGACGAGATAGCGGGTCACCGTTTGGTCGACGGTGTAGGTCTGGGCGCCGGCGTCCACGAGCCGATAGTCGAGCAGCTCGATCGGCACGCCGGTGGTGGCCACGCCCGTCAGGTTGGGCAGGCGGTTGGGGCTGCCGACCGGGCCGAAGGGGTTCCAGTAGCCCGTGATCGGAACGATCACCCGCTGGTTGGTCAGGGTGGTTTCCTGCTCGCGCGAGCCCTTCGAGGTCGATTCGTAGTAGCCGAGCTCCGAGAACAGCTCGATGCCGTTGTCGAACTCGTGGTTGGCGAAACCGAACAGGTTGAGCCGCTGGAGCTCGCCCCAGATGGTCCGCTCGCTGTTGGAGTTGTAGCGCAGGTTGTTGTCGGTGCTGGCCGTCGACAGGGTCGAGTTGTCGTAGCAGACGTTGCCGGACAGCGGCACGATGCAGCCGTCGTTGCCGCTCGGCTGGACGTGGAAGATGCCGCTCGAGGTGAAGCTGGTCCCGTTGTAGCTCGCCGTCGTGGTCGAGGGGGCGAAGGAGGTGGTCAGCCGCTGGAACTCGCCCCAGGGGGTGTCGATCGAGTTGTTCTGCCAGTCGGTGTCGCCCGCCCAGGGGCCCGACTTGAACAGGCCGCGCATATCGGAGTTGGCCGAGAAGTCGCGCTCGTAGGCCCACAGGGGATCGCGGTCGGTGAAGGCGCCGAACAGGGAGACGTTGCTGCGGCCGCCGTTGAAGTCCTTGCCCAGCTCGAAGGAGAGTTCGAACTGCTCCTGCTGGCTGTGCTCGGTCTTGCCGAACTCGCTGTCGATGGTGAAGCCGTCGAAGCTGGACTTCAATACGGTGTTGATGACCCCGGCGACGGCGTCGGTGCCGTAGATGGCCGAGGCGCCGTCGCGCAGCACCTCGATGCGGCGCACCCCGCTGACCGGGATCGCGTTGGTGTTGACGGTGGCGACCGGCACCAGGTTCTCGACCTGGATGGCCGGGTGCAGGACCAGCCGGCGGCCGTTGAGCAGCACCAGGGTGTTGCCGGTGCCGAGGCTACGCAGGTTGATCGAGGCGGTGTCGCCGCGGGCGTCGTTGATGCCGCCGGTGGTGCGGCTCTCGGTGAAGCTGACGTCCCCGGCCTGGGGGATGGCGCGGAACAGCTCGTCGCCGCTGCCGGGCGCGGCGGCGTCGATGTCGTCGGTGCTCATGACCGTGACGGGCAGGGCCTCGGTGGCCTTGTTGCCCTTGATCTGGCTGCCGACGACGGTGATCTCCTCGACCTCCGCCGCCTCGCCGGTGGCGACCGGCTCATCCTGCGCGAAGGCGGCGCCGGCCAGCAGGCTGGCGGCGGAGGCCAGCAGAACGGCCTTGAGCGTTTGATTGATCTGACGACGGGCCATGCCCACTACCCCCTCAATGTAGATCCCATGCCGGGCCGATTTTCGGTCTTGTCTCCGGCGGCCCGCACCATCGCCCCGCAAGGGGGCTGAGCCAATAACCTGAGCCTTTCGGATCGTTCCGAAAGTCATAGCCTGTGGGCATACAGCTCAAGCGGGATCGCCCCAGAAGCCTGCCGCCGGAGCGCGCATCACGCCGCCCTCGAGCCGCACGCCGGCCGGCCAGTCGCCGGCCAGCCACCAGGGGCCGTCGAGGTCGACGAAGTCGCTGGCGCCGGCGATGTGCAGGGCCGGAACGATCGCCAGCGAGGAGGCGACCATGCAGCCGGTCATCACCTGGAAGCCCAGGGCCCGAGCGGCGCGCAGGGTGCGGATCGCCTCGGTCAGGCCGCCCGTCTTGTCGAGCTTGATGTTGACCGCCTGGTAGCGGCCCCTGAGCCGGTCGAGGCCGGCGGCGGTGTGCAGGCTTTCATCGGCGCAGACGGGGGCCGGCGGGTCGAAGCCCTCCAGGGCGGCGTCGGCGTCGGAGGGCAGGGGCTGTTCGATCAGGGCGATCGGCAGGCGCGCCAGCAGGGGCCGGAGGTCGTCCAGGATGGCGCGGGTCCAGCCCTCATTGGGGTCGACGATGAAGCGGGAATTGGGGGCCGCGGCGGCGACGGCCTCCAGCCGCTCGGCCGGGCGGTCGGCGTCGAGCTTGATCTTGATCAATGGGGCCGCGGCGCTGGCCCGGGCGGCGGCGGCCATCGCCTCCGGTTCGTCGAGGCTCAGGGTCACCGCGCAGACGACGCTCTCCGGACGGACAAGACCGGTCATGGCGGCGACCGAGTGGCCGGTCTCGCGGGCCTTGAGGTCCCAGAGCGCGCAGTCGAGAGCGTTGCGGGCCGCGCCGGGGGGGAGGCGGGCGAGGACTTCGTCGTCGGCTTCACCGGCCTCGAAGGCGCCCAGAGGCTCGGCGAGGGCCTGCAGCACGCCGTCCGGGCTCTCCCCGTAGCGGGGATAGGGGGCGCTCTCGCCGCGGCCGCAGGCCTCGCCCCGCCGGAGCTGGACGATCACCGTCTCGGCGGCAGTCTTGACCCCCCGCGAGATGCGGAACGGGGCCTTCAGCGGCCAGCGGTGGCGGCGGACGGTTGCGTTGCGAAGCATGAGACCAGCCGATCGACAATGAGGTGGGTTCCGTGGGCGACCGGGTCCTGGCAGGGCAGGCCGAGGTCGCTGGAGACGCGGGCGCAGAGGTCGAGCGCCGCCTGGGGATCCATGGCGGAGGTGTTGAGGGCCACGCCGACGGCCAGGACGTCAGGATTGGTCAGCCGGGCGGCCTCAAGGTTGCGCTCCAGGCAGAGGGCCAGGTCCGGGACCGGATGGCCGGGCACGCCGCGCATGTGCGGCCGGCCGGGCTCGTGGCAGAGGACCAGGGCGTCCGGCTGGGCGCCATGGATCAGGCCGAGGGTCACCCCCGCGTAGGAGGGATGGAACAGCGAGCCCTGTCCCTCGATGATGTCCCAGCCGCCGTCGTGGCGCGGCGGCGTGATGCGCTCGACGGCGCCGGAGATGAAGTCGGCGACCACCGCGTCGACCGGGACCCCGGCTCCGGCGATCAGGATGCCGGTCTGGCCGGTGGCGCGGAAGTCGGCGGCCAGGCCGCGGGCCCTGAGCTCCTTCTCCAGGGCCAGGGAGGCGTACATCTTGCCCACCGAGCAGTCCGTGCCGACCGTCAGCAGCCGCAGGCCGGCGCGGGGAACGCCCTTGCCGACGACGAGGTCGGCGGGCGGCTCGCGCACATCGGTGAGCTTGCGGCCCAGGCGCTGGGCTGTCTCGCGGATGGCGGGGACCTCGCCCAGACGCTGGTGCAGGCCGCTGGCCACGTCGAGGCCGGCTTCCAGGGCCGCCAGCACCACGGGGATGGCCGCGGGGCTGAGTACGCCGCCGGCGTTGGCTTCGCCGATGATCAGGGTGCGGGCCCCGCGGCGGGCGGCCTCGCCGATGTCGAGGTCGGGCAGGCCGAGGTCGACGGTGGCGCCGGGCAGGCGCAGCTGGCCAAGGCACAGCCGCGGGCGCCACTCGGCGACGCCGCGGGCGGTCTTCACCGCCAGCGGGTCGGTGGCCGCGCCGAGGTAGAGGAGATAGGGGGAAGCGATCATGGCGCCCTTCCGCGCGAGGCATTTGCAAAGTCGCGCGGACCATCGCGGCGGCGGGGCCGCCGGGCAATGTCAGAGACGGGCGTGTCCTATAGCTTTTGGCTAAGTCCCCGGACCTCCTCCAGCACGTCGCGCATCACCTTCACGAAGCTCTCGGAGAGCTGCGACAGCGGCCGGTCCTCCAGATGCATGCAGTAGACGCCGAAGGCCAGGGTCGGCTCCAGGGGCCGGAAGTCGATCAGCTCGGAAGCTTCGGCCCGGGCGGTGAACTCGTCGACGACCGCAACCCCGACCCCGTGCCGCACCAGGGCGGCGGCCATGTAGAAGGTCGAGACGGTTATGGGCTCGTTGATCACCAAGCCCCGATCCTCGACCTCGGCGGAGAAGATGTCGCTGACCGGGCCGGTGGCGCCCGAGCCGATGTAGTTGCGGGACTCCAGGCTCTTGAGGTCGAGGCGAGGCCCGGGGTCCTCGCCGAACTCGCCGCGGCGGAACATCATCATCAGCTCGCCGGAGCCGATCTGGAAGTTGTTGACGCGCGGGTGCTGGATGGAGTCGTAGGCCAGGGCCATGTCGACCTCATGCTCATAGAGCGAGCGCAGCACCTCGTCATAGTGCAGGGTGCGGAAGTCGAAGGTCACGGTGGGATGTTTCGCGCGGAAGCGGGCCACTGCCGCCGGGGCGATGCTCAGGCCGAGCGCCGGCAGCACGGCGGCGCGGATATGGCCGCCCTCGCCGAGCTTCAGGTTGCGGGCCGCCTGCTTGAGGGAATCGAGCCGCTCGAAGACCTCCTTGACCTCCCGGAACAGGGCGTGGGCCTCGTCGGTCGGGGCGAGCCGGCCCTTCACCCGCCGGAACAGCCGGAAGCCCAGCTGGTCCTCGGCGTGCTTCAGGACCTTGCTCACCGAGGGCTGGGAGACGTTCAGCGTCCGCGCCGCGGTGCTGATCGAACCGTGGGCGTAGACCGCGTGAAAGACCTCGATGTGACGAAGGCGCATATGGGCTGTTTAGCCGAGGTTCAGGGCCCATATGCAACATTACCGAAAAGATCGGTGACCCAGACCGCTTTTCGGAGAACCCTGGGCCCAGATCGACGTTGAAATTCCGCCGGGACTGGCGGGCGAAGACAGGAGACGGATCGTGGCGCGCAAACGCCCAAAGGGAGTGCTGGAACTTGGTTGGGCCGCCTGGGAATGCGATCGGCAGGGCCGGATCGAGCATGTGCCGCTGGCCGAACTCTACGACGAGAACCAGGTGCGACGCATCAGCATGCCCTGCGGCGGCGGCCATGGCTGGACCCTGAGCGCCCTGACCACGCCTCGCGAGAAGCCCGCCCCTGTGAAGATCGTGGTGGTGACCGGCGCGCCGAGCTGGGCCGAATACTGGGCGCCGGTGCTGGCCGCCCTTCCCGAGGACCGGGAGATGATCGTCGTCGACCGCCCCGGCTACGCCGGCAGCGGCGAGGCGGAATACGTGGGCGACATCCGGGTGCAGGCCGAAAGCCTGATGCCGCTGCTGGCCACGGCGCCGGGCCAGAAGCTTGTGCTGGTCGGCCAGTCGTACGGCGCGGCGATCTCCAGCCTGATGGCCGCGCGCCGGCCCAAGGGCCTGGCGGGACTGGTGCTGCTGTCGGGCTATTTCGGCGATCCAGGCCCGACGGCTCGGTTCCTGGTCCGTTTTGGACAGTTCATCCTGCGCTGGGTCCCGGTGCCGCGCGACCTGCGAAATGCGGTGCTCGAGGTGGCCGGCCAGCCCGGACAGCTGGTCCATATGCTTCGGGCCCTGGAGCGGATCACCGTTCCGATCCATGTGATCCACGGGGACAAGGACGACTTCGCCCCGATCGAGACCGCCGAACGGCTGGTCCAGGAGGTCCGCACCCTTCGGCCGATGCGGTTCCGCCGGGTGCCGGATGCGGACCACTTCCTCAATGACGGTCCAGCCGATGACCTGATCGCCGAACTGGAGGCCTGTCTGCCGGTTCGCGCGCCGCTCCACGTCAGCCTCGTGGAGAACCTCCGGCTGCTGGCGACCCGAACCCGGCGCGGCCTGCAACGGCGGCTGACCGCCGCCGGCGACCTGGCCGCAACCTTGATCCCCCGAGCCGTCGTCCGTCCCGGCCTGAGCGCGTTCCGGCTGGCGGGGACCAGCAGTCGGACTCAACGGGCGACCCCTTAGGGTCTAGAGCGGGCGCTTGGCGAGCAAGGTGCTGATCGCGCCGCTCAGGTCGGCCAGCTGGTAGGGTTTGGGCAGGATCATGAACTCGCCCCCAATGTCCTCGCCCGAGCGGCTGTAGCCGGTGGCGAGCAGGATCGGCAGGCTCGGGTGTTCTGTCCGCAGGCGCCGCGCCAGCGCCAGGCCGTCCATCTCCCCGGCCATGACGATGTCGCTGAACACCAGGTCGGGCAGGCCGCCGGCCTTGATGGCGGCCAGGGCGTTCTCGGCGTTGGTGACGGTCTCCACCTGGTTGCCCAGCTGTTCCAGCAGGCCTGCCGCCACCTCGGCCACCTCCGGATTGTCCTCCACCACCAGGATGCGGACGCCGGCGACGGGGTCCATCTGTCCCGCCCTCGGGTCCCGTGCGGTGGGGTCCGCCAGGCTGCGGGGCAGGATCAGCGTGAAGGCCGCGCCCTCCCCCAGCCGGCTTTCGACGGTGACCCGCCCGCCGGACTGCTCTGCGAAGCCGTAGACCTGCGAGAGGCCAAGCCCCGTGCCCTTGTCGACTTCCTTGGTGGTGAAGAAGGGTTCGAAGATCCGCGCCAGGATGTCGGGCGGGATGCCCTGGCCGCTGTCGCGCACGGTGATGGCCACGAAGTCGCCGGCCAGCCCCGAGCCGTCCTCGACCGGATCGAGCACGAGGTTGCGGGCCGAGATCGAGATGTCGCCGCCGCCCGGCATGGCGTCGCGCGCGTTGACCACCAGGTTGAGCAGAGACAGCTCCAGCTCGCTGACGTCGACCTCGACGGTCCAGAGGGTGCTGGGCAGGTCGATATGCAGGCGGCTGGTCGAGCCGATGCTGGTCGAGAGCAGTTCCTTGAGCGCCTCGGCGCGGTCGGAAAGCGCCAGCGGGGCCGGTTGCAGCCTCTGGCGCCGCGCGAAGGCCAGCAGGTGGCGGGTCAGGTCCTGGCCCCGGCGGGCGGCCGCCTCGATCGCTTCGAGGGAACGCACCGCGGCGGGGTTGTGGCCGATCCGCCGGCGCAGCAGCTCGACCTGGCCGGTGACCACCATCAGGAGGTTGTTGAAGTCGTGCGCGACGCCGCCGGTCAGCTGGCCGAGGGCTTCCATCTTCTGGGCTTGCGCCAGGCGCTCCCGCGCCGCGTCCAGCTCCAACTGGGCGTTGCGGCGCTCGGTGATGTCGCGGGTGATCTTGGCGAAGCCGATCAGCTCGCCTGTCTCGTCCCGCACCGGATCGATGACCACATTGGCCCAGAACAGGCTGCCGTCCTTGCGCACCCGCCAGGCCTCGGCCTCGTAGCGACCCTCCTCCGCCGCCTTGGCCAGGGCATGGGCCGGCCGGCCGGCCTCTCGGTCGGCGGGCGTGTAGAATCGGGAGAAGTGCTGGCCGATGATCTCCTCGGCGCTGTAGCCCTTGATCTTCTCGGCCCCGGAATTCCAGGTGCTGACCCGGCCTTCGGTGTCGAGCATGTAGAGGGCGTAGTCGATCACCCCGGCGACCAGCAGGCGGAACTCGCGCTCGCTGCGGGCCAGGGCCTCCTGGGCGGCCTTCCGCTCGGTCATGTCGCGGGTGATCTTGGCGAAGCCGATGTGGCGGCCCTCGTCGTCGTAGATCGGGTCGACGACCACATTGGCCCAGAAGCGGGTCCCGTCCTTGCGGACGCGCCAGGCTTCGGCTTCGAACCGTCCTTCGGCCAGGGCGGTGGCCAGTCCTCGACCGGGCAGGCCGGCGGCCGCGTCCTCAGGGGTGAAGAAGCGGCTGAAGTGGCTGCCGACGACCTCCTCGGCGCTATAGCCCTTGATCTGCTGGGCGCCGCGGTTCCAGTTGGTGATCCGCCCCTGGGGATCGAGCATGTAGATGGCATAGTCGCTGATCGATTCGATCAGCCGCCGGAAACTCTCGGCGTCACGCGGATCACTGCTCATGCCCGGATTGCCGGGCTGAGAGCCTCGAAAACAATGAAATCCGGCAAGATGGATTCGCCCCGCACACACCGCGCCCACCAAGCTTAACACCGGTCGCGCCACCTTGTTCCATTGAATGTGTTCAACAAGCCGACGGCGGTGTCTCCGATACGGCGAGTGACTGGCGGTGTCGGCGAACGGCCGCTACCGTCCGTCCCGGTCCAGGGGGTGTCATGTCAAGCGAGCCAGCCGTCGGCCAGCCATTCCGCGCGCGTCGCGCGATCGCCCGTGGCCTGCGCCTCCTGCGCCGCAACAGCCTGTTGTGCGGCCTTCTGCTGGCCGTGACGGGAACCCTGGTGTTCGCCGCCGCCGGCATCCTGACCGCGGTGCTGATCGACGCCAGCAATGGCGAGCAGGTGACGGTGGTTGTCGGCCCGGCCACGGCCTGGGTCGTGGCGGTCATTGGCCTCGGCGCCATGCTGCTCATTGGACTGGGGCACACCCTGGCGTCGCACGCCGCGGCGCAGGACCTGCGGAAGGAGCGGGTCGGCATGGCCAGCGCCTGGTCGGCCTGCTGGCGCCACTGGCTGCCGGTGACGGCGATCCTGGCCGTGGTCTTCGTGCTGGCGGGGGTCGGCGGGATCGTGCTCGTCGTCCCGGGCCTGGCCGTCCTGACCGTCTTCGCCCTCGCCGCGCCGGCGAGGGTCATCGACGGCATGCCGCTGTCGAAGACCTTCGAGCACAGCGTCCGGACCGCCGCCGCGGGCGGCTGGGGCCTGGCGCGCTACCTGCTGGCGGCCTCCGTCCTGGTCTTCCTGCTGCTCTTCGGCGCCAACTGGGCGGTCGGGGAACTGCAGACCGCGATCCTGATGAACCAGCTGTCCGCTGAGAACCCCGCCCCAAGGATCGAGGCGACGACCATCGTGCTGATGGTCCTCCAGCTCCTGCTGGTGACCTTCGCGCCATTCCTGTTCGGGGTCATCTCCGCGGCGGCCTACGCCGAGCTGAAGGCCGGCAGCGGCGACCAGGCGCTGTCGTCGGTGTTCGACTGAGGCCTATTCGGCCGCCACCCTCGCGGCCGGCGAGAGCATGCCCTCCAGCCGGGCCCGGATCAGGTCCTCGGCCTCGGCGA
>DASPLD010000210.1:0-10365 GCA_035627755.1 Caulobacter sp. | reverse complement strand
CCGGGACCGCCGCCGTAACCGCCGCCGCCCCCGGGACCGCCGCCGTAACCGCCACCCCCGCCGGGACCGCCGCCGTAGCCACCACCACCGCCATAGCCCTCGCAGCGCAGCCGGCCGTTGACGTTCTCCACCCGGCCGTTGCGGCAGCTGCGCACGTCGAGCTCGCTGACCATGAACTGGTTCCGGCCGTCGCGGCAGCGGGCGTAGACCTTGCCCCCGAAGGCGCTGATGTCACGGCAGGTGCGCTGGTAGCTGCCCTCCGGCACCGGGTCGAAACCGCCGTACCACACCGGCGCCTGGGCCGCGGCGCCCACCGCCGTCAGGCCGAGAAGAGCGGCCGCCGCGGCCGCCAGATGGGTGAGATTCATGTAAGCCTCCCAACGACAAAAGAGGGGGCCGGTCAGTCGCCGGCGTAGAAGGTGAAGCGGGTGTTGGCGAAGCGGGTGTCTCCGACCTGCAAGGTTCCAGTCAGCACCGGCTGCTCGCTGGCCCCCTGGGCCTTGGCGTCGGAGAGGGCCGCCACGTCGAAGGCGCCCTCGAACGTGACCTGCCCGAGCTTGGCGTCGGTTCCGGCGAACTTCACCGTCCGACCATCGGTGGCGTAGCCGGTGGGCAGCACCCGGACCTTCACGCTGTGCGATTCGGCTCCGGTTTCGCCGGTCTGCAGCGGGCTGGTGGTGTCGGCGAATTCCAGCAGCAGGGGGCCGAAGGTCGACATCCGGTCGCCCTGTTCCCACTGGGCGAAGTCGCTGGCCGAGCCGACGCCGAGGTGTTCGAGCTTCCAGGCGCCGACCCGCACCTCGGCCTGGGGCATGTAGAAGCCGGCGAGATCGAAATTGCCGCTGTGGCTGAAGCCGGTGACGGCGGCGCCGGTGGTGGTCGCCGGGGTTGGCGCGGGAGTCGGGGCGGGAGCGGGAGTCGGGGCCGGCTCCGGCGTGCGCTCCTGGCCGCGGTCGCAACCGGCGAGCAGAGTGGCGGTGAGGGCGGCGCCCAGCGCCCAGGTCGAAATACGCATGATCCTCAGGTCCCCGTTGCCCACCCGACGTCCGATCATGCCTCCGCCCCCGTGGCCGAGTCCACCGCCAAGCTTGACGGGGGAAGGGCTTGGGCGCATGCCGCCGCGCCATGCTCGTCAGCGACTTCGACTTCGACCTGCCGGAAGACCGGATCGCCCTGCGGCCGGCCAGCCCGCGCGAGTCCGCCAAGCTGCTTGTCGTGCGGCCCGGGGAGGGGCTGGAGGACCGGACGGTCGGCGACCTGCCCGATCTGCTGAGGGCCGGCGACGCCCTGGTGTTCAACGACACGCGGGTGATCCCGGCCCGGCTGTTCGGCGTCCGCCACCGGGATGACCTGGAGGTTCGGGTCGAGGCCATCCTCCACCGCCGCCTGGCCCCCGACCGCTGGACCGCCTTCGCCCGGCCCGGCAAGCGGCTCAAGGTCGGCGACCGCATCGCCTTCGGCCATCGCGAGGACCGCGCGTGCGACGCTGGACGGCTGGCCGCCACGGTGGCGGAGAAGGGCGAGGGCGGGGAGCTGGTGCTGGCCTTCGACCTGGCGGGCGTCGACCTCGACCTTGCCGTGGCCGCGGTCGGCGAGATGCCGCTGCCGCCCTACATCGCCGCCAAGCGGCCCGAGGACGAGCAGGACCGCACCGACTATCAGACCGTCTATGCCCGCGAGGACGGCTCGGTCGCCGCCCCGACGGCCGGCCTGCACTTCACCCCCGCCCTGCTGGAGGCGATCGCCGCCCGCGGCGTCAGCCGCCACTTCGTCACCCTGCACGTGGGGGCCGGCACCTTCCTGCCGGTGAAGACCGAGGTCGTGGCCGAGCACCGGATGCATCCCGAGTTCGGGGTCGTCACGCCCGAGACCGCCGAAGCCCTCAACGCGGTCCGCGCCGCCGGCGGCCGCATCGTCTGCGTCGGCACCACCTCCCTGCGCCTGCTGGAGAGCGCGGCAGACGCGGACGGGACGATCCGGCCGTTCGCCGACGAGACGGCCATCTTCATCACCCCCGGCTACCGCTTCCGGGCCGCCGACGCCCTGATGACCAACTTCCACCTGCCGCGCTCGACCCTGTTCATGCTGGTCAGCGCCTTCGCCGGGCGGCAGACGATGAAGGAGGCCTATGCCCATGCCATCGCGGCGGGGTACCGGTTCTATTCCTACGGCGACTCATCCCTGCTAATGCGCGCCGCCTGATGACCTTCCCCTTCGAGATCAGCGCGACCGACGGCGCGGCCCGCACCGGCGTGCTGAGGACCCCGCGCGGCGACATCCGCACCCCCGCCTTCATGCCCGTCGGCACGGCGGCCACCGTCAAGGCGCTGACCGTCGACCAGGTCAAGGAGACCGGCGCCGACATCATCCTGGGCAACACCTACCACCCGATGCTGCGGCCGACGGCCGAGCGGGTGAAGCGGCTGGGCGGGCTTCACCGGTTCATGCGTTGGGACAGGCCGATCCTGACCGACAGCGGCGGCTTCCAGGTGATGAGCCTGTCCAAGATCGCCAAGGTGAAGGAGGACTCGGTCACCTTCGCCAGCCACATCGACGGGTCGAAGCACGTCCTGTCACCGGAACGCTCCATCGAGATTCAGGCCGACCTGCTGGGCTCGGACATCGTGATGCAGCTCGACGAATGCGTCAGCTGGCCCGCCGAGGAGGGCCGCGCGGCCGAGGCCATGCGGCTGTCCGCCCGCTGGGGCCAGCGGAGCAAGGCGGCGTTCGGCGCGCGCGACAGCCAGGCCCTGTTCGGCATCCAGCAGGGTTCGACCTTCGAGCACCTGCGGCGGGAGTCCTCGGAGCGGCTCGTCGAGATCGGCTTCGACGGCTACGCCATCGGCGGGCTGGCCGTCGGGGAGGGGCATGCGGCCATGTGCGAGGTGCTGGACTACGCGCCGGGCCTGCTGCCGGCCGACCGGCCCCGCTACCTGATGGGCGTCGGCAAGCCGATCGACATCGTCGAGGCGGTGGCGCGCGGGGTCGACATGTTCGACTGCGTCCTGCCCACCCGCTCGGGCCGACATGGCCAGGCCTGGACCTGGGAAGGGCCGATCAACCTGAAGAACGCCCGCTTCGCAGAGGACGACAGTCCGCTGGATGCGGACATCGCCGCACCCGCCAGCAGCCTGTATTCCAAGGCCTACCTGCACCACCTGGTGAAGGCGGACGAGATCCTCGGCCAGGTGCTGCTCTCCTGGCACAACATCGCCTTCTTCCAGGCCCTGACGGGCGCCTTGCGCAGCGCGATCGCCGAGGGACGGCTCGATCAGTTCCGGCGGGACTTCGCGGCGCGGCAGCGGGTCAGCGGATCGGATACTTCGGCGTAGACGGATCGCGCATCTTGATGGGCGGGCCGACGTAGGGGGTTGGGGCCGCGGGCGGCTTGCATCCCTTCGCCAGGCCGACGCCCTTCAGATAGCCCCGCCGGACCGCCCCGGCCGTGATCGCCGAGCGCACCAGCTTGTCGTGGCGCTCCGCCCCCGTCAGCTTCCGCACCCAGCCGCGGTAGGGGATGATGTCCTGGGCCGCGCCCACCGCCATCCGCATCGCCTCGTCGCCGACGAAGTCGCGGCTGTCGGCGATCAGGCCCTGGTCGGCCTTGGTCGGCTTGGGCTGGTCCATGTCCGGCCCCAAGGCCTCGTCGAGGGGGGCGATCTGGGCGCGGATCTCGGCGCAGGTCATCGGGTTGGGCCTGGCGTAGGGATCGGACAGCGCGTCGAGCAGCACCTGCGGAATCTTGGTGCGCAGCAGGTTGATGTCGCGCAGCGGCGAGGAGGCCGCGCCGACCAGGCTGCCCCGGTTCACCTGGTCCGTGGTCCGCACCCGGCCCGGCGGCGGCGGACCGGCCGGGGTCGTGCAGGCGGTCAGCATGGAGGCGGCCAGGATCAGGCAGAGGGGCGTCTTCATGGCGCGAACTCTTACCCCGCCTCGAACCGGCCGCAAGCGCTTGCGGCCCGGAGCGGGCGCCACTATGGTCCGCGCCGCTTCGGACCCCGGCGGTCCACGGCGGGCCTGTAGCTCAGCGGTAGAGCATTCGACTTTTAATCGAATGGTCCTGGGTTCGATCCCCAGCGGGCCTACCAACCCTCACTCCTCGACCGACGCGGCCGCCGCACCGAGCAGCGCCGCGTAGGGGTGCAGGATGACGCGGGTGGGGATGGCCGCGCAGTAGTCCGCGAACCGCCCCTTGGCCTCGAAGGCCTTGCGGAAATCGCTGGCCCGCAGGCGGTCCAGCATCTTGGGCGCGATGCCGCCGCCAAGGTACACCCCGCCCACGGCGCCGAAGGCCAGGGCGTAGTCGCCGGCCGCCGCGCCGTAGATGCGGCAGAAGCGGTCCAGGGTCTCCTCGCAGAGGGCGTCGCCGGCCTGGGCGCGTTTGGAGACGTCTTCCGGTTCGAGGTTCTCAGCCATCGCGCCGCGGATGTCGGCCAGCGCCTCGTAGAGCCAGACCAGGCCCGGCCCCGACAGGATGCGTTCGAGGGATACCCGGCCGAACCGGGCGGTCATCCGGCGCAGGATGTTGATCTCCAGCTCGTCGGTGGGGGCGAAGGCGATGTGGCCGCCTTCGGTGACCGCCACGGCCGACTGGCCGCCGTTGCGGACGAGGGCGCCCACGCCCAGGCCCGTGCCGGCGCCGAGGATGGCGATCGTGCCGTTCGGCTCGCCCTGAGCGGGGCCGCCGAGGTCGCCAAAGTCTTCCGGAGTCAGGCGGGGGATGGCGAGAGCCAGGGCCTCGTAGTCGTTGATCAACCGGGCGGCGGTGAAGCCGCGGGCTTTCAGGGCCGCTTCCGACATGTCCCAGTGGCCGTTGGTCAGGGAGGCGCGGCCGTCGTCCACCGGACCGGCGACCGCGATCACCGCCTCGTCCGCCTTCCGGCCGGCCAGGAAGCGGTCGATGGCCGCCTCGAGGCTGGGGAAGGCGTCGATCTCGAAGGCCTCGGTCCCCGATAGCGACGGGCGGTCGCTGGCCGGATCGACCAGGGCGAAGCGGCAGTTGGTGCCGCCGACGTCGCCGACGAGGCGGACTGTGGATGCTTGGCGGATCGGCTTTCTCCCGGACGGGCGAAGATGGACCGGTTGGCTAATCCGCGTCCAGCGGGGACGGTTCCGGGTCGTGACGCGGGGCGGGGCGGCGGCTATGGATGGAGCCAGACAAGAAGCCAAGGAAGACCCCATGTCCCTGATCCTCACCGAAAAGCGCGGCCACATCGCCATCCTGACCCTCAACCGGCCGGAGTCGATGAACGCCCTGGGCGCCGCGGGTGACGGGGACCAGGTGGCGGCCGCCTGCGCCGAGATCAACGCCGACCAGAACATCCGCTGTGTCGTGCTGACCGGGGCCGGCCGGGCCTTCTCGGCGGGCGGCGACGTCAAGGCCATGAAGTCCCGCGAGGGGGCGTTCGGCGGCAACGGGGTCAGCGTCCGCGAGGGATACCGCAACAACATCCACCGGATCGTCCGCTCGGTGTACGGACTGGAGGTCCCCTCCATCGCGGCCGTCAACGGGGCGGCCATCGGGCTCGGCTGCGACGTGGCCTGCATGACCGACATCCGCATCGCCGCCGATACCGCCAAGTTCGGGGTGACCTTCCTGAAGCTGGGCCTGATCCCCGGCGACGGCGGCGCCTGGCTGCTGCCGCGCACCATCGGCATGAGCCGCGCCTCCGAGCTGCTGTTCACCGGCGACGTCATCGACGCCGAGACGGCCGAGAAGTGGGGCCTGGTCAGCAAGGTGGTCCCGGCCGACTCGGTGGTCGACGCCGCCATCGCCATGGCCGAGAAGATCGCCCAGCAGCCGCCGCACGCCCTGCGCCTGGGCAAGAGCCTGCTCAAGCACGGCCAGTCGACCAGCTACGACACCCTGATGGAGATGAGCGCCGCCGCCCAGGCGATCAGCCACCTGACCGAGGACCACATGGAAGGCGTCACCGCGCTGCTGGAGAAGCGGCCGGCGGTGTTCCAGGGGCGTTAGATGAAAGTCGCGCCCCTCCTTCCCGTCCTGCTCCTGCTGTGCGCCTGTGAGCAGCCGGCCGCTCAGAAGCCGCAGCCCGCGCCGGTTCCGTCGCCGTCTCCCGCTGCCCAGACCAGCTGGACGCTGACTGTGACCGGCGCGGGCCTGGCGCTCGCCCACGGCGCGGCCGACCGTGTCGACCTACGCCTGTTCTGCCGTCGCGACGGCCGGTTCGGCGCCGAGGCGCCGCTGCTGTCGCCGATCGCCAGCGAGGAACGGTTCAGCCTCGGCGCCGGCGGCGACGCCTTCGTCCTGGTCGCCGATCCGGTCGAGGGCGCGGCCGGGGTCACCGCCGAAGGGCCCATCGAGGAAGGGCTGCTGGCCGCCATAGGCTCCGGCCAGCCCATCGGGGCGAGCTATGGCGCTCATGCCGTTGGTCCTCTGGCCGCGCCGCCGGCCGAGATGCGGTCCAGCTTCGTGAGCAGCTGCCGCGCCATACTTCTGGAAACCGCCAAGGGGCTCTGATCGGCGACATGGGCAAGGACGCTTCTGCCGTCGCTGGTCGGTTCCCAGATGGTGACGACATCGGCCGCCTGCAGTGGGAGGCGCCCAGGCTGATCTTCCGGGGCGCCGGCCGCCGCGTCTTCGAGGGTAAGGCCCTGGCCGGGATTCGGGCCGAGGCCGGCGACCTGGTGTTGTCCGACGGCAGCCGGTTCGCCCTCGGCGAGCCCTTCGCCGCCCGTTGGGCCGACGCCATCGCCAATCCGCCGGGACGGCTGGACAAGCTGGGGGTGAAGGCGGGGATGCGGGTCGCCATCCTCGGTGTCGACGACCCGGCCTTCTTTGACGAGTTGACCCAGAGAACACAACCGTTGAACGAGTTCAGCGAACTCGACATCCTGTTCTACGGCGCCGACGATGCGGCGCAGCTGGCGCGGATCGGCGAGTTGGTCCCGATGCTCGGCCCTCGCGGCGCCCTCTGGGTGGTGTCGCGCAAGGGCAAGGCGGCCACGGTGAAGGACATCGAGGTGATGGCAGCCGCCAAGGCCCATGGGCTGGTCGACAACAAGGTCTGCAGCTTTTCCGACACCCATACGGCGCTGCGGTTCACCCGGCGGCGGACAGACAGAGGATAATCGCTGCAGGGGACGCTTGCGGCTGGCTTTCCGTCACGTCCACCGGCTAGACCCGGGCAATGTCCCTCCGCGACTTCCTGCTGCTCATGGCGATGTGCCTGATCTGGGCCTCGAACAACATCGTCAGCAAGATCGTGGTCACCGACATGGCGGTGCCGCCGCTGTTCTACGCGGCCGTGCGGTTCGCCATCGTCGCGGCCCTGACCCTGCCCTGGCTGCTGCCCGCGCCCCGGCCCCTGTGGCGGATGATCATCATCGCCCAGCTGATCGGGGGCCTGAACTTCGCGCTCATCTTCGTCGGCTTCCAGACCGCCAGCCCCTCCGCCGCCTCGATCATCGTCCAGCTGGGCGTGCCGATGACCACGGTGCTGTCGATGCTGATGCTGGGAGAGAAGGTGCGGTGGCGGCGGGGGATCGGCATGGCCTTGACCCTGGCGGGGGCCGTGCTGGTCATGTGGCATCCGACCGGCATGAGCATGTCCATCGGCCTGTGGCTGATCGCCGGCGCGGCCCTGGCCGGCTCGCTCGGCGCCGTGATGATGAAGCAGATGGAAGGGGTCAGGCCGCTGCAGTTCCAGGCCTGGGTGGGGTTCTCGGCCATCTGGCCGCTGGCCGGGATGACCGCGGTGTTCGAGCATGACCAGGTCGGCAAGGCGATGGCCGCGGGATGGCCGTTCCTGGCGGCGGTGCTCTACTCGGCCCTGATCGTCTCGATCATCGCCCACACCGTCTACTACCACCTGATCCAGAAGTACGAGGCGACCCTGATCTCGCCGCTGACCCTGATGACACCGCTGGCCACCATCGTCATGGGAGTCTGGATCACCAAGGACTACTTCGACCTGCGGATGGGGATCGGGGCGGCGCTGGCGTTGCTGGGCGTGCTGATCGTGGCGCTGCGGCCCAACCATGTGATGCCGCTGCTGATGGCCATTCGCAACCGCGCGCAGTAAGCCTTGGCCATGAGCCTCGACGTCATTCCCGCCCCGTCGCCGAACTTCGACGCCCGCACCGCGCCGCCGGACATGATCGTCATGCACTACACCGGCATGGAGACCGGTGAGGCGGCCCTCGCGCGGCTGCGCGATCCGGAGGCCAGGGTCTCCAGCCACTACCTCGTGGAAGAGGACGGACGGATCTTCTCCCTGGTCGCCGAGGAGCGCCGGGCCTGGCACGCCGGACGCGGCAGCTGGCGCGGCGAGACCAATTGCAACGCCGTCTCGGTGGGGATCGAGATCGTCAATCCAGGCCATGAGTTCGGCTACCGGCCGTTCCCGGAGGCCCAGATCGCTGCGGTGATCGCCCTCACGGCCGAGATCCGCAGCCGCTGGCAGGTGCCCGACAGCCGGATCATCGGCCATTCGGACCTGGCGCCGGCCCGCAAGCAGGACCCGGGCGAGCTGTTTCCCTGGAAGCGGCTGGCCGAGGCCGGCCATGGCCTATGGGCCGAGGCCGACCCGGCGCCGGGCGAGCCGCTGGCCGAGGGAGCGGAAGGGGTGGGGGTCTTCGCCCTGCAGGCCGGGCTGACCCGGCTGGGGTACGACTGCGCGCCCTCGGGGAAGTTCGACCAGGCGACGCGGGAGGTGGTCCTGGCCTTCCAGCGCCACTGGGTCCAGACCCGCTTCGACGGGGTGGCCGACGGGCTGACCCGGGCCCGGCTGATGGCGGTGATCCGCGCGGCCGCCGCGACGGGCTAGATCACAGCCGCGACCACAGGGGCAGGCGGACCGGAGGCGTGCGCCAGCGATCCAGGGTGACGGCGCGAAGGGCGACGAGGCCGCCCTGCAGGGCCAGCAGGATCTTGGTCGCCTTGCCGGTCGAGACGCGGGTGTCCCAGGCGCGGGGCCCGCGGCGGAGCACCTCGACCCCGATCTGACGGTAGATGGCGCGGGCGGCGGCGACAGCCCAGGCCGAGCGGAAGGGCAGGGCGCGCAGGCCCCAGCGGGCCGAGTCATAGTAGGGTTCGGCGGCTTCCATCAGGGTCTGGGCCAGCCAGGCGAGGGATTCGCGACGCTCGGGCGCCGCGATCTGGTCGGCCGGCAGGTCGGCCTCGTCGAGCCAGACCTCGGGCAGGTAGACGCGGCCGTTCTGCGCATCCTCCACGAGGTCGCGGGCGATGTTGGTCAACTGGAAGGCGAGGCCCAGGTCCTGGGCGCGGCGCAGGGTGGTCAGGTCGTCCGGCTTCACCCCCATGACCAGGGCCATCATCACCCCGACGGCTCCGGCGACATGCCAGCAGTATCTCAGGGTGTCCTCGAACTGGTCGTAGCGGGCGCCGGAGACGTCCATGGCGAAGCCGTCGATCAGCTCGATGGCCCAGGTCTCGGGGATGCCACGGCGCAGGGCGACGGCCTGGAAGGCGGCGAAGGCGGGGTCCGACTGCGGCTCCCCAGCCAGGGCCGAGCGGGTCTTTGCGTAGAGGTTCTCAAGGGTTGCGCGGACCTGTTCAGGCGGGACGGCAACCCGGTCCTGGCCCAGGGTCTGGCCGTCGATGACGTCGTCGCAGTGGCGGCACCAGGCGTAGAGCATCTCCGCGTCCGCCCGGGTGGCAGGGTCGAACAGGGCGGCGGCGGCGGCGAAGCTCTGGCTGCCCTTCTGGATGGCGTCGCGGCTGGCGGTCTCAAGCGTGGTCATGCGAGGTCCCGCAGCATCAGGCCGGCGGTCGCCCTGGCCGAGCCGACGACGCCCGGAATGCCGGCGCCAGGGTGCGTCCCCGCCCCGACGAAATAGAGGCCCCGAATCCGGTCGTCGCGGTTGTGGGTGCGGAAGAAGGCGCTCTGGGTGAGGATCGGCTCGAGGCTGAAGGCTGAGCCCAGGTGGGCGTTCAGCTCGGTCTTGAAGTCGGCCGGGGTGAAGATGCGGCTCACGGTCAGGTCCCTGGACAGGTTGGGGATGTAGCGGTCCTCCAGGTACTTCAAGATGCGGTCGCGATAGCGGGGCCCCTCGACGGCCCAGTCGATGTCGGCCGTACCCAGGTGCGGCACCGGGGAGAGCGCGTAGTGGGTGCTGCCGCCGGGGGGCGCCATGCCGGGATCGGTTGCGCAGGGGGAATGGAGATAGAGGGAGAAGTCGTTGGCGAGCGCGTTCCTTCCATAGATCTCGTCGATCAGGGCCCGATAGCGGGGGCCGAAGCAGATGGTGTGATGCCTCAACTGCGGCTGGGGGGTGTTCAGCCCGAAGTGGACGACGAACAGGCTGGGGCTGAAGCGTTTGCGCTTGAGGGCGGCGGCGGCCTGGCGGCCCCGGGGGTCGTTTAGCAGCTTGTCGTAGGTG
>DASPLD010000209.1:0-4171 GCA_035627755.1 Caulobacter sp. | reverse complement strand
TGCTGCAGGCGAAGGCGCTGGGCCTCTCCGCCGTCGGCATCGCCGACCGCAACACCCTCGCCGGCATCGTCCGCGCCCTGATGGGAGCGGAAGAAGCCGACATCCGGCTGGTCATCGGCGCCCGCCTCGCCTTCACCGACGGGACCGAGCTGATCGTCTTCCCCCGCGACCGCCCCGCTTACGGCCGCCTCTGCCGCCTGCTCTCCCTCGGCAAGAGCGAAGTCGTGCCCCAGCCCGGCGCCGACCCGGAGGGAGAACGGATCGAAAAGGCCGAGACCCGGCTGACTTTCGAACAGGCGGTCGGACTGGGCGAAGGCATGATCGCCCTCGTCCCCGCGCCGGCCGCCCCCGACGCGGCGTTCGAGACGCGGTTGACGACGTGGCGCCGGGCCTGGCCCGACACCGTCTATCTGGCCGCCTCGCCCCTGTGGCGCGGCGACGACCGGCGCCGGCTCAACCAGCTGGCGGCCATGGCGCGGCGTACCGGCGCGCCGATGATCGCCACCAACGCCGTCCTCTACCACCACCCTGACCGGCGCATGCTTCAGGATGTCCTGACCTGCATCCGCGAGGGCACGACCATCGACAAGGCCGGCCGCCGCCTGCAGGCCAATGCCGAACGCTTCCTCAAGCCCGCGACCCAGATGGCCCGCATGTTCCGCGGCCACGAGGTGGCGCTTGCGCGCACCATGGACGTGGTCCGCGCCTGCACCTTTTCGCTCCGCGAGCTCAGCTACCAGTACCCCGACGAACCGGTCCCCCCGGGATATTCGCCGCAAGGCTGGCTCACCCGCCTGACCCTGAAGGGCGCCCGGCATCGCTGGCCCGACGGCGTCCCGCCCGCCGTTCACGAGACGATCCACAGGGAACTGAAGCTGGTCCGGTCGCTGGATTACGCCCCCTACTTCCTGACCGTCCACGACATCGTCGACTGGGCCCGCTCCCGTCCCGACCCCATCCTCTGCCAAGGGCGGGGTTCCGCGGCCAATTCGGTGATCTGCTTCTGTCTCGGGATCACCAATGTCGATCCCACGAGGCAGGATCTCCTGATCGAGCGCTTCATCTCCTCAGAGCGCTCGGAGCCGCCCGACATCGATGTCGACTTCGAGCATGAGCGGCGCGAGGAGGTCATACAGCAGGTCTACAGGCGCTATGGGCGTGACCGCGCCGGCATCGTGGCCACGATCATTCACTACCGTCCCCGCTCTGCCATCCGCGATGTCGGCAAGGCGCTGGGCCTGACTGAGGACGTCACCGCCCGCATGGCGGACACCGTCTGGGGCTCATGGGGCTCCAGGGTCGAGGAGGGTCACGTCGACCGCACCGGCCTCAGCCGCGACGACGCGCGGATGAAGCTGGCGCTGGAGCTGACAGCCGAGCTGATCCAGTTCCCGCGCCACCTCAGCCAGCACGTCGGCGGCTTTGTGCTCAGTCAGACCCCGCTCCTCGAGATCGTCCCGATCGGCAACGCCGCCATGCCGGATCGCACCTTCATCGAGTGGGACAAGGAGGATATCGACTTCCTCAAGTTGATGAAGGTCGATGTCCTGGCGCTCGGCATGTTGACCGCTATGAAGCGCGCTTTCCGCCTGATCGAGCAGACCTACGGCCGACCTCTGACCGACACCGCCGCCGTCCCCGCCGAGCGCCGCGGCGTCTACGACATGCTTTGCAAGGCCGACTCTTTGGGCGTCTTCCAGGTCGAAAGCCGGGCCCAGATGAGCATGCTGCCCCGGCTCCGGCCCCAGCAATTCTACGATCTGGTGGTGCAGGTGGCGATCGTTCGTCCTGGCCCTATCCAGGGCAAGATGGTTCACCCCTATCTCCAGCGCCGGATGGAGCGGCGGGCTTACGAAGCGACGCACGGCGCCGGCAGTTACCGCTTCTCCATGCCGGGATCGACGAAGAACCCCGAAGAGCTCGCCAACATCCTGCGCAAGACGCTGGGCGTCCCCCTGTTCCAGGAACAGGCGATGAAGATCGCCATGGTGGCTGCGGAGTTCACGGGTGACGAGGCCAACGGACTGCGGCGGGCCATGGCCACCTTCCGGCACAACGGCACCATCGGCGATTACGAGACCCTGATGGTCGGGCGGATGGTCGCCCGCGGCTACGATCCCGACTTTGCCCAGAACTGCTTCAACCAGATCAAGGGCTTTGGCGAATATGGCTTTCCCGAGAGTCACGCCTCCGCCTTCGCTCACCTCGTCTACGTCTCGGCCTGGGTGAAGTGGCTATACCCGGATGTGTTCGCGGCCTGCCTGCTGAACAGTCAACCCATGGGCTTCTACGCCCCGGCCCAGATTGTCCGGGATGCCCGCGAGCACAAGGTCGAGGTCCGGCACCCGGACGTCAACGCCAGCGGCTGGGATGCCACGCTCGAGCTCCGTCCGGGACGGCGACGCCGCGCCCTGCGGCTGGGCATGCGGTCCATCGATGGGTTCCGCAAGGAGTGGGCCGAGAGGATCGTGGAGGTTCGGCGGGCGGGGCCGTTCGCCGATCTGGAAGACCTGCGGGTGCGGGCGCAGTTGCCGTCGGCGGCGCTGGACCGGCTGGCGGAGGCGGACGCCTATGGCTCTCTGGACCTGTCCCGCAGGCAGGGGCTGTGGGCGGCCAAGGGGGCCGCGCCCGCCGCCTCGGCCCCGCTGTTCGAGGCCATGGGGCTGGACGAGACCGACGGCCAGCCGCCCGAAGCCCTGCCCGAACTGGCGCATTCCGAGGAGGTGGTCGGCGACTACCAGTCCCTGCGACTGTCCCTGAAGGGCCATCCTGTGGCCTTCCTGAGAAAATGCCTGGACCAGGCGGAGGCGGTGACCGCCCGCGCCTGCGAGACGGTGGCTAACGGACGGCGGACGGTGGTCGGCGGGGTTGTTCTGGTCCGGCAGCGGCCCGGCACGGCCAAGGGCGTCTGCTTCATGACGGTTGAGGACGAGACCGGCATAGTCAATCTGGTGCTATGGCCCGACGTGTTCGAGCGCTTCCGGCCGACAGCGATGGGGGCCCGGATGGTGCTGGCACGGGGGCGGATCCAGCGGGCCGAGGGAGTGACCCATCTGGTGGTCGAGCAGCTGGACGACTGGACGCCGATGCTGGGCGACCTGACTCCGGACCGGGCCCCCGGCTCGGCCCACGAGCCGACGCGGGGCAGGCATCCACGGGATGTGCGGGTGCTGCCGGGATCACGCGACTTTCACTGACCCCGGCGACGCAACCGCCACTTCCAGACGGCGTTGGCGAGGATCGGCAGGAAGCCGCCGATCAGGGCCGCGGCCAGCACGGTCCAGAAGCCGCCGCCGAGGCCGTACTCTCCCACCGCCGCCCCGATCCCGGCCGCCAGCAGCGGACCGAGCCAGGGCAGCCATCCCGGAGGTCTAGGCATCCACCTTGATGACGCCGCGCCGGATCTGGTCCAGCTCGATGGAGTCGAACAGGGCCTGGAAATTGCCTTCGCCGAACGCCTGGTTGCCCTTGCGCTGGATGATCTCGAAGAAGATCGGACCGAAGGTGTCCTGGGTGAAGATCTGCAGCAGCAGGCCGTCCTCGTCGGAACCGTCGATCAGGATGCGGTTCTTGCGCATGCGCTCGACGTCCTCGCCGTGGCCGGGGAGGCGTTTGTCGATCAGTTCGAAATAGGTCTCGATGGTGTCCTGGAAGGGGATGCCGCGGCGCTTCATCTCCTCGACGGTCTCGAAGATGTCGTCAGTGGCCAGGGCGATGTGCTGAATGCCTTCGCCGTTATAGCGCTTGAGGAACTCCTCGATCTGGGAGTTCTCGTCCTGGCTCTCGTTCAGCGGGATGCGGATGGCCCGGTCGGGCGCGATCATCGCCTGGGAGAACAGGCCGGTCGCCTTGCCCTTGATGTCGAAGTACTTCTGTTCCTCGAAGTTGAAGACGTTTCCGTAGAAGCCCGACCAGTTCCGCATCTGGCCGCGGCGCACGTTGTGGGTCAGGTGGTCGAGGCAGTAGAGGCCGACGGAGTTCTTCTTCTCGGCTTCCCGCCAGCCCTCGATCTCGTCCCAGCCGTCGTAGAGCGTGCCCTTCTCGCCGTAGCGGTCGACGATGTAGAGCAGCGAGCCGCCGATGCCCTGCAGGATGTACGGATAGTCGTTGCCCAGGGCGCCGCCGTTGTGGCCCTCGGCCGGGCGGGCGCCGCGCGCCACCGCACCGTCAT
>DASPLD010000208.1:0-7729 GCA_035627755.1 Caulobacter sp. | reverse complement strand
GGAGCTCCTTGAACGCGTTGGGGAAGTCGGCTTCGAGCCCGGGCGCTCCATCTTCGGGCACGATCGGCCGCGGCGTGCGGATGCCGGCGACCACGTCCTCGCCCTGGGCGTTGATCAGGAACTCGCCGTAGAGTGCGGCCTCGCCGGTCGAGGGGTTGCGGGTGAAGGCGACGCCCGTGGCCGAGCTGTCGCCGAGGTTGCCGAACACCATGGCCTGGATGTTGACCGCCGTGCCCCAGCTTTCGGGGATGTCGTGCATGCGCCGGTAGAACTTGGCCCGGTCGTTCATCCAGCTCTTGAACACGGCGCCGACGGCGCCCCACAGCTGGGCCTGGGGATCCTGCGGGAAGGGCTCGCCGAGCTCCCGCGAGACGGCCTGCTTGTACTCGGCGACCACCGCCTCCCAGTCCTTGGCGGTCAGGGCGGTGTCAACGTCGACGCCGAGCCGGTCCTTGTGGTCGTCGAGGATCTCCTCGAACGCATGATGGTCGAGGCCGAGCACCACGTTCGAGTACATCTGGATGAAGCGGCGGTAGCTGTCGAAGGCGAAGCGGCGGTCGCCGGAGAGTCTGGCCAGGCCCTCGACCGTCTCGTCGTTGAGACCGAGGTTGAGCACGGTGTCCATCATCCCCGGCATCGAGGCGCGGGCGCCGGAGCGGACCGAGACCAGCAGCGGGTTGGCGGCGTCGCCGAAGGCCTTGCCGGTGATCCTCTCGATGTGGGCGATCCCGCCGGCGACCTGTTCGGCGAGGTCGGCGGGATAGGTCTGGCCATCGGCGTAGTAGCGGTTGCAGGCCTCGGTGGTGATGGTGAAGCCGGGCGGGACCGGCAGGCCCAGCGACGACATCTCCGCCAGGTTGGCGCCCTTGCCGCCCAGCAGGTTCTTCATCGAGGCGTCGCCCTCGGCGCCGCCGCCACCGAAACTGTAGACCCAGCGGTTCGTCATCAAGCCGTCCTCATTAGCGTAGCGATTCCGAAGGCGCCTGTTCGGATGGGGTCAGATACAGGCCCGAAGCGCCGGGGGGAACACCCTCGGGGCGCGGTTCGATCCCGCAGCGCAGCAAAAGAGGCGGATGCTGCCGTGGGGAGCATCATACCGTGGGGGGAGGCCTACGGAAAAGGGCGGTGATCTTCCCGCGGCGGGGTGGGGCGGTGGGAAACCCTTGTGCCGTTGGGTTCGGCGTGGGCGGAGGTTTTGGAGTTGTAGGTTCGGGCGTGGGCCGGTCTGTAGGTCGGGGCGCTGGAAAGGTAGGTCGAAAGGGCGTCGGAGCGGGCTACCGCGGCGGGCGGGAGGGTGAGCGTGTCGGTGGGGGGCAGGGAATATGTCTAGACATATTCGATATGTCATTGATTGTGTTGCCAAATCACGAAAAATTCCGTCATCCCGGAAAGCGCGCAGCGCTTATCCGGGACCCAGGGGTTGCAGCGCGCCGGCCGTAAAAGCTGCGTTCGACAGGGAGATCCCGCACCCCCTGGGTCCCGGATAGCCCGCTTCGCGGCCTTCCGGGATGACGGATAAAGGCGGGCAAGGCCAGGTGGAGGCGCCTACCCCGTCACCAGCGAGAAATCGGCGACCTTGCCCATGGCGGCCTGGACCTGCTGGAGCAGGCGCAGGCGGTTGTCGCGTTCGGCGGGAACCTCGGAATTGACCAGCACCTTGTCGAAGAAGGCGTCGACGGGCGCGCGCAGGGCGGCCAGGGCGGTCATGGCGCCGGTGAAGTCCTCGGCGGCGAGGGCGGCTTCGAGCTTGGGGCCGAGCGTCTGCAGCGCGCCGAGCAGGGCGGCCTCCTCGGCCGGCTCGGTGACCTGGGTCGGGGCGCCCTGCGGCAGCGGGCCCTTCTTCTCCTCGGCCTTGAGGATGTTGGCGGCGCGGCGGTAGCCGGCCAGCAGGTTGGCCCCGTCCTCGGTCTTGAGGAAGGCGTCGAGGGCCTCCACCCGGGCGACGATGCGGACGAGGTCGTCATCGTTGAGGGCAAAGACGGCGTCCACCAGGTCGAACCGCTTGCCGGCGTCGCGGAGGGTGACCTTCAGCCGGTCGGCGAAGAAGGGCATCAGGTTCTGGGCCTGCACGCCGGGCGCCGAATTGAGCGGCAGGCGCAGGCCCTTCTCCAGGATGATCCGGATCACGCCGAGCGCGGCCCGGCGCAGGGCGTAGGGATCGCGCGAGCCGGTCGGCTTCTCGTCGATGCTGAAGAAGCCGACCAGGGTGTCGAGCTTGTCGGCCAGGGCGACGGCGGTTCCGAGCGGCCCGGTCGGGATCTCGTCGGAGGGACCCTGCGGACGGTAGTGGTCGCGGATGGCGTCGGCGAGGGCTGGGTCCTGACCATCGGCCAGGGCATAGTAGCGGCCCATCACGCCCTGCAGTTCGGGGAATTCGCCGACCATCTGGCTGGCGAGATCGGCCTTGGCGACCTTGGCCGCCTGCCGGGCCTCCGTCGCATCGGCGCCGACAGCGGGGGCGATGTGGCAGGCCAGGGCCGCGACCCTCTCGACCCGGTCGGCCATGGTACCGAGCCTGGCGTGGAAGGTGACGCCGGCCAGCTTGTCGTTCCAGGCGTCGAAGCCCGATTTGCGGTCCTCGTCCCAGAAGAATCGCGCGTCGCTGAGCCGCGCCGACAGCACCTTGGCGTTGCCCGCCGCGATGGTCCGGCCGCCGTCCTCGGCGGCCACGTTGGCCACCACCAGAAAGTGCGGGGCCAGCTTGCCGGTCGCGGGGTCGCGGACGGCGAAGTACTTCTGGTGGGTGCGCATGGAGGTGCGGATGACCTCCGGGGGGAGGTCGAGGAAGGCGGGGTCCATGTCGCCCAGGATGGGGACCGGCCATTCGGCGAGGCCCGCCACCTCCTCCAGCAGGCCCTCGTCCTCGACCAGTTCGAGGTTGCGGGCGAAGCAGAGGGTGCGGGCGCCTTCGAGGATGCGCTGCTTGCGCTCTTCGACGTCGAGGACCACGTAGTGGCCGGCCAGGGCCTCGCGGTATTCGTCGAAGTCGCGGGCGCGGAACACCTGGGCGCCGCCCATGAAGCGGTGGCCCTGGGAGAGGTCGCCGGCGGTGAGGCCCTCGAAGCTGAGCGGCACGACCTCGCGGTCGAAGACGCAGAGGATGCGCTGCAGCGGGCGGACCCAGCGCAGCTTGCCACTGCCCCAGGTCATGGATTTCGGCCAGGGGAAATTTCGCACCGTCTGCTCGACCAGCTCGGCGACGATCTCCGGCGTCGGGCGGCCCTTGGAGGCGACGCGGCCGAACCAGACTCCGTCCCGGTCGACCAGCTGGTCGCGGGTCAGGCCGGTCTTCCGCAGGAAGCCGTCGATGGCCTGGTCGGGGGCGCCGACGCGGGGCCCCTTGAGTTCCTCGTCTCGGTCGGCCTGGGCGATGGGAAGGCCCTCGACGACCAGGGCGAGGCGGCGCGGGCCGGCGAAGGCCTTCATGCCCTCGGAGATCAGGCCGGCGGCCGACAGGCCGTCGCGCATCATGCGCTCCAGGTCGCGCGCCGCCTGGGCCTGCATGCGCGCGGGGATTTCTTCGGAAAACAGTTCGAGGAGAAGCTGGGGCATTGGATTTCTAGGTTCGCGTCCCAAAGAGGGAGCGGCCAGTGGTGCGCGTTGCGGCGCGGCGCCGAAGGACGTCCCCGGTCGCAATGCCGCCGTGAGGGTTCCTTCTCCCCCTGCGGGAGAAGGTGGCGCGAAGCGCCGGATGAGGGGTCGATAGGTCTTCAAGCCGCCATGAGGCGGTTGCCACAGGCTGTGTCGCAGGCCGGTGCGCCCCCTCATCCGTCGGCTTCGCCGACACCTTCTCCCGCGAGGGGAGAAGGAATCCGCTCGCGGCCAGCCGGTCGGCCACGGCATCTGGGCTGGGCCGGCAGGGGCTTGTGAGGGGAGCGACCGATACAGCCATCACGCCGCTTCCTGCTGCTTCAGCCACTCGCTCGCGCAGAGTTTGCACAGGTCTCGGATGCGGCCGATGTAGCTGGCGCGCTCGGCCACGGCGATGGCGCCGCGGGCGTTCATGACGTTGAACAGGTGGCTGGCCTTGAGCACGTGGTCGTAGGCCGGCAGGACCAGCTTCTGGCCCTGGGGCCCGACGCCGACCTCCAGGATGCGGACCACCTGGCGCTCCATGTCCTCGAACTGGCGCTTCAGGGTCTCGACGTCGGCGACCTCGAAATTGTAGGCGCTCATCTGGCGCTCGTTCTCGAGGAAGACCTCGCCGTAGGACATGCCGCGATCGTTGAACGGCAGGTCGTAGACGTTGTCGACGCCGAACACGTACATCGCCAGGCGCTCGAGGCCGTAGGTCAGCTCGCCCGCCACCGGGCTGACGTCCAGACCGCCGACCTGCTGCATGTAGGTGTACTGCGACACCTCCATGCCGTCGCACCAGACCTCCCAGCCGAGACCCCAGGCGCCGACCGTGGGGTTCTCCCAGTCGTCCTCGACGAACCGCATGTCGTGCAGGCGGGTGTCGATGCCGATGGCCTCAAGGCTCCCCAGGTAGAGGTCCTGCATGTCCGGCGGGTTGGGCTTCAGCAGCACCTGGTACTGGTAGTAGTGCTGGAGCCGGTTGGGGTTCTCGCCATAGCGGCCGTCGCCGGGGCGGCGGCTGGGCTGGACATAGGCCGCGTTCCAGGGCTTGGGGCCGAGCGCCCGCAGCACGGTAGCCGGGTGCAGGGTGCCGGCGCCGACCTCTACGTCATGCGGCTGGAGGATCACGCAGCGGCGCTCGCTCCAATAGCTGTGGAGCGTCAGGATCAGGCCCTGGAAGGACGTCGGTTTGGCGGCGGTCATGGTGGGTGTTCGCAGGCGCAAAAAAGTCGGCGGACCATAGGGCCGGCCGACCTTGGCTTCAACGGCTTGATTGGGATGGGAGCTCGCCTCTCACGCCGGCCACGAGCGCCTCCGCGTCCCGCTTCGCCGCCGGCGGGAATCCCTGGAGTCCACGGCCCATCCTCAGGGCGCGACGTGGGCGTCCCGCTTTCCGTCCCAGGAGATGAACATCTCGCACCGGTCGCTGAGGCAGAGGTCCGCGTGCGGCTGACCGCCGGGCTGATACCAGAAGGAGCCTGGTCCCAGCACTTCCACGTCCGCAGCAGTCTGGCCCTGCACCCAGTGCTTCATCTCGCCCTTGAGAACGACCAGCCGGTAGTTGGCGGTGTGGGTGTGCATCACCGGCGGCATGGGTCCAAAGCGCATCAGCATGTCGGAGGGACCGGTGGCGGGGTCACCGCGCAGGACGGCTATCGCGGGGCCATCCGGGCGAGCCGGGTCAAGGAGGCGGTAGCGGTCTGACCTGTAGGTCAGCGCCTGCCCGTCCGAGGTCCCGGTCAGGCCGGTCCCTTGCGCCATGGGCGCCGCGGTCGAGAAAGCCAGCGCCGCGGCGCCTGCGGCCAGGGCGAGAAGCAACCTTCCGCGGATGCTCATACGGTTCCTCCTCGTGGCGGCCGGTCCTGCGTCGCCTGCCAAATGCAGAGATAGCTGAAGACCATCGCGTCATATAGTCCGCGGTGCGGCGGCGCCTTTCCGGCGCTACGAGAAAAATCCGTTCTCAATCAAGGCGTAAGCCGGCTGCGGCGGCGGCGAAGCCACCGGATGAGGAAGAGGAGGCGCAGCTTCCGACGCAGCCGGTCCTCACCGCCGCCTGAGACCGATCGACCGCCTGGCGTTCCGGCGGTCCGCGCCACCGTCTCCCTCAAGGGGAGAAGGTGGCGCTCATGCCGGCTGATCTGCCGTCCGGAGACGGCGTTCCCGCCTAGCGGTTGCCGCGCGCCGCGGTGCGCTTGCCGGCCCGCGACTGCGGCGGATACTTGGCCCGGTTCTCGGCGGTGTCGAGCACCGGGCCGTTGGTGATCACCGTCGGCTGGGCGGTGGCGGCGGCGACCTGGGCGGCCGGGTCGGTCGTCGGGGTCACGGCCGTGGCGCCGGAAGACGGCATGGTCGGGGCCGTCGGCTCGACCTGTTCGGCCGGCGCCTCGTCCGACGGGTTGGTCTGCTGCTCGGCCGGGGCGGTGGTGGCGGGGGGGGCCGGATCGGGAGTCGGCTGCTGCCAGCTGGCCCGGATGGCGCGGCCCTCGCCGACGTCGGTGGTCATGTTGAAGGCCGCCGGCGTGCCGGCGGTCCGGATCACCTTGTCGACCACATGGATGGTGCCGTTGGTCGCCTTGATGTCGGGCTGCACCACGGTCGCGTTGCCGGCCATGATGGAGTCGCCGCTGCCGTCGAGCAGGATGGCCGGGCCGGCCACGGAGTTCACCGGACCCTTGGCGCCCTTGATCTTGGTCGAGTCGACGTTGGCGTTGATCAGGTGGCCGGTCAGCAGCTTCTGCAGCTCGGCCGGGTTCTTCATCAGCCGGTCCAGTTCGCCGGCCGGCATCGCCGCGAAGGCCGCATCGGTAGGGGCGAACAGGGTCAGGTTCTGGTTGGTCTTCAGGACGTTGGTCAGGTTGGTGGCGTCCAGCGCCTTGGTCAGGGTGGTGAACTGGCCGGAGGCGCGCAGGGTCTCGACGATGTCGCCCTTGGCGACCACCGCGGGCGTGGCCGGCGCGGCCGGGGTCGCCGGAGTAGCGGGCGTGGCGGAGGGGACGGCCGGTGTCGGCGGAACGTCGGCCGACGGCGGCGCCACCGGATCGGCCGGCGTCGCGGGCGTGGCCGGGGTCGCCGGCCGGGATGGGGGCTGGGTCTGCGGCTTGGTCTGGGCGAGGGCGAGGCTGCCGGTCATCAGGGCGACGGCGGCGGTGGTCGAAAGCAAGGTGAGGGTCTTCATTGCGGAATCCTTCTCAGGCTTCGGGGAGATGGCCGGCAGGCATGCGGGGCGGGATCGAGACGCGCCGCAGGCGGGGTCCGCCGACGGAAAGGCGGGCAGCCCCGGGGGAGGCCGCCCGCCGTCTGGGGCCTAGGTGGCCCAGGATCGCTAGTTGCCGCGCGGCGCGGTGCGACGGCCGGCCCGGGACATCGGCGGGTACTTGGCGCGGTTCTCGGCGGTGTCGAGCACCGGCCCGTTGGTCACCAGAGTGGGCTCGGAGGTGGCCATGGCCACCTGGGAGGCCGTGTCGTTCATCCGCGCGCCGGCAGGCATGGTCCCGGACGAGGCGGGGACCGCCACGGTGCTGCCGGCCGGTCCCGGCGTGGCGCTCACGGTGTCGGGCTGCTTGCCTTCGACGGCCCGCTGGGTCTCGGCGGCGCGCCGCTCGTCATTGACCTCGAAGGTGGAGCGCTTCTGGTTTTCCTGGACCGGGCCGCTCGGGGTGGTCGTCTGGGTCGGCGGGGCCGGGTCGTTCGGTGACTGGGCGGAGGCCTGGCCGGCCAGCAGGGCGGCCGCGGCGACAGCGGTGAGAAGAGTCAGGGTCTTCATTGGGGTTACCTCGGGACTGGACTTGGGGATTTCCGGACTGGGACGGAGCTAGTTGCCGACCGGCCGGGTCTTGCGGCCGCCGTTGGAGTCCGGTCCGCCATAGGCGGCGCGGGTCGCGGGCGTGTCGGGAACCGGGCTGTTGGAGGTGACGGTCGGGTCGCCGGCCTTCAGGAGATAGGCCTGCTCGACGGGAGTCGGCGAGCTGGTCGGGATGCCGGCCGGCTGGGCCGCGCTGGAGGCGACATCGTCGGCCGGATCAGCCGGCGGGACCGCATCCTCGTCGACGATCGGGGCGGCCGGGTCCGTGGTCGGGGCCGGCACCGGCATCGCCGGCTTGGGCGGCGCGGGCGGGGCCTGCGACAGCGCCGGAGCGGCGAACGAGAGCAC
>DASPLD010000207.1:0-6666 GCA_035627755.1 Caulobacter sp. | reverse complement strand
AAACCACGAACTCCATCGGGGTGTAGTCGTCGTTCAGAATCAGGACGCGATAGAGCGAGGGCTTCGCGGTCTTGGCCTTGGTCTGGGTGACCACCGCCGTTCCCGAGCTGCCCTGACCCGCCCCGTTGCCTGATTTCCGTTCCGCCATGCCGACCTGTGACACTCCGAAGCGGTCCGCGAGCGCGGCCGCCGTTGTTGATGATTAGATATGGAAACCCGGGCCGTTTGGAAGAGGCCCCGTGCCCATGCGACGCTTTGTGAAGGCGTGCGCCTAATCGGCGAGCCAACGCACCCGGGCCCCGTACGGATGCACGTCGGCGAGATGAGATTGGCGTCCCTCGCGCCATATGGTGAGGCGGATGGCCCCTGGAAACCCCTCGGCGGCGTTGGGCTCGATGCGCACATCTGCCGGAGGCGCGGCGCGACTCGCCTTGGCGGCCGCGGCGGCGATGGTCGCGCTCACGGCGTTTTGAGCGCGGCGTGGGACAGCGACGCGCCGTCGCGGAGATCCAGTCCCGGCCTCTATCGCCCTGTCGGATTTCCGGTCGATCGTTCGTCTTCAAGACGACCCGTCCAGGAGACTCTCGATGTCCATCACCATCACCGCCTTCGAAGCCTCCCCCGATCGCGGCCAGGGCCTGGCGCGCGACATGCGCGTCCGCTGGGCGCTGGAGGAGGTCGGCCAGCCCTATGAGGTGCGCCTCGTCTCCTTCGAGGCGATGAAGCAGCCCGCCCATCTGGCGCTCAACCCCTTCGGCCAGATCCCGACCTATGAGGAAGGCGACCTTGCCCTGTTCGAGACCGGCTCGATCCTGCTCCACATCGCCGAGCGCCACCCCGGCCTGCTCCCGACCGACCCGAACGACCGCGCCCGCGCCATCACCTGGATGTTCGCGGCGGTCAGCACCGTCGAGCAGCCCATCGTCGAGCTCTCCTTTTCCTACATCCTGGAGCGCGACAAGCCCTGGTTCGAGGAGCGCCTGCCCGGCCAGAAGGATCGCGTCCGCACGCGGCTGGACCAACTGTCCGCCCACCTCGGCGACGCCGACTGGCTGGACGGGGCCTTCAGCGCTGCTGACATCATGATGGTCCATGTCCTGCGTCGCCTGGGCAGTTCCGGGCTCCTCGCCGACTACCCGACCCTCGGCGCCTACATCGCCCGCGGCGAAACCCGCCCGGCCTATCAGCGCGCCTTCGCCGCCCAGCTGGCGGTGTTCGAGACGGCGTCGAGGGTTTGAGCCGGGCGGCGTCCGGCCAGTTTGAAGGTCGCCGCCATCGACAACGCCGCCGTGCGCCCTCCTGCCCTCGGCAGTTGGCCGCGTAGGGCGCAGTACGGCGCGCCGCGTTTTCACAACCCGCCGGCCCAGGACGTCATTCCGTGACCTGCCGCACCGCGCCTGGAGCGGGCCATGAACCGACGCCTCTATCTCATCCTGCAATCGGCCGCGTGGCGTTCACATCCCGCCCCGCCGCCCGTCATTCAGAAAACCGACCCCTCGGGCTCGGAGCAACCCGCAACGGAGGGCGCGATGACCAACGTGCGCATGAACGTCTACAACCTGCCGCCCTCCTCGGGCGATTGGCCGGAATGGTTCACCTGGTATGCCAGAGGCGTGAAGGCGCTGCAGGACCTGCCCATGGATGACAAGCTGAGTTGGAGGTTCTACGCCGCGATCCACGGGTATAACGGGACGGTCTGGAACAATAAAAAATTGCTCAGGTTGGGCGAGCGACTACCGGATTTGGACGTCATCAAGGAATACTGGAACCAGTGTCAGCATCAGACATGGTTCTTTCTCCCTTGGCATCGCGGATATCTCTACGCGATGGAGGAAATCCTTCGGACCGAGATCGTGAAGCAGGGTGGACCCTCGGATTGGACGCTTTGTTATTGGAATTATTTCGCCAAGGGGCAGAACGCCATTCCAAGTCCGTTCCTGGACAAGATCATTCCCGGGAGCTCCGGGGAGGCCAATCCGCTCTACATCCCCGACCGCACGACCGTGATCTCGCAGGACGAGATCAGTCGCTGGGCTCTCAAACAGCCTTGGTTTACGGGCGGATTGATCTTTGACGGCTTCGGCGGGCCAGAGACCGGGTTTTCGAACTTCGGACGCGCCAACGGTTCCGTGGAGAACGATCCCCACAACATTGTTCACAGCATCATCGGCGGCCTGATGGGCAACCCCAGAACGGCGGCGTTCGATCCGATCTTCTGGCTGCACCACGCCAATATTGATCGGCTTTGGGAGACCTGGGTGCGTTCAGGCGGCAAGAACCCAACCAAGACGAACTGGCTCAATGGTCCGCTGCCGACGACCGGCCGGAAGTTCATCATTCCCCGCGTCTCGGATCTCGCCTGGACGTTCACACCCACCGACATGACCAGCCTGTCGACCCTCGGCTACAGCTATGAAAGCTATGCCCCTCTGGACGATTCCGATGCATTCTCGGCCGAGTTGGATACTCAGCCGGCGTTTACGGGCCTCCACCCCGTGCCGCGGTCTCCGTTCCCCGCGAAGCCCACAGGAGAGGGCGCCATGCACCCTGGTACTCCCGAGCTGGTCGGCGCCCTGGATGAGCCTTTGACGGTGGTTGGGTATGAGGCCGATACCGTCGTGGAGATCGACAACAGCGCCAAGCCCAAACTGACCGGCCTGATGGCCGCCCCGCTTAATCTCACGGAGAGCGACACCCGGCTGGTCATGAGGATCGACAACGTCACCGGCGACTATGGCGCAGTGACCCTGGCGATCTTCATCGTCCCACCCGCCGCCGCCGATCCGTCCGGAGCCTCGGACCTGAAGGTCGGATCGATCGGCCTGTTCGGAGTCGAGCTGGCGTCCGATCCCGACGGGCCTCACGCCGGCCAAGGCGTCAGCTTCATCCTCGACCTGACCGAGGCCATGTCCGGACAGGGCTGGCAAGGCGAGGACGTGACGGTCCGCTTCGTTTCCCTGAAGCCGGTTCCGCCATCGGCTAACATCACGATCGGAAAGATCAGCATCTATCTCCAAGCAGGCTGACGGATCGCCGTCCATGCCGTTCGACCGATTGCCGCCGGTGGCGCGGGGCGCTGCCCTCGTCGTCGCCGGCGCCTGGAGCCTGGTCCTGTCCCAGGACCTGGGCCTGTTCCTGCCGACCTTCTGCGCCATGACGGTGTTGACCCCCAAGGCGGCGCTGGCGTCCCTGGATCTGGCCTTGGCGTTGAACCCGCCGGGCATGCTGGCGGCGGGATGGGCGCTGATGCTGGCGGCCATGATGACGCCGCTGCTCGTCGCGCCGCTGCTGTTTATCCGTGCCGTCAGCCTGCCCCGGCGACGGCTTGAGCTAATGAGCCTCTTCGTCGCGGCCTACGTCACCGTCTGGATGGCCGCCGGCGCCATATTGCTGCCCTTGGCCATCCTGCTGCGCCTGTCCACCCCGTCCCCCTGGATCGCCGCGGGCCTCGCAGCCTCGGCGATCCTGGTCTGGCACGCCTCACCGGCTCGCCAGCGCTGCCTTAACCGCCGGCACGCGCGACCGCCACTGCCGGCCTTTCGCCTTCCGGCCGCCATGGGCGCAGTTGGTTTCGGAGTCGCCCAAGGGGTCTGGTGTGTCGGCGCCTGCGGCGGGCTGATGCTTCTGCCCCTCGTCCTGCCGGATGGCCATGTGGCGGTCATGGCCGCGGTCGCCCTATGGCAGTTCGCCGAGCATCTGGAGCCTGCCGAGCCGCCACACTGGAAATGGCGCTGGCCAGAACGGACGGCGCGGATGGTTGCGTGGCGACTGGCCAATCTCAGCCCGAAGCCTACTCCTTCGCCCCCTTCAACCCCCGCCCGGTGACCAGCGCGCCCTTGCCATACTTCGCCGCCAGCGCATCCATCGCCGTCTCCTGCTTCAGCGCCCGCGTCTCATCTCCGGCGAAGAAGTCCTCCCCCGACGCCCCGGCCGGCTCGAAGTCCGACAGCCCGGCCCCGATCAGCCGGTAGAATGTCCCGTCGGCCTCCACCGCCAGCAGCTCGCGCACGGCGTTGAACAAGGTCCTCGCCGTCTGGGTGGGGGCGGGGAGGGTGCGGCGGCGGGTGATGATCCTGAAGTCGGTTTTGCGCAGCTTGAGCACCGCCACCCGGCCGGTGATGCCCTCCTTGCGGAGCTGGCGGGCGACCTTCTCGCAGAGCGGCCAGAGGATGTCCTCCAGGGTCTCGCGGTCGGCGTGGTCGGTGTTGAAGGTGGTCTCGGCGCTGATCGTCTTCCGGCCCTGGCCGGGATTGACCAGCCGGGCGTCCTGGCCGTTGGCCAGCTTGTGGAGGCTCAGCCCATGACTGCCGAACTGGTCGGCCAGATCCTTGAGGTCGGCCCTGGCCAGGTCGCCGACGCGGCGGTAGCCGGCCTTCTCCAGGGTCGCGGCGAACACCGGGCCGACGCCGGGCAGGATGCCCACCGGCTTGGGCGCCAGAACGGAAGCGGCCTCCGATCCCAGCACCGAGAAACCGCGCGGCTTGTCGAGCTCCGATGCGATCTTGGCGAGGAACTTGTTGGGCGCCAGGCCGATGGAGACGGTCAGGCCCACCTCCGCCTCGATGCGCGCCTGCAGGCGGGCCAGGGTCAGGGCCGGCGGCATGCCGTGCAATCGCTCGGTCCCCGACAGGTCGATCCAGGCCTCGTCCAGCGACAGGGTCTGCACCAGGGGGGTGAGGTCGCGGACCATGGCCATGATCCGCTTGCTCTCATGGACGTACTTGGCGAAGTCGGGTTTCAGGATGGTCGCCTGCGGGCAGAGCTTGCGGGCCTTGAACATCGGCATGGCCGAGCGCACCCCGCTCATCCGGGCGATGTAGCAGCAGGTGGTCACCACCCCCCGCACCCCGCCGCCGACGATCAGCGGCACGTCGCGCAGCTCCGGCCGGTCACGCTTCTCCACCGAGGCGTAGAAGGCGTCGCAGTCCATGTGGGCGATGGAGAGGGCGTCCAGTTCGGCATGGCCGACAATGCGCGGCGAGGCGCAGGACGGGCAACGCCGGGGGGCGGCCTCCCCGGTCCAGAAGCAGTCGCGGCAGAAGGCCTTCATGGCCGGACAATGAGAGCGGCCGGGCTCCGCCGCAAGCGAGTGGTTCACGCCGGAGGCCAGAGCCAGGCGGCGCCTCGGACGCCCGACGAATCCCCGTGGGCCGCCTGGCGGATCGGCGTCCGGAAGGTGTCGGAGAAGACATGCGCCCCGACCAGGCCGGGCAGCCGGTCGTAGAGCTCGGCCAGGTTCGACATGCCCCCGGCCAGGACGATGACGTCCGGGTCGAGGACATCGCAGACCATGGCCAGGGCCCGGCCGAGCCGGTTCATGTAGGCTTCGAGGACGCAGACACCTTCCGGTTCCCCGGCGCGGGAGGCGGCGACGATGGCCGGCGCCTCGAGGGACCGGCCGGTCTGGCGGCGGTAGTCCTCGACCAGGCCCGGGCCCGACAGGAAGGTCTCGATGCAGTCCCAGCGGCCGCACCAGCATCGCCGCGAGCGGTACTCGCCCTCCTCAAGCCAGGGCAGGGGCGTGTGGCCCCACTCGCCGGCGATGGCGTTGGCGCCGCTCCAGGGCTCGCCGCCGACTGCCAGCCCTCCGCCGCATCCGGTCCCGATGATCACCCCGAAGGCGCAACGGACGCCCGCGGCCGCGCCATCGACGGCCTCGGAGATGATCATGCAGTCGGCGTCGTTGCGCAGCCGCACCTGCCGGCCCAGGACCGCTTCAAGATCGGCCGGCAGGGGCCGGTCGTTGAGCCAGTGGCTGTTGGCGTTGCGGATCAGTCCGGAGGCCGGGGAGATCGAGCCCGGGATGCCCATCCCGACGCGGTCGAACCGCTGGCCGGCTTCCGCCTCGACCGCCTCGATGACCTGGCGGACGACCTCCAGCGCCGGCCCGTACGCGCCCGGATTGGGCAGCCGTACGCGGCTGACGAACCGGCCGGCCTCGTCGAGCGCGGCGGCCTCGATCTTGGTGCCGCCGAAATCCACCCCGAGTCTGAGCATGGCGGCGATATTGCGCGGGCGCCGGCTCCGAGCAAGCGCTTGCCTGCCGGAACGTCAGGGCCCCTAGTCATCGACGAAACACCAGTGGAGAGACGCACATGGCGCAGGGACCTCTGTCAGGCCTGAAGATCATCGAGTTCGCCGGGATCGGGCCGGGACCGTTCTGCGGCATGCTGCTGTCGGACCTGGGGGCCGACGTGGTGCGCATCGACCACAAGGGGTCGGGCCGGTCCTCGCCCGCCGACGTCACGGCCCGGGGCCGCCGCTCGGTGGCGCTGGACCTGAAGAACCCGGCGGCCATCGAGACCTGCCTGAAGCTGATGGAGTCGGCCGACGCCATCATCGAGGGCTTCCGTCCGGGCGTCATGGAGCGCCTGGGCCTCGGCCCCGACATCGCCCTGAAGCGCAATCCGAAGCTGGTCTACGGCCGGATGACCGGCTGGGGCCAGTTCGGGCCTTACGCAAAGGCCGCCGGCCACGACATGAACTACATCGCCATCACCGGCGCCCTGCACGCGATCGGCACCGAGGACAAGCCGGTCCCGCCGCTGAACCTCGTCGGCGACTTCGGCGGCGGCGCGCTCTACCTGGCCTTCGGGATCCTGGCCGGCGTCATCCAGGCGCGCGAGACGGGCAGGGGTCAGGTGATCGACTGCGCCATGAGCGACG
>DASPLD010000206.1:0-11991 GCA_035627755.1 Caulobacter sp. | reverse complement strand
GGCTGGGGCCTGATCAAGCTCGTCCATCTGGAGGGCGACCGGCGCGACCATTTCGAGGCCCGCACCGACACCTGGGACATGCTCGAGCTGATCGTCGAGGGCCGCAAGCGCCGCGAGATCGACCCGACCCTGGAGATGCTGGCCGCCGTGGTCGCGGAGGCCAGGGCCGACCGCGCCACCCCGGCCCACGCCCGCGAGCGCCTGGAGACCATGCAGACGTTCCTGACCCAGCTCGACGGCTGGCACCGGCAGATGAAGGACATCCCCCGCCCGACCCTGGTCAAGCTGATCGCGCTGGGCGGCCGCATCGCCAAACTCATCGGCAGATAGGAGCAAGAGATGGGCGCGCTGGCGGGCTGGCTTCCGGGACACGGCGTCCGGGAGGCGCGGCCGTCGCCGGCCCTCGACTTCCGCCGCCTGGTCGGCGAGGCCGGCTGGGCCCGCCTGCCGCTCGCCGTCCGCCACCGCTTCGCCCACCGCGCCGGCGAGGAGGTCGCCTACGAGGGGCGGATGGTGGTTCGCGCAACCTGGCCCGCCCGCTGGCTCGCCCAGGCCTGCCGCCTCGTCGGAACCCCGCTGGCCCCCTGGACCGGAGAGAACGTCCCGGTGCGCGTTCTGGTCCGGATGGAGGCCGGCGGCATGGTCTGGGACCGGCTCTACCACTTCCCCGGCCGCCCGCCCGTCCTGGTCACCTCGCGCAAGCAGGAGGGCCGCCGCGGCGAGTTGCTGGAGATGGCCCGCGGAGGCCTGGGGATGCGCTCGGAGGTCACGGTCGAGGACGGCGGCCTGCATTTTCGCGGCCGTGGCTATCTCTGGGCCCTGGGCCCGTTCGCCCTGCCGATCCCAGCGTGGCTGACCCCGGGCCAGGCCCATGTGATTCACCAGGACCTGGGGGAGGGCCGCTTCCGCTTCACCCTGCGGTTCACTCACCCGTGGCTGGGCGAGACCATCTTCCAGGACGGGGTGTTCACCGATCCGGAGCAGGGTTAGACCGATCCCGCCAAGATGAACAAAAAGCAATAATGCAGACGATACTGAGTTTCTGCGGCCAAATGCATCATGACCAAGAAGTAACTTCCCCGGGACCGGCGGGCTCTATAGCCAAATACCTTGTGTTCCGGGCTCGCCCCGGCATCTGGGGAGATCTTCTGGTGACTTCGCTTCGGTCCAGCCTGCTCGCCGGCGTCGCCCTCGCGACCATCGCCGGTTCCGCCTTGGCGCAAGGCCCCGCCCAGCCGGCGGCGGCCTCCAAGCCGGTCGGAGCGCCCAAGGGTGAGACCCCCAAGGAGGAGACGACCGTCGAGGACGTTGTCGTCAGCACCAGCCCGAGCGAGGTCCGAACCTCCATCGACTCCACCAGCTACAGCCTGGCCAAGGACCTGCAGGCCTCCAACGGCACCCTCGCCGACGCCCTGCGCAACGTCCCCTCGGTGGACGTCGACCCCCAGGGCAATGTTTCCCTACGCGGCGATTCCAATGTCACCATCCTGGTCGACGGCCGCCCCTCCGGCGTCCTCAGCGGCGATGGCCGCGCCCAGGCCATCCTGTCGATGCCGGCCGACCAGTACGCCCGCATCGAGGTGATGACCAACCCCAGCGCCGCCTACAGCCCGGAGGGGTCCGGCGGCGTCATCAACCTGATCACCAAGCCGACCGCCCCCAAGCCGGGCACGACCGCCACCGGCTCCCTGCGCGCCAACGTCGGGGACAAGGAGCGCTGGAATCTCGGCGTCAGCGGCAACTACCAGAAGGACAACCTGACCCTGTCGGGCGACCTCGGCGTCCGCCATGACCTCGGCCAGCAGTCCGGTGACCGCGTCCGCGAGCGGCTCGACCCCCTGACCGGCGCCGTCCTGTCCACCACCCGCCAGACGATGGATCTCGAAGGCCCCTCGGACGTCATCTTCGGCCGCTTCACCGCCGACTACCGGGTGGGCAGCAAGCTCAACCTGACCGCCGAGCTGCGCGGCAACCTCATCGACAACAGCGGCGACGGCTTCGAAACCTACGAGACCACCAACGCGCTAGGCGTCGTCACCAGCCGCTTCAACCGCGACGGCCAGTTCAACTTCTCCGGCGACAACATCGGCGTCACCGCCCGCGCCGTCCGCTCCTTCGAGGGCGCCGGCCACGAATGGAGCAACGAGCTGCGGGTCGACCGCAACAAGGGCCACGTCTCCCTCGACGCCCGCACCGACTTCGACATCCCCGCCGCCCCGGACCTCTACGAGGCGACCGACAACCGCTTCATGCTCAACGTCCTGGGCTTCACCAGCGCCTACGTCCGCCCGATGCCGGGCGACGGCAAGCTGCGCGCCGGCTACGAGCTGGAATACCGCGACGTCGGCTTCAACAACGGCACCAGCCGCGGGCCGGCGAAGAACGCCCTGGTCCCCGACCCCTTCGTCACCAACCGGTTCGACGTCAACCAGGCCGTCCACGCCCTCTACACCACCTACGAGCGGCCGTTCGGCAAGCTGTCGGTCCAGGGCGGCCTGCGCCTGGAGTACGCCGACGTCCAGCTCAACCAGGTCACCACCTCCATCCAGGCCGACCAGAGCTACTTCCGGGTCTACCCGACCCTCCACGTCGGCTACCAGGTCACCGACTCCCAGCAGATCAAGGCCAGCTACAGCCGCCGCATCCAGCGCCCGCCGCCCTTCCTGCTCAACCCCTTCGTCAGCTACCAGGACCCGCTCAGCCTGCGCTCGGGCAACGCCGACCTGGAGCCGCAGGAGACCGACAGCTTCGAGCTCATGTGGCAGCTGCGGGCCGGCCCGACCTTCTACCAGGCCACCGCCTACCTGCGGGACACCGACAAGGCCTTCACCGAGGTGCAGACCGACATCGGCGGCGGCGTCCTGCTCACTCGCCCGGAGAACCTCGGCTCGCGCCGCGACTACGGCGTCGAGCTCGTCGCCAACGGCCCGCTGACCAAGACCCTGAAGTACAACGCCAGCCTGAATGTCTATCAGCAGGAGATCGACGCCGCCGGCATCCCCGGCGGGCAGGACCGCTCCGGCACGGTGGTCAGCGGCCGCGCCAGCCTGAGCTGGCAGCCGACGCCCGAGGACTTCGTCCAGCTCTCCGGCTTCTACCAGGGTGAATCCCTGACCGCGCAGGGCCGGCGCGAATCGGGCGGCATGCTGAACCTCGGCTACCGCCGGAAGCTCACCGACAAGCTGGCCTTCCAGCTCACCGCCCGGGACCTCCTCGACAACTTCGGCGACACCACCACGGCCGAGACCACCACCTTCACCGACCGCAACGAACGCCAGTTCGGCGGAAGGGCGGTGTTCATCGGCCTGACCTGGACGTTCGGGGCGACCCCGAAGCGGGAACGCGAGCCGCAGTTCGACTTCTCGGCGCCGCCGACGGGGGGGTGAACCCTGTGGCCGGGTCCGCGGCCGCTCCAGGCGTCCACACGCCGCGTCCCCTGGGTTTCGCGATCAGTCTTCCCCGGATTTGCGGCGGCCGGCGGGCTGAACCATCCGCTCGGCGACCAGCAGAACAGGCCCGTTGCAGTCCCCGCCGTTGCCTTCGGCCACCTGGCTGGAGAACCCCGCCGCCGCCAGGGCGGTGATCACGGTCTGAAGCGGCGGGAAGTGATAGACCTCCGAGGGAAAGGACCGGACCGCCGCGGTGTCGGCGTCCGTCCGGAACAGGAGCGCCAAGCGGCCGCCGGGTCTCAGGACCCGGGCGATCTCCGTCAGTCCGGCCTCGAGATCGGGCCAGAAATAGACCCCATGCACGCAGAGCGCCCGGTCGAACGCGCCGTCCGCGAAGGGCAGCGCCTCGACGCCCGCGACCATCACCTCGACCCGGGAGGCGCCGATCAGGCGGCGGCTTCGTCGCCTGGCGATCTGGACCATCAGCGCCGAAGGGTCGACGCCGGCGACCCGCACCCCAGGCGCCCGCGCGGCGATGGCGGCGAGCCCGCGCCCGTGGCCGCAGCCGACGTCGAGCACATGTTCACGCGCGCCGATCTCCAGGGCGTCGATGGCTTCCAGGTTCGCGGCCCAGGTCTCGCGGGCCATGATGGAGGCGATGATCCACCCGAGCAGGCCCCTGGCGTGGCGGGCCTGTTCGGCGATGATGCGGGGCCGGCGCAGGGTCACAGCGCCCGCACCGCGGCAATGACCTCTTCCGGACGGCGCCAGGTCTGGGTCTGACACAGGAGGTTTAGCGCGCAGCCTTTGAGCTCGAGGCGGCCGGCCCGAACCTTGACCGTGCCGGTGTAGGTGCGCCCGTCGTCGGGATTGTAGATCGAACCCCCGCTCCAGACGCCCGGCGCCGTCTCGCGCAGGCCGCGCACGATCTCGATGCCGACCAGGGGGCGCGACCGCAGCGCCTTGTCCGGATTGCGCGTGTCCGTTCGCCGCCGACCGCCCGGATCGTCGCATTTCCAGAGCCAGACGATGCGGCCGCACAGGGTGTCCGGAGCGCCGGCGCAGGGGCGGAACTCGACGATCGAGCCGAATCCCTGGGTCGCCCAGCGTCCGGCGATGTCGGCCCTGGCCGCTTCCGCCCGGCCGGCGGCCAGGCCGGCGCCCGCCACCGCCAGGCCCAGGACGACCGCGACCTTCACCCCCTCCGGCTTCCCGTTCGTGCGGGACCGCTCGGCGATCTCGGCGACCCGCGCCTGATACTCGGGATGCTCGGTGCCCATCAGCCGATCCCACCAGGTGAAGTAGAGGCCGAAATTGCTGCCTGGAGCCTGGTGGTGAAGGTCGTGATGGGTGCTGGTGTTGAGCCAGCCGAACAGCCGCGACGGCTTCCCGGAAACCGGCGACAGCTCCACGCCCGTGTGGCCGGCGACGTTGCGCGCCAGCTGCCAGGTCATGAAGGCGTAGATGGCCAGGTCGTGCATCGGCACGATCGCCGCCCACAGCGGAACGAAGGCGACCATGACCAGCGCCTCGGGAACGTCGAAGGCGTAGGCGGTCCAGGGCGTCGGCGTCTTGGATCTGTGGTGTGTCCGGTGGAAGGCCCGGAACAGCCGCGGGTGGTGCATCGCCCGGTGGGTCCAGTAGTACCAGGCGTCGTGCGCAACGACCATCAGGGCCAGGGTCACCGCGAAGTAGGCCGGCCCCCGGATGGTGAAGTCGTCGTAGATGGTCAGCCAGCCGGCCCGGCTGGCGAGAAACATGCAAAAGCCGACGGCGGCGAAGACCAGCGCGCTGCGCAGCGACGTGGCGATCTCGCGCCGCAGGTCCGCCCCGCTGGCGGTTCGCGCCTGGATCTTCCGCGCCTTCAGCCCCGCGTTCCAGAAGGCCCAGACGACGAGACTCGCCAGGCCGGCGGTGACCACATAGCGGCCGACTTCCAGGCCGACGGTATGGGGAATGACGCGCGCGACCTCTTCCCAGGTGACGTTGAACAGGTTCATGATGGCCTCCATGCCGGGCGGTTCTGCTGCCCGGCATGGAGGCTGGGCCGGATCGAGAGCGCGGGCTCGCCGTTGTCGAACGGCGACTAGCCGATCATGACGGCGCGATAGCCGCGCCTGAATTTCTGCTTTCGACTCAACGCCTTGGGGGCCGGCTAGAACTTGCTGCTGGCGCGAAACGCGGTTGGCGTAAGTCCGGTTTCCGCCCGGAAGGCCCGGTTGAACGGGCCGAGCGACTGGAAGCCGGCGTCCAGCGCGATGGTGGAGATCGGCACCTCTCGCTGGGAAGGATCCAGCAGCGCGGCCTTGGCCTCGCCGATCCGCCACTGATTGAGGAAGGCCGCGAAGTTGCGGTGGCCCAGTCGCTGGTTGATCAGTCGGCGCAGGCGATATTCGGGCACGCCCAGCCGCAGGGCGAGCGAGCCGATGGACAGCGTCTCCAGGCGGTAGAGCCGCTCCTCTCGCATGAGCTGGTTGAGCCGGACGGCGACGGCCGCTTCTTCGGGGTCGAGCATCGGCGCGCCGCCGCTGGCGCCGGCGTCGGTCCCGGCCCCGGTCGGGGTGGCGGGCCCGAACAGCGCGGGGTCGGCCTTGGCGAAGACGGCGAGGGAGAGCAATCCGAGCAGGGCCAGGGCGACGGCCCCGATCGGCGACAGGGCGGCCGCCGAGCCCAGGAAGAGCTCACCGGACTGCACGGCCGTGACCGACAACGCATAGAGGGCGGCGGCCGCAAGGATCGGCCCGCGCAGTCGCCGACGCGGCTCCACCAGATCGCCGCGCCAACCGGCCGCGATGATGACCAGCACATGGATCATCAGGCCCGCGCCAAGCAGATTGTGCGCCAACCAGAACCCACGGCCGACCGACGGCTGCGCCCAGTTGCCCGCGATGGCGATCGCCAGAAGCACCATGGCCGGGAGGAACCGCGAAGGCTCAAGCCGCCGCCGATCCTCGAACAGCTCGACCGCGAAGGCCCAGAACAGACCCGAGCCCATGGCCGAAAACGCCCAGATCACCGGCCAGGCCCAGCCGAACTGGCCGACAATCTGGGGAGCCTGGGTCAGTGTGTGCGCCGCCGCCGCCAGGCTGAACAGCACCCCCGCCACCCGGGCCGGCGTCCTCCCGCCGAACCCCACGATCAGCGCGACGCCGACAAAGGCGCCGACCGCCGCGCCGCGCGCCAGCAGTTCAAAGGTCGGTTCGGTGGCCATCGAGTCGGACACTACAGGGCAAGCGGCCCCTCGCCCAAACGCGGCGGTCCGACCCGGTGGGCTGATCGCCGGGGCATCCGGGAAATCCAGGCGGCGTCCCCGGTTTCGCTTCAGTCTCCTCACCGGCCGACGGCGGCCGTCCTCCGGCCGGCCCGATGACTGCCCTGGTCCGACCTGGCCCTCTCGGCCTTGCCAAGCGCGCGCGCCGCCGCCCTTATGCGTCGAACCACCGGAGGGGCCATGCCGACCAATCCCGAAGCCGCCACCGCCCTGATCACCAACGACGCGGTCGTCCTCGGCCTGCTGGCCGTCATCCTCGGCGGCGTGTTCTGGGCCTCCAGCCTGGCCCATCCCTGGGCGAAGCGGTTCTTCGCCGTCGTCCCCGCCCTGCTGCTCTGCTACTTCCTGCCCTCGCTGCTGACCACCTTCGGCGTCGTCGACCCGGAGACCTCGAAGCTCTACTTCGTCGCCTCCCGGTTCCTGCTGCCGGCCGCCCTGGTGCTGCTGACCGTCTCGGCCGACCTGCCGGGGGTGGTCGGACTGGGCCCCAAGGCGCTGATCATGTTCTTCACCGGGACAGTAGGGGTGATGATCGGCGGCCCCGTCGCGCTGCTGCTGACCAGCTGGATCGCGCCGGACCTGCTGGGCGCGGGCCCCGAGGCGATCTGGCGGGGCATGGCGACCGTCGCCGGCAGCTGGATCGGCGGCTCGGCCAACCAGACCGCCCTCTACGAGATCTTCGGCGCCGGCCCCGACGTCTTCTCGATCTGGATCGCCGTCGACGTGGTCATCGCCAACATCTGGATGGCCGTGGTGCTGTGGATCGCCGCCAACCAGCGCAAGGTCGACGCCCTGTTGCGGGCCGACGCCGCCGCCGTCGACCGGGTCCGCGACAAGGCCGAGGCCTACGAGCTGGAGCACGCCCGCATCCCCTCGCTGAAGGACCTGATCTTCATCGTCGCGGTCGGCTTCGGCGCCGTCGGCCTGTCCCACGCCATCGCCGACCCGCTGGCCGCCTGGTTCGGAGCCAGCTTCGGCTGGGCCAAGCGGCTGTCCCTGGACTCCACCTTCTTCTGGGTGGTGCTGGTCGCCACCCTCGTCGGCGTCGTGCTGTCCTTCACCCCGGCCCGCAAGCTGCAGGGTCCGGGGGCGGCCAAGGTCGGCTCGGTGCTGGTCTACGTCCTGGTCGCCACGGTCGGGCTGAACATGAACATCGGGGCCATCCTCGATTCTCCCGTCTTCTTCCTGATCGGCGGCGTCTGGATGGCAGTCCATGTCGCCCTGATGGTCGCCGTCGCCTTCCTGATCCGCGCGCCCAGCTTCCTCCTCGGGGTCGGCTCGATGGCCAACATCGGCGGGGCGGCCAGCGCGCCGGTCGCCGCCGCGGCCTTCCACCCCTCGCTCGCCCCGGTCGGCGTGCTGTTGGCCGTGGTCGGATACATCATCGGCACGGCGGCGGCCTGGGTCACCGGCCTGGTGATGATGCAGATCTCGGCGGCGGCGGGGGCGGGGTAAGGCTGCCGGACACCCTGTCGCCGATCGGCCGGGCCGTCGTCCGCAACGTCGCGCCGGTGCGGGGGCCGTTGCCGGCGTATGCGGACCCGGTGTGGGACCAGCAGGCTACTCGGTCAGCCGCACGTTGGCGGCGCTGCCCGGGCCGACCCCGTCGGGGACCGGGACGTTGGTTCCGGAGTAGTTCTTGTTGATCACCAGGTCGGGGTTGTCCTTGAGCTGCAGCGACTCGGTGACGATGACCGTCCACGCCGACTGGTCGGCGACCTTGTTTTTGCCCATCACCAGCAGGGTGGCGTTGGGGATGTAGACGGTGCCGAGCAGCTCCCGGGCGGCGCTGGAGGAAATCTCGAAGGTGTTCATGTTGTCGCGGGTGGTGGCGATCACGAACCCGGCGTAGGTCCCCTGACGGCGGCCCTTGAGGCGGATCTGGGACTCGTCTTTGAAGCTGAACTGGGCGTCCTTGCCGAACACCAGGACGACGTTGTCGCCCGTCAGGCTGGAGTTCTCCTTCAGCACCAGAGAGCCCTTGCGGAAGATGTGCTCGCCCGGCAGCAGGGTGATGGTCGCCGACTTGGCCGCGATGATGGTGCCGCAGTGGACGCCCGGGGCCAGCACGATCGGCAGCAGCTCGGCGACCAGGTCGAGCGGCGAGCAGGCGCCGCCGGCGGCGTCGATGGTCATGTCGGCGAACGGATCGTCGATGGTCGGGGCGTCGGTCTGGGCGGCGGGGCTGATCAGGCCGGTGGCCAGGCCCGAGGCCTGCACCGTGCCGGCGGTCAGGCTGGCCGAGCCCTCCACCTGGATGTCGCTGTTGCCATGCACCAGGCAGCCTGGGGCCAGAATCTGCGCGGTGTCCTTGAGGTTGATCTTGTTGTTGTTGGCCGTGCCGAAGCTGAGCACGCAGAGCGGGGTGGTGCCCATCCGCTGGGCCTTGGCGACGATGGTGAAGTTCCACCCGCCGGGGGGCAGCAGGTTGACGAAGAAGCTCTGGCGGTTGGCGGTGATGGTCACCGTCGCCAGGCCCTCCTCCTCGTCGAACGCGACGGTGGTCTGGTAGCTCAGGCGGCCGTCCATCTCGGCCAGCTGCTGGGCGACGACCGACTTGGTCCGCTCGGACAGGCCCTGGTTGTCGGCCATGCCCATCTGCTTGGCGGCCATCAGGGCGGCGGAGTCCGCCACCTCCTGCAGGTTGGACTTGTCGCCGCTGACCGAGGCCAGGTCGACGGCCCCCAGGGTCAGGATGGCGATCACCGGGGTGGCCAGGGCGAAGGTGGTCACCACGTTGCCGCTCGCATCGCCTGCCATCCGGCGCAGAAGCCGGGTGAAGGCTCCGGCGATCCCCATCAGGACCGGCACGTCGCCGCAGCCTCGACGGCGGCGGCGAAGTCGGCGGCGGCTTCGCGCAGCTCGGGGTTGGTCTTCAGGGCGGTCCCCAGGAACCGCGACCCCTCGCGGGCGACGTCGCGCAGCCCGGCCTCGGCCTCGCGGCGCGCCTGGCTGATCCGGCCGCGCTCCTCCAGCAGGGCGGTCTCGTTGGCCCAGGTGCGGTGGACGTAGCGGACCTGGTAGTTGAGCAGCCGCCAGTTGATCGGCTTGGCCACGAACGAGGTCGCCCCCGCGTCGAACGCCCGGTCGATGGCCCCGGTGTCCTCCCGGCCCGTCACCACGATCACCGGCAGATGCTCCGTGGCCGGATCGGCCCGCAGCGCGCGCAGCACCTCGAATCCGTCGAGGCGCGGCATCTCCAGGTCGAGCAGCACCAGGTCGGGCTTGCGTTCGGCGATCCGCTCCAGCCCCTCGGCCCCGTCGCCGGCCGTCTCGATACTGACGTTCTCGGTCGCCAGGTGGACCGCCGCGAACTCGCGCAAGATGGGGTCGTCGTCGATGAACAGCAGGCGCAGGTCCGCCGGGACCGCATAGTAAAAAGCCCGCTTGAGCTGGACGCGCGCGTCCATGTGACAACCCCGCACTCGATTGCACCCGAATTAAGCACGAGGTCATTAATGGCAGGTATCCACTAAGCCTCTGGCCAGATGGAACTATTGGTGAGGCTCAAGTCGACACATCGACATTTGCGATCGATCAGGACGAGACTTGCCGTCCTGGTCATCGCCTCTGTCAGCGTGGCGGTCGCCGTGGTGACCGGGGTCACCGCCGTGCGCGAGGGCCGCCGCGAGGCTGCGCGGCAGATGGAACAGTTCCGCGCCGCCGCCGCCGTGCTGGCCTCGACCAGCGCCGAGGCGGCCGCCCATCGCAGCGCCTCCGGAGCCTACGCCTCCCTGCGGGCCATCAAGCTGCTTCCCGGTGTGGTTTATGCGCGGGTCGAGACCGTCGATGGCCGGACCCTGGCCGAGACCGGCGCGGGCGCCCGGCTGTCGCGCGACGTCAGCGTGGGCGGCAAGGCCGGGGCGAGCACCGCCTCCCTGCTGCGCTCGGGCACGGTGGAGGTGCGCAGCCCGGTGACCTGGGGCCGGCGGCCGGCGGGGCAGGTGGTGCTGCTGGGCCAGACCAGCGGGGCGGGCGAGCGGCTGCTCGGGGCGCTGGCGGTCAGCGGCCTGGCCGGCCTGGCCGCGGCCCTGGTCGGCCTGCTGGTCGCCTGGCGGATGCAGCGGCGGATCACCGGCCCGATCCTGGCCCTCAAGGACAGCATGGCCGCGGTGCGCGCCACCCACGACTACGCCCGGCCCGCCGAGGCGCCCGGCGCCGACGCCGAGATCGCCGAACTGGTCGACGGCTTCAACGCCATGCTGGCCGAGATCCGCGGCCGCGACCAGGAGATCGCCGGCCATGTCGAGGGCCTGGAGCAGACGGTGGCCGAGCGCACCGCCGACCTGGCCGCCGCCAAGGACGCCGCCGAAAGCGCCAACGCCGCCAAAGGCGACTTCCTGGCGACCATGAGCCACGAGATCCGCACCCCGATGAACGGCATCATGGTGATGGCCGAGATGCTGGCGGCGGGGGAGCTGCCGGCCCGGCAGCGCCGCTTCGCCGAGGTCATCGCCAAGTCGGGCTCCAGCCTGCTGGCGATCATCAACGACATCCTCGACTTCTCGAAGATCGAGGCCGGCAAGATGGAGCTGGAGGCCGAGCCCACCGATCCGGCCGAGGTGGTCGAGGACGTCGCCAGCCTGTTCTGGGAACGGGCCCGTTCGAAGGGCCTCGACCTCGCCGCCTATGTCGACCCGGCGGTCCCGGCCAAGGTGCTGGCCGACCCGACCAGGCTGCGCCAGGTGGTCGGCAACCTGGTCAACAACGCCATCAAGTTCACCGAGACCGGCGGGGTGATGGTCACGGTGGAACCGGCCGAGAACGGCCTCAAGTTCATGGTCCGCGACAGCGGCATCGGCATCGCGCCGGAGAAGATCCCCGGCCTGTTCGGCGCCTTCACCCAGGCCGACCAGTCGATCACCCGCCGGTTCGGGGGCACGGGCCTGGGCCTGGCCATCTGCAAGCGGCTGGTCGAGGCGATGGGCGGCGACATCCAGGTGGCCAGCCAGGTCGGCCGCGGCTCTGTGTTCGGCTTCACCCTCAAACTGGAGACCGCCGAAGCGGCGCCGGCCTGGCCGAAGCTGCAGGGCCTCGCGGCCCTGGCGCTGGAAGGCCCTTGCACCCGCGCGGTGGCCGGCCGGTACCTGGCGGCCGCCGGGCTGGAGGCCGCGGGCCTTGAGGCGCCCGGCGCCGTGGTGGCGATCGGCGACCCGGCCGGCCTGGAATCGGCGGCGCGCAGCGGGGCCCCGACCCTGGTGCTCGGCGAGTACGGCGATGCGCGGCCTGGGGCCCTGGTTCGCCAGGGACAGGCGGAGGCGGTGCTGATCCAGCCGCTGCGGCGCGGCGACCTGCTGCGCGCCCTGCGCCAGGTGGCGGCGGGCGAGACCC
>DASPLD010000205.1:0-19618 GCA_035627755.1 Caulobacter sp. | reverse complement strand
CCCAAGGTCGCCTTCGTCGCCATCGCAAGGCGCATCGCCATGGCCGCCAACAGCATCATCAAGAGCGGCAGACCCTGGGAGGTCCGCGCTTGACCCAATACAGTCGCCGGATCGTCCCTGCGGTCCGTCCGGGATGACGGAAAGAGGGGGCGCGCTATTCCGTATCGGCGCCGCGATCCGCGTCCCGCACCTTGAACCCCGGCCACGCCAACCCCCACCGGATCGCCGCCGCCCGCAGCGCGAAGGCGCAGCCGAACCCGATCAGCCCCGCCAGGATCCGGTCCAGGCCGAACCCCGCCAGCATCACGAACACGATCGCCCCCAGAATCGCCGCCGACACATAGATCTCCCGGCGCAGCAGCACCGACGGCTCCCCGGCCACCACGTCCCTCAGCACCCCGCCGAAGGTCGCGGTCATCATTCCCATGACCACGGCCGAGATGGGATGCACCCCCAAGGACAGCGCCTTGGCCGCCCCGACGATCGCATAGGCCGCCATCCCCACCGCATCGAGCCAGAGCAGGGCCTTCAGCCGCCCGCCCTTCTCCCAGTGTACGCCCCCGACGAGCCAGACGACGACCGCCGCCGCCACGCAGGTCAACAGCGGTCCCGGCTGGTTGATCCAGAACACCGGCGCCCCGATCAGCAGGTCCCGGAGGGTCCCGCCGCCGACCCCGGTCATCGCCGCGAAGAAGGCGAAGGTGACGATGTCATGCCCCTTCCGCGCCGCCGCCAGCGCGCCCGTCGCCCCGAACACCGCCACGGCGGCGTAGTCGAACAGCAGAAAGGCGAGCTCTAGGCTGGGCATGGTTCCCTGTCTAAGCCCCCGCCAACGCTGTTGAAAGCCGCGTGACCTCATCGCCGCGCCACGCTAGACCCCGCTCCATGGCTGAACAGAAACAAGGCTGGTTCCAGCGCCTGACCAGCGGGCTGTCCCGCTCCTCGCAGGCGATGACCCAGCAGGTCACCGAGATCTTCCGCCGGCCCCTCGACCAGGCCCAGCTGGACGAACTCGAGGAGATGCTGATCGAGGCCGACCTCGGCCCCCACGCCGCCGGCCGCATCACCCAGGCGTTCAGCGACGCCAAGTTCGGCAAGTCGGTCTCCGACCAGGAGGTCAAGGAGGCGCTGGCCGAGCTGGTCGCCAAGGAACTGGTCAGCCGGGAGGGGGATTTCGACCCGCTTTCCGGCCCCAAGCCCTACGTCGTGCTGTTCATCGGGGTCAACGGATCGGGCAAGACCACCACGCTTGGCAAGATCGCCGCCGACCTGACGGGCAAGGGCGCCAAGGTGCTGGTGGTCGCGGGCGACACCTTCCGCGCCGCCGCGGTCGAGCAGCTCGGCGTCTGGGCCCAGCGGGCGGGCGCCGACTTCATGAGCCGGCCCACCGGGGCCGACGCGGCGGGCCTGGCCTTCGACGCCGTCGCCCGCGCCAAGGCCGAGGACTACGACGTGGTGCTGATCGACACGGCCGGCCGGCTGCAGAACAAGCAGGGGCTGATGGACGAGCTCCTCAAGGTCATCCGCGTCCTGAAGAAGGTCGACCCGGAGGCGCCGCACGAGACCCTGCTGGTGCTCGACGCCACGGTGGGCCGCAACGCCCTCTCCCAGGAGAACCTGTTCGGCAACCAGATCGGGGTCTCCGGGATCGTCATGACCAAGCTCGACGGCACCGCCCGAGGCGGGGTGCTGGTGCCCGTTGCCCAGGCCTCCGACAGCCCGATCAAGCTCATCGGGGTGGGGGAGGGGATCGACGACCTGCAACCCTTCGACGCCCGGGCCTTTTCCAGATCACTGGTTGGATTGGACGCGTAGCACTTCATGGCCGAACTTTCCCCCAAGGCCCGCTCCTGGGTTCGCGCGACGGTCGACTACGGCGGCCTGGTCGCCTTCCTCGTCGGCTTCCTGGTGACCCGCAACCTGGTCAGCGCCAGCTGGTGGCTGGTCGCCGGGTCCGCCGCCGCCCTGCTGCTCGGATTCGTGGCCGAGCGGCGGGTTGCGCCCATGCCGCTGATCGCCGGCGGGGCGGCCCTGGTGTTCGGGACGCTGACCCTGGTGTTCAACGACGAGCGCTTCCTCAAGATGAAGCCGACGATCATGAACGTCACCTTCGGGGTCGCCCTGCTCGGCGGCCTGCTGGCCGGCAAGAACCCGCTCAAGCTCCTGATGGGCGAGGCGTTGACCATGAGCCGGCGGGTCTGGCGGGTGTTCACCCTGCGCTACGGGATATTCTTCCTCTGCCTGGCTGGGCTGAACGAGGTGGTCTGGCGCAACTTCCCCGACGAGGTCTGGGTGCTGTTCCGCTTCCCCGGCCTGATCCTGCTGACCCTCGCCTTCTCGCTCGCCCAGACGCCCCTGATCATGAAGGGTATGAAGGAGGCCGAGGCCGAGGGCGGGCCGCACGTCGAGCCCGAGGACGTCAAGCCGCCGCCGCCCCTGGTGGAATGATCTGTCGTCAAATCGACGCAGAGGGCTCTTATGCTCCGCCCTCGGTTCAGTCGGGCCGGAGGGGATGATGGCGAAGGACAAATCGGGCAGGCGCGCCGCCGCGTCGGTGGGTCACCTGCTGCACCGGGCCGCCCAGCGGGCGCTCGATCTCTATGCCGCCGAGGCCGGCCCCGGCGCCGTCACCCAGCGCCAGCACGCGGTGCTCGCCGCCGTCGCCGAGAAGGAGGGCGCCGCCCAGGCCGACCTGGTCGCCGCCACCGGCGTCGACCGCTCGACCCTGGCCGACATGGTCGCCCGGATGATCGACAAGGGCCTGCTGGCCCGCGAGCGATCCCCCCTCGACGCCCGCGCCAACGCGGTCCGCCTCACGGACGCCGGCCGCGCGGCGCTGGACGGCATCGCCCCGAAGACGGCGGCGGCCGACGCGGCGCTGCTGGGGTTGCTGCCGAAGGGCAAGCGCGAGGCGCTGCTGGAGGCGCTGGAGATCCTCGCCTCCGGCGAGGCGAAGGCCAAGAAGGTCAAGGAGCCCAAGGCCGAGAAGCCGCCCAAGGGCGAGAAGAAAAAGAAGAAGAAGGACAGGCTGCCCAAGGCGGCTTGACCCTTCAAGGCTGCTCCAAACCCCGTCATCCCGGCCGCAGCGCGCAGCGCGGAGAGCCGGGACCCAGGGGCGGCGGCCGCTGGCGGCGGAGGCCGGCTCTGAATTGCTTGCGTGGGTCCCCTGGGTCCCGGATCAGCCCTTCGGGCTGTCCGGGATGACGGAGCTTAGTGGACGGTCGCGCTCATCGGCATCGCCCGCCGCTGGGTCGCGATCAGGCTCGGCCAGTAGACCGAGCTTTCCGGCGGCTCGTCCTCCGCCATCGTCGGCCGGCGGTCGCTGACCGGCGGGAACAGCTGGTGGATCTGGGCGCCGCGGGCTTCGCTCCGCTCGGAGACTTCCTCGGGTGTGACCAGCAGGCCCAGGCGGCCGGCGGCGGCGCCCAGGTCCTTGCGGCTGGTCAGCACGGCGATGAACGGCGAGGCCAGGAGCGGCAGGATGATCGGGGCGAACCAGATGGTCAGGTGCGGGGCGAGCAGCAGCATCGAGGCGAACAGCAGGCCGGTGTTGATCTCCCAGCGGTGGGCGCGGAAGGCGTCCCGATAGCTGAGGGTCTCGCCGTCGCGGGTCTGGGCGGTCCAGCCGGCGTCCTTGCCCGACAGGATCTCGAACACGATGCGGCTGTGGCCGACCATCATCACCGGGGCCATCACCGCCGAGTAGGCGGTCTCGAAGGCGGCGCTCTTGAGGATGGCCAGGGCCCCGCCGAACTTGGCGCGCTCTTCCGGGCGGCTCAGGGTCAGCGCCAGGCCCAGGATCTTGGGCCCGATCAGCATCAGGACGGTCAGCAGCGAGGCCCAGATGATCGGGTCGTACTTCACCGGGGCGAGCAGGCGCCAGTAGACCGGCATGGTCAGGGTGATCTGCGCCTGGATGCCCAGCCCCACCACCAGCGAGGCCAGCCAGATCGGCGAGACCAGGTAGCAGAGCATGCCGAAGAACAGCTGCAGCCGGCTGATCGGGTGCAGGCCGCGGGCGAAGATCAGGCCGAGGTGCTGCAGGTTGCCCTGCGCCCAGCGCCGGTCGCGTTTCATGAACTCGAGCATCGACGGCGGGGTCTCTTCGCTCGAACCATCCAGGGCCGGAGTGACGTGCACCGCCCAGCCGCCGCGGCGGAGCAGGGCGGCCTCGACCACGTCGTGGCTGAGGATGTGGCCGCCGAACGGCTTCTTGCCGGGCAGGACGGGGAGGCCCGAGCAGGCGGCGAACGCCTTCACCCGGATGATGGCGTTGTGGCCCCAGTAGCTGCTCTCGGCGCCGGTCCACCAGGCGAGGCCCGCCGCGGCGACCTTGCCGAACATCCGGACGCTGAACTGCTGGGCGCGGGCGTACAGGCTCTCGGCGCCGACGATCACCGGCGTGGTCTGCAGCAGGCCCACGCCGGGGTGGCGCTCCATGGCGTCGACCAGCTTGAGCACGGTGTCGCCGCTCATCAGGCTGTCGGCGTCGAGGATGATCATGTGCTCGTAGGCGCCGCCCCAGCGGGTCACCCAGTCGGCGACGTTGCCGGCCTTGCGCTCGATGTTCTTGGGCCGCCGGCGGTAGAAGGTCGCGCAACGGCTGCGGGCCCGAAGGGCCGAGAACTGCACGCGCTCCTGGGCGGCGATGGCCTCGTTGGTGGTGTCGCTGAGCACGAAGAGGTCGAACCAGTGGGCGACGCCGAGGTTGGCCAGCGACCGCTCGATCCGCGCCAGCCGCCCCAGGGTGGCCGCCGGGTCCTCGTTGTAGAGCGGCATCAGGAGGGCCGTGCGGACCCGCGGCGCAGGCGCGATCTCGGGGAAGTCGAAGATGTCTTCCTTGCGGTTCTTCAGCACCGCGAAGCCGGCGACGGCGCTGCAGAACCAGGTCGACACCGCCCCGACCAGCACCACGAACAGGCCCAGGGCCACGCCTTCCAGCGGGGTGAAGCCGTCGCGCATGTAGAGCTGGAACGGGGTCAGGGCGATCAGGAAGGTCAGGAGCCAGCTGGCCGCGAACAGGATCGTGCGGCGCAGGCCGATGTCGGCCGGCGAGGTGCTCGGCGCCTTGGCGAGCTTGGGCGCGCCCGCGGCCAGGGCCTGGCGCGGCATCTCCAGCCGGTTCTCCGGCGGCAGCCAGGGCTCGCCCAGGGGCGAGTAGGCATGCTCGTGATCCGGCTCATAACGCAGGGCCAGATTGGTCGTGCCGTCCATGGTGGATCCGCCGTTCGTGTAGGTCCGCCCAGAACCCCGAGGCGGCTTGCGCTCGACTCCGTCGGGGCTGGTAACGTGGCTATCACGGATACGTTATGTTGCGTTGCGAAGGAAGCGGAAAATCACCGACCGGGCGACCAACGCCCGAAAATTCATCGGCCCTGCGCATGTGTGACCGATCTGGGGCGGAACGCCGTTCAGAGGGTCTGGTCGGGCGCCTGCTCCTGCGCGAGCCGATACAGCCGCCGCTCCAGAACATAGGCGGCGATTCCCGTCCAACCGACGAGCAGGATGGCGAAGGCGCTCTCCCACCAGCCAACGTTGGAGGGATTGACCAACCCGTACCAGAGCCGGTGATTGGTGATCAGCGCCATCAGCAGGTTGGCCAGGCTGATCCCGGCCAGGAACAGCTTGAGCCGGCCCATCCCCGCCACGCGCCAAAGCCCCCAGATCAGGAACAGCGGCGCCAGGATGATGCCGAGCCCCAGGTTGATCAGCAGGTGCCAGGGGTTGGGCCAGGCGATCAGGGCGCTGACTACCATGCCGATCGCCGCCAGGACGAAGCAGAGCGCCACCCCACCGGCCGCGATCCGTGACCCGCCCAGCGCCACGAGCGCCAGACCGAAGCCCAGCCCCGCCAACGCCGCCCCGACCCCGCTGACGGTCACCCCGCCGTTGAACAGCCAGGGGTGCTTGGCCGTCGAACCGCCCAGTTCGCTGAGGAACTGGGTGGCGTTGTTGAAGCCGGGGTAGGCCAGCACCGCCAGGACGACGGCCAGGAAGGCGAAGACCGGGGCCGCCACGCCGATGGCCAGCAGGATGCGCCGCCGCCGCCAGCGCTGGCCGGGCGCGAACTGGGCGGCCAGTTCGTCGAGGATCACGCCGACTGCACTCGCGGCGGCTCGGCCATCTCGTTGCGGACCGCCGCGATCAGGGCGAGGCGCGCGGGGCTCGGCTCGGGCGGGGCGGGCGGACCGAAGGGCTTCAGGCCCCAGATCGGTCGCAGCAGCTCGACCCGCCGCACGAGTTCATAGACCATCAGGCTGCCGCCCAGGGTGATGAGGATGAGGACCGGCGCCTCAAGCCAGGCTGGCAGGGCCTTGGGCGCCAGCGCGAACACCGCCAGCACCAGGATGGTCTGATGGGCCAGGTAGCAGGGGAAGATGGCGTCGTTCAGATAGCGCCGCACCGGCCCGTCCGCCCCACGCAGATGGCGGCTGGCGAAGCCGAGCGCCGCGCATACCGTCATCCACTGGTTGACGGCGAAGCTGGCGTTCTTGACCGAACCGGACAGCGTCTCGCCGCCCGGGTGGGCATGCAAGGCCATCAGGCAGACGACCGACACCGCCGCCGCCGGCAGGGCGATCCAGCGCATCCGCTCAAGCTGGGCCCAGATCTGGGCCCGGCCGACGACCAGGAAGCCAAACAGGAAGACGCCGAGCGAGGAGGCGTGGTTGTACCAGTCGTTCTGGATCTGGTTGTTCAGCCCGAACCAGGGGAACAGCCACTGGCGAACCAGAGCCAGGTAGAGCACCGGCAGCACCAGCAGCTTCCAGCCGGTCAGCGTCCGCTCCAGCCAGGCCTCGGCCGCGGCGATCCAGGCAGGCCTGGTCAGCAGCGCCACCGCCACCAGGCTGTAGGCGGCGATGTAGAGCACGAACCACAGGTGGTTGATCGGGATGCCGTCGGCGATGCCGTCAAGGCTGAACTCGCTGAACCACCAGTGGGCGAAGCCGCCCGTGTAGCCGTCCTTGGCGGCCGTCTCGGCCCAGGACTGCGGGGTGACCAGGAACAGGGTCCCGAACAGGAAGGGCGGCGCCAGGCGGGCGAACCGCTGGCTCAGCACGGCCTTTGCCTCGTACTTGCGGCTCATCAACCTAAGCGCCGCGCCGGAGACCAGGAACAGCAGGGTCAGCCGCCAGGGGGAGGTCAGCAGCACCACCTCCTCCATCCAGACGAATCGGTGCTGGCTGTTCAGGTGCCAGTCCCAGGGCGTGTAGACCAGGGCGACATGGTAAAGGATCAGCAGCCCGAGGGCGACGATCCTCAGCCAGTCGAGGTCGGCTCTGCGGCCGGATGTCGTGGAGGCGGACACGGGCGGCTCTATGATGCGTTCGGACGAAAAAGTCCACGCATGGCGATGGCGGACCCAATCGGATGCGGCAGACTGCCTGCCGGCCGGGCGCCGTGGCCCCGATGGGCGGGACCGGCCATAGGTCGGGGGGAGTAGGGCCGGCCCCGCCCTTGCGGAGCTCAGGGCGGCAAGCCGCCCTCTCGCTGCGGAGGCGAACTCCGCAATAAGGGCCGGTCCTGGGGAACACGGAAGCTGGGGAATGACCCGGCCCTCGCCAACTCCTACGGGCGGCGCGCCCGACTGGATGACGCGAGGATGAAAAATCGTCGCTGGGCGACGCTCGGTCTCAGTTCGCCCACATCACGTACTCGCCCTTCAGGTTCCGCTCCTTGTTGAGAGGCTGGTCGATGAAGAAGGGCGCCTCGACCAGTGCTGGCCACAGGGGCTTGCCGGCCCGGCGATCCTGCTCGTCCAGCAGGGCCGTCAGCTGCGCCAGCCGCGCCGGCTCGCTGCCCGCCAGGTTGGTCCGCTCGGTCGGGTCGGCCGCGAGGTTGAACAGCCAGGTCTTCCTGGGCCGTTCCGACGTCTGCAGCTTCCAGTCGTCGAAGATCACTGTGCGGTAGTGCCCCGAGCGGAAGAACAGCGGCCGGGGCGGTCCCTTGCCCTGCGCCAGGCTCACGAGGTCCACCCCGTCCACCTTGGGGTGCGTCTCGGCGCCCGCCGCGGTCGCGGCCGTGGCGAAGATGTCGATGTGCATGGCCCTGGCCGGCGCCACCTGACCCGGCGCGATCTTCGCCGGCCACTTCATGAAGAAGGGCACGTTGATCCCGCCCTCGAAGAAGGTCGCCTTCCAGCCGCGGAAGGGCTTGTTGATGTCCGGCAGGCCGATGTAGTTGGCCCCGCCGTTGTCGCTGGTGAAGATGACGATGGTGTTCTCGGTCAGCCCCAGCCGGTCGAGTTCGGCCAGCACCTTGCCGACGTTGCGATCCAGCGACCGGACCATCCCGCCATAGACCCGCGCCGTATGGTCGGGAATGTCTGACAGGGCGTCGTAGTCTGCCCTGGTGGCCTGCAACGGCGTGTGCGGCGCGTTGAACGCCAGGTAGAGGAAGAAGGGCCGGTTGGCGTTGGCCTGGATCGCCTTCACCGCCTCGTCGCCGAAATAGTCGGTGACATAGCCCCTGGGCTCGAACGGCTTGCCGCCGTTCCAGCGCACCGAATAGGGCAGGTTGGGCCACAGGTAGCGGTCGATCGGGTCGAACGCCTGCTTGGAATTCACGACGTTCGGATCGTCCGGTTTCAGGAACATCCCCGCGCCGGCCAGGATGGCGAGGCTCTCGTCGAAGCCCTGGCCGGTCGGCTGCATGGCCGGCGCCTCCCCCAGGTGCCACTTGCCGATGTGCAGGGTTCGGTAGCCCTTGGCCTTCAGCGCCTCGGCGACCGTGGTCTCCGCGGGCGGCACGCCCATCGTCTCGACCGGCGGCATGTCCTTGGCGCGGTCCTCGTAGAATACCGGCTTGATCGGCCCGTCGGCGACGTGGGTGACCTCGCGGGCGAAGGACTTTGGCACGGCGGTGAACTCGAAGCCGAACCGTGTCGGATAGCGGCCGGTCATCATCGCCGCGCGGGAAGGGGAGCAGGTGGCGTTGCCTGAATAGCCGTTGGCGAACCGGACCCCGGTCCTGGCGATGGAATCGATGTGCGGCGTCGGAACCTTGCCCGCGACGCCGGTTCCGGTGGCGGTGACGTCGTTGATCCCCAGGTCGTCGGCGACGATCAGGATGATGTTCGGCGGCCGCTGCCCCGCCGGCGCGGCGACCGGCCCCCTGGCCCAGGTCACCGGCTGGTTCGGTCCGATCGGATTCTTCAGCCGCCCGATGACGCCGGGCAGGTAGATCTTGAAGTGCTGGAAGGCGAAGTAGCCGCCGCCGCCGACCACCAGCGCCGCCGCCGCGAGGCTGATCAGGGTCCTCTGTTTCATGACGCTCTCCCCGTGGATGTTGTCTAGCGGCCGAGCCGGCGGCGGTCGATGCGGGCCGACCCGGCCGGCAGGCTGATCAGGTCGCGGTCCCGGGCGATCCACAGCGGGCCGTCGAAGGCCTGGCGGGCTGCGCCCAGAAACGGGACCTCCAGCCCGCGCAGCGGCAGCGGCGGCACGATGTGGGTCAGCAGCACCGACTTCACCCCCGCCGCCCTGGCCTGCATCGCCACCTCCTCGGGACCGGCATGGTAGTCGATGATGTCGAGCAGGATCTTCGCCCGGTTCTTCTGTCCCGCCGCCGTCGCGGCCGCCGACATCCGCCGGACCAGCGCCGGCGACAGGGCGTCGTGGATCAGCAGGTCCGCGCCCCTGGCGTTGGCGACCAGGTTGGCGCTCGCCGAGCTGTCGCCGCTGACCACCAGGCTCCGGCCCCTGTAGTCGAAACGGTAGCCGACCGCCGGCTCGGCCGGCCCATGGTCGACCCGGAAGGCGGTCACCCTCAGCCCGCCATCGTCGAGCACGACGACCGAGGTCTGGCCCTCGGCGAAGGCAAAGGCCCGGCCCGCAAAGCCGGCGCCGGATGGCGGCGTCGCCGGCGCGCCGTGGTGGGCGGTGCGATAGCCGTTGTCGATGGCGTAGAGCGCGTTGAGCCCCGCCGCGATGCGCTCGACGCCCGCCGGTCCGGTCAGGGCCAGGGGCGTGGTCGCCGCCCGCCCGATCCAGCGCTGCAGGGCCACCGCCGCCAGGCCGTCCAGGTGGTCCGAATGGAAGTGGCTGAGGAAGACCCCCTCGATCCGGCCCGCCGGAACGCCGGCCCGGGCGAAGCTCTCGGCCGCGCCTTCGCCGGCGTCGACCAGGAACACCCGGCCGCCCGCCACCACCGCGGTGCAGGGACCGTTGCGGTCCCGGTCCGGCAGCGGCGATCCCGAGCCGCAGACGAAGGCGTGCAACCCGTCCGGCAGGCCGGCGACGGCGTCGGCGCCCATGGTCTTCGCCAGACTGCGGTCCATCACCGCCAGGGCGATCGGCCCGCGCGCGTACCAGACCGCGCCCAACAGCACGGCGAGCACCACGACGGCGGCGAGCAGGCGCTTCATGGTCAGGCCTCCTCGGCCAGTTCGGGGGCCAGGCGTTCGGAGGCCAGGGCGATCAGATCCTGTTCGACCGCCCACAGCCGGTCCTGGCCCCAGTGGCCGGCCAGGTCTCCGACCCGGAACGAGGGCACGCCCCACAGGCCGAGCTCAAGCAGCTCCAGCCGGTTGGCCTCGGCCACTTCGCGCCAGCTGTCGTCGGCCAGGCCGGCGGCGACATCGTCCCTGGTCAGGCCGGCCCGCTCGGCCATGGCCCAGAGCCCCTCGTCGGTCGTCGCGTCGATCCCCTCGGCGAAGGCGCCGGCCAGGAAGGACTCGGTGAAGGCGGCGCCCTTCCCCAGGGCGATGGCCCGGTGCATCACCCCCATCCCGCGTTCGACGCCCAGGCCCACCGGATCGCAGACCCGGCCAAAGGCGATCCCCTGGCGCATGGCCTCCCGCCAGCAGTCCTTGACGATGTAGGCCTGCTTCTCACGCGGCACCGGCAGGCCGCGCATGACCATCGGCAGCACCGGGCGAAGCCGGAAGTTGGCCCCGTACCGCTCGGCGAGCTCCCGCGCCCGGCGAGCGGCGAGGTGGGTGTAGGGGCTCCGCAAGGAGGCGAAGAAGTCGAGAGTGGCCGAACACCGCGCCTGAGCCTGCGGTCCCTCCTGCATCACCCTGGCGACCGGTTCGGCCCCGGGGCGGCGGCGGGTGGCGAGGGCCGCTTCCAGGTAGTGCAGCCGGTCGGGTCCCCAGTACCAGCTTCCGTCATGATGGAAGGTGGCCCCGAGATAGTGGCCGAGCTCCAGCCGCCGGGCCTGGCCGCGGTCCAGCGCCGGGCCGGGCGCGCCGAGGGGGAAGCGCTCGAGGGCCACGTCGTCGCCGCTCCACAGGGCCGCGCCGATGACGGCCGCCCGCTCGGCGAAGTCCGGCCCGTCCATCGCGGCTGCCAGGGCGCCTAGCGCCAGGGTGACCTGATCCGGGCAGGGGGATCGCGCCGCCTGAGGCATGTGGAGCCCGTGGGCCGCGGCCAGCCGGGCGGCGTCGCGCAGGCTCCAGGCGGCCAGGCGGCCGGGATCGGGCGCGGCGCTTTCGGCCGGCGGCGGGACGAGATGCACCTCGACATCGATGTCGTAGGCCCGGGCCAGCGGCCCCAGCAGCTGCGCCGCAAGGTGGCTGTAGGGATCGTCCGCCTGATGGAAATACTGGACCGCCGCCACCGACACCCAACCCTCCCTGGATCGGGCGCTTGACGCCCGCAAAACTATTGGCACAAATAATGCCAAATTAGCCGCCGGCGTCAAGGCGGCCAGATCGGAGAGCTCAGGTGCAGGTGTTGCGAACCCCCGAGGCGCATTTCGAAGGCTTGCCGGATTTTCCGTTCCCACCCCGGTACGCCGAGGTCGCCGCCCCGGGCGGGCAGCCGCTCAGGCTGGCCTATGTCGAGGAAGGGCCGGCGGATGCCGCCCCCGTGCTGCTGATGCACGGCGAGCCCAGCTGGTCGTACCTCTACCGGCACATCATCCCGCGGCTGTCGCGGCATCGGGTGCTGGCGCCGGACCTGATCGGCTTCGGCCGCTCGGACAAGCCGGCGGACAAGGCGGACTACAGCTACGAGACGCACGTGGCCTGGATGAGCGACTGGCTGGTGCAGCTCGACCTGCGGGACATCACCCTGTTCTGCCAGGACTGGGGCGGGCTGATCGGGTTGCGGCTGGTCGCCGCCTTCCCCGAGCGATTCGCCCGGGTGATCGTCGCCAACACCGGCCTGCCGACCGGCAGCGGCATGACCGAGGGCTTCAAGCAGTGGCTTGAGGTGAGCCAGTCGATGCCGGTGTTCCCAGCCGGGGCCTTCGTGAACATGGGCTCGGTCCGGACCTTGAGCGAGGAGGAGATCGCCGCCTACGACGCGCCCTTTCCCGACGAGTCCTACAAGACCTGCGCCCGCGCCTTCCCGACCTTCGTGCCGGTGACGCCCGAGCATCCCTCGGTCGTCGAGAACAAGGCCGCCTGGGCGGTGCTCGAACGGTTCGACAAGCCCTTCCTGACCGCCTTCAGCGACGCCGACCCGGTCACCCGCGGCGGCGACAGAGCGTTCCAGGAACGGATTCCGGGGGCGAAGGGCCAACCCCACCTGACCATCGAGGGCGGCGGCCACTTCCTGCAGGAAGACCGGCCGGCCGAGATCGCCGACCTCATCAACCGCTTCATCGGAGAGAATCCGTGAATGTCGAAAACGCCGTGATGCCGCGGCAGGATCAGCTGGCCGGCCTGCTGGGCCTGGGTGGCGACCAGCCGATCCAGATGCTCAACCTGCTGAAGTTCCATGAGGTCGCCCAGTATGACGACCCAAGCGAGCCGAAGATCAGCGGCCGGGAGGCCTACATGCGCTACGGCGCGCCGATGAGCGCCTTGGTCGCGGCGAAGGGCGGGCGGATCATCTTCTCGGCCGTCATCGACCATCTGGTGATCGGCGAGGTCGGAGAGCTGTGGGACGTGGCCGCCATCATGGAGTATCCCAGCCGCGCCGTCTTCGTGGCCATCGCCACCTCTCCGGAGGTCGCGGCCATCGGGCATCACCGCAAGGCGGGCCTGAAGGGCCAGTTGCTGATCCAGTGCAGCCCGGCCGGCGGCCTCTGATGCCTCCCGCGCGGGTCACGCTCGGCGTCCTGACCCTGCTTGGCCTGTTCAACCTCGTGCGGGGCGGGCTGCATGTCTTCCTGGCGGACAGCGGAGCCGCATCCATCGCCGGTTTCGACCTGGACGCGGGCGGCAAGACCATCGTTTTCCTGCTGGCCTTGGCCGGCGTCGGCCAGATCGCGGCTGGGGTGATCGACCTGCTGGCGGCCTGGCGCTTCCGCGCCTTCGCCGCCGCCCTGCTCGCCGTGGAGACCGGCAAGGCGGCGCTGGTCCTGTTCGTCGCCTTCGTGAGCAAGCCGCCACCGCACGAGATCCCGGGCCGCACGGGCATGCTCGTGACGCTGGCGGTCCTGGGCCTTGCCCTGGTCTGGCAGCTCGCCCGGCCCAAGGCCCTGGCAAATGGATGAGCCGACTGGACAGAACCCGCTGGCGGCGGCAATGGCCATGGCGATGGCCGCCCTTCCGCCTCCGCCGCCCGTCGATGGCCGCCGCCTGCGGGCCGAGGCCAACCGGGCGCGCATCGTCGCCGCCATGCTGGAGCTGATCCGCGAGGGCTACATGACCCCGCCGGCCGAGGCGGTGGCGGAGCGGGCGGGGGTGGGCCTGCGCACCGTCTTCCGCCTGTTCAACGACATGGACGGTCTCTACCGCGAGATGCACGCCATGATGCTGAGCCGGCTGGCGCCCATCGCCGCCGAACCGGTGGTCGGGGCGGACTGGCGCGAGCGGCTGCGCAACCTGATCCACCGCCGGGTGCGGCTGTTCGAGGAGATGATGCCCTACCAGGTGGCCGCCGACGCCCACCGCGCCCGCTCGCCCTTCCTGCAGAAGGAGCACCAGAACCTGGTGCGGCTGCAGCGCTATCTCGCCACCGCCCTGCTGCCCGAGGACATCCAGGCCGACGTCCAGTTGGTGGAGATGGTCGACCTTGCGATGAGCTTCGACGCCTGGCGGCGCCTGCGCCTCGACCAGGGGCAGACTCCCGAACAGGCCGAGGCCATCGTCGCCGAGCTGGTGTTCAGGGCGATCGGGCCGTGATCTGGCGGCTGGTCCTGTTGGCGCCCCTGATGCTGGCCGCCTGCGGAGGGAAGCCAGTCGCGGTGGCCGAGCCGCAATGCCCGTCCCAGCCGACCGGCGAGGCAGTCCTGCCCGGCGGGACCTTCACTCTCGGCGCCGGCGCCCTGCATGGTGACGAGGGACCGCCGCGCCGGGTGACGGTCGGCCCCTTCGCCATCGACCGCACCGAGGTGACCAACGAGGCGTTCGCCGCCTTCGTGGCGGCCACCGGCTACGTCACCCTGGCCGAGCGGCCGCCCGATCCGGCCCTCTACCCCGGCGTGCCGAGGGAGATGCTCAAGCCCTCCTCCCTGGTCTTCGTCGGGGCCGAGGGGCTGGGGGATGGCAACCCCGCCAACTGGTGGCGGGTCGTCGAGGGGGCCAGCTGGAAGCATCCCAAGGGGCCGGGCAGCGACCTCAAGGGCCTGGGCCGCCATCCCGTCGTCCATGTCGCCTACGAGGACGCCCTGGCCTACGCCCGCTGGAAGGGCCGCGACCTGCCGACGGAGGAGGAGTGGGAGTTCGCCGCCCGCGCCGGCCTGGACGGCGCCCCCTATGAGTGGGGCGAAGCCGCCAAGACGCCGCGCGCCAACACCTGGCAGGGCGTCTTTCCGGCCGTCGACACCGGCCAGGACGGCTACAAGGCCCGCACCGCCCCGGTCGGCTGCTTCCCGGCCAGCGCCTATGGCCTGCACGACCTCTCCGGCAACGTCTGGGAATGGACCTCCGGCCGTTATGGCCCCGGTCCGGACGCGCCGCGGCTGATCAAGGGCGGCTCCTATCTCTGCGCCGACAACTTCTGCCTCCGTTACCGCCCGGCCGCCCGCCAGCCGGGGCCGCCGGACACGGGTCAGTCGCACCTTGGCTTCCGCACTGTCAGACGCGGGACAAGCGTGGAAAAGGGGACGCCATGATCGAGAACCGCATCACCGAACTGCTCGGGGTGAAATACCCCATCATCCAGGCGCCGATGGGCTGGATCGCCCGGGCGCAGCTGGCCTCGGCGGTGTCCAACGCCGGCGGCATGGGGATCATCGAGACCTCCTCGGGCGAGCTCGAGGCGGTGCGCGAGGAGATCGGCAAGATGCGACGGCTGACCGACAAGCCGTTCGGCGTCAACGTCGCCCAGGCCTTCGTCCGCGACCCCGACATCGTCGGGTTCATTATCGACCAGGGGGTGCAGTTCGTCTCCACCTCCGCGGGCGATCCGACCCGCTACTGCGGCCAGCTGAAGGAAGCCGGCCTGACTGTGTTCCACGTCGTCCCTTCGCTGAGCGCCGCCCTGAAGGCGGTCGAGGCCGGGGTCGACGGCCTGATCGTCGAGGGCGGGGAGGGCGGCGGCTTCAAGAATCCGCGCGACGTCTCGACCATGGTGCTGCTGCCGCTGGTCTGCTCGAAGGTCCAGGTTCCGGTGATCGCCGCCGGCGGCATCGTCGACGGCGCCACCATGGCCGCCGCCTTCGCCCTCGGCGCCGAGGGCGTGCAGATGGGCACCCGCATGGTCTCGGCCGCGGAGTCGCCGGTGCACGACAACTGGAAGACCGCCATCGTCGAGGCCAGGGAGACCGACACCGTCTTCCTCAACCGCTTCGGCCCCGGCCCGGCGTTGCGCGCCCTGCGGACCGAAAAGACCACCGCCTACGAGAAGGAGCCGCCCGAAGGCGGGGTGATGGCCGAGTTCCGCAACGCCCTCGCCCTCTATTTCGGTGGCGACATGGAAGCCTCCATCGCCCTCTCCGGCCAGGTGGCTGGCCGCATCGACAGCGTGCGGCCGGTGGCGGACATCATCGCCGATACCGTGCGGGAGTTTCATGAGGTGACGGCCGAGCTGGGGCGCAGGTACGGAGCCTAAAACCCGTCGTCCCGGACGGCCCGCAGGGCCGATCCGGGACCCAGGCAGGGCAGGATCGCGCACGTTGCAGCCGCAGCCGATGTGGGCGCGGCCCCTGGTCCCGGCTCTCCGCTTCGCTACGGCCGGGATGACGGATAAGGAAGAGCCGTGCTCATCCCCATCCACGACCCCGCCGACCCGCGCGTCGAGCCCTATCGCGACATCCGCGAGCGGGATCTCGTCGGCCGCCAGGGGCTGTTCGTCGCCGAGGGCGAGGTGGTGCTGCGGCTGCTGGCGCGGCAGGCGGGGTTCGAGGCGGTGTCGGTGCTGATCGACCCCCGGCGCCAGGCCAAGCTGCAGCCGATCCTCGACGACCTCCCGGCTGCGGTCCCTGTCTATCGCGCCGATCAGGCGGTGCTCGACGCCATCGCGGGCTTCCACCTGCATCGCGGAATCCTCGCCCTTGGCCGCCGCATCGACCCGCCGAGCGCCGCCGCCCTGCTGGACCGACTTCCGGAGAGGGCCCTGGTCCTCGCCCTGGTCGGCATCGCCAACCACGACAACATGGGCGGTCTGTTCCGCAACGCCGCCGCCTTTGGGGCCGATGCGGTGCTGCTCGACCCTGCCTGCTGTGATCCCCTGTACCGCAAGGCCATCCGCGTCTCGGTCGGCGGTGTCCTGGTCACCCCGTTCGCCCGGCTCGCCGAGGGCCAGGACCTGATCGACCTGCTCCAGGCCCGCGAGCTCCAGCCCATCGCCCTGTCCCCCGCCGGCGAGATTCCCCTGGCCGGCCTCCCGCCGCCCGGCCGCGCCGCCCTGATCGCCGGCGCCGAGGGGCCCGGCCTGCCGGAGGCCCTGCTCGTCCGCTGCACGACTGTCAGCATCCCGATGGCGCCTGGCTTCGACTCGCTCAACGTGGCCACCGCCGCCGGCATCGCCCTGCACCACCTGCGGAACGGAAACCCCCAGGGCCTCGTTACCGCCCCATGCTGAAATGGGCCGGCCTCTTCCTCGTCGTGATGATCATCGCGGGCATCCTCGGCTTCGTCGTGGACGTCGCCGGCTGGATCGCCAAGGTCGCCTTCGTCGTCTGCCTCATCGGCTTCCTGGCGACCGTGGCGATGAAGTACTTGGGCCGGAAGTCCGGCTAGTCGAACATCGCGGTCTTCGGGCCGCTACCGGGCGTGAACAGCAGGGTTCGCGTCACCTTGCCGACCCGGACGTTGACCTGGAACTCCGGCTCGCCCCCATCGACCGGGGGCAGCAGGTCCGCCTCGACAACCACCGCCTTGACAGGCGTCTTCACCCTGCCGCGAAACACCAGGGTCAGGTCGTCGCCCTCGGCGCTGCGGGTAACGAACTCCAGGGTCTCGTCGTTGACCCGGAACCTGTCGGTCACATGGGCGACGAGGAACTCCATGGCCATGTCGTTGTCGAGGCTGGGCTGTTCGTCGGGCGCGATGACCGCAAGGGCCGGTTCGGCGTCGTGGGCCGCCATCCGGTGGGTGACGGTCATCTCGCCGCTCACCGGATCGATCACCACCACCGACAGGGTCGCATGACCCCGGTGCGCCAGCGCCGCTCCTCCGGCCAGGCAGAGGGCCGCCACGACCAGTCCGACAACCCACCGCCGCATGCGCCTAATCCTTCTTCGGGGCTGGCCGGGTGGCCAGGCCGTCGGGGCCGACCTGAAGGTCCATGTCCTTCATCCGGTTATCCTGCGCATCCTCGCCCTCCGGCTTCAAGGTCAGCGGCGCGATGGCGCGGGGGAAGGCGTTGTTGGCGGTGTCGGCGTCGGCGGTCTCCCAGTTCGGGTCGACCAGGGCGCTCTTCAGGGTCTTGGGCGTCACATACTGCCAGGTGACCTGGCGGCTGTTCCTGCGCCACACCTCGGCCGGGATGCGGACGATCTCGCTGGTCCCGTCGGTGAACTCCAGTTTCAGGATGATCGGCATCACCAGGCCGCCGACGTTGCTGAAGGTGAAGTGGTAGAAGTTGTCGCGGACCTTCAGCGCCTCCAGCTCCTCCGGCTCCAGCTTGGCCAGGGCGTCGCGGCTCTTCTTCCGGTCCGCCTCGGTGACCGTGAACCGGCTGGTGCTGTCGTAGAGGTCGCGGACCTTCGGATCGGTCTCGACCACGGTGGGGGCCGTGTTGTTGAGGTCGGTCAGGCTCTGGGGATCGGCCTTGGACCGCTCCTCCTTCAGTCCCTTCTCCCGCACCGGATCGAGGGTGTCGATCCGCGCCTGGACGATCTTGTCCAGGGAGATGTCGACATGGTCGGTGCTGTAGAACCAGCCGCGCCAGAACCAGTCGAGGTCGACCCCGCTGGCCTCCTCCATCGTCCGGAAGAAGTCGTAGGGCGTCGGCCGCTTGAACCGCCAGCGGCGGGCGTATTCCTTGAAGGCATAGTCGAACAGCTCGCGCCCCAGCACCGTCTCGCGCAGGATGACCAGGGCCGTCGCCGGCTTGCCGTAGCTGTTGGAGCCGAACTGCAGCAGGCTGTCGGACTGCACCATGATCGGCACCTGGTCGCGGCTGATCATGTACTCGATCAAGTCCCGCGGTTCGCCCCGGCGGGAGGGGAACTTCTCGTCCCACTGCTGCTCGGCCTGGAACTGCAGGAAGGTGTTGATGCCCTCGTCCATCCAGGTCCACTGGCGCTCGTCGGAGTTGACGGTCATCGGGAACCAGATGTGGCCGACCTCGTGGATGACCACGCCGATCAGGCCGTACTTGGCCCGTTCGGTATAGGTCAGGGCCCCGGTCTTCCGGTCCTTCACCGGCCGCGGGCCGTTGAAGGTGATCATCGGGTATTCCATGCCGCCCACCGGCCCGTTCACCGACTGGGCGACCGGGTAGGGGTAGGGGAAGGCGAAGCTGCCGTAGACCTTGATGGTGTGGGCGATGGCCTTGGTCGAATAGGCGTCCCAGAGGGGCCGAGCCTCCTTGGGATAGAAGCTCATGGCCATGACCAGGGGCTGGTCGGGGTCGTCCTGCTTCACGCCCACCGCGTCCCAGATGAACTTTCGGCTGCTGGCGAAGGCGAAATCGCGGACGTTCGTCGCCTTGAACCGCCAGGTCCTGGTTCCCGTCGCCTTGCCCTTCTCGGCGGCCGCCGCCTCGGCCGGGGTGACGATGTAGATCGGCTCGGCCGCGGACTTGGCGCGTTCGAACCGCTCGCGCTGGGCGGCGCTCAGGACCTCCTGCGGGTTTTGCAGCTCGCCCGTCGAGGAGACCACGTGGTCGGCGGGCACGGTCAGGGCGACGTCGTAGTCTCCGAACTCCAGGGTGAACTCGCCCGAGCCCAGGAAGGCCTTGTTGTGCCAGCCCTCGTAGTCGGAATAGACGGCCAGCCGCGGGAACCATTGGGCCGCCAGGAACAGGCAGTTTCCGTCCTGGTCGGGCCTGGTGAAGCACTCATAGCCGCCCCGGCCGCCGATCACCCGGGTCTCGATCAGCGGGAAGGTCCATTCCATCGAGAACCTCACCGTCTCGCCGCTCTTCAGGGGCGTCGGCAGGTCGATGCGCATCAGGCTGTCGACAACGGTGAACCTGAGCGGCCGGCCGTCTGCGCCGGTCACCTTCAGGCCGGTGAAGCCGCCTTCCCATTCCTGGTACCGCTTGGCCCGGCGGATGGCGGTGTAGCTGATGGCGCCGCCCCCCGAGACGGTCTGGGAGCGCTCCGACAGGCTGTCGCGCTTGAACCGGTTCTGGTCGAGCAGCAGCCAAAGGTAGCGCATCTCGTCCGG
>DASPLD010000204.1:0-7373 GCA_035627755.1 Caulobacter sp. | reverse complement strand
CTTCGAGCGCTCCACCACGAGGCGCGCGTAGTCCTCCAGGTCGCCGTCGAAGGGCGTGATGGTCCCGTCGGCCGTCAGCCACAGCCGGTCGGCGACCAGCTCCATCAGCGACCGGTCGTGGGTGATCAGGATGACGGCGCCCTCGTAGTCGTTCAGGGCGTCGAGCAGGGCCCGGCGGCTGTCGATGTCGAGGTGGTTGGTCGGTTCGTCGAGGATCAGCAGGTGGGGCGCGTCCATCGCCACCAGGTTCAGCAGCAGCCGGGCGCGTTCACCGCCGGAGAGGTTGGCGACCGTGGTCTCCTGCTTTTCGAAGCCGAGGCCGAACTGGGCGAGCTTGGAGCGGCGCTGGCTCTCGGCGGACTCAGGCAGGGCGCGGCGGATGATCTCCAGTGGGGTGTCGGCCGGATCGAGGGCCTCGATCTGGTGCTGGTGGAACCAGCCGACCTTGATCCGGCGGTCGCGGTGGATGTGGCCGTGCTCGATGTCCAGGGCCCCGGCGATCATCTTGGCGAAGGTCGACTTGCCGGCGCCGTTGACGCCCAGCAGGCCGATGCGGTCGTCGATGTCGAGGCGCAGGTTGAGGTTCCGCAGCACCGGCGGGCCGCCGTAGCCGACCGAGGCGCCCTCCAGCCGCGCCAGGGGCGGCGCCAGCGGGCGCTTGGGCGAGGGGATGGTGAAGGGGGCGGTGCGGTCCTCCAGGGTCAGGGTCACCGGCGGCAGCTTCTGCAGCATCTTCAGGCGGGACTGGGCCTGGGTCGCCTTGGAGGCCTTGGCCCGGAAGCGGTCGACGAAGGCCTGCATATGGGCCCGCTTGGCCTCGATCTTGGCCTTCATGCTCTCGGCCAGCCGCGCCTTCTCCGCCCGCTGTTCCTCGAAGCTGTCGTAGCCGCCGGTGTAGAGGTCGAGCTTGCCCTCGCGAACATGCAGGATGTAACCCACGGAATTATTGAGCAATTCCCGGTCATGGCTGATGACCAGGGCGGTGTGCGGATACTTCTTCAGCCGCGCCTCCAGCCAGAGGGCGCCTTCCAGGTCGAGATAGTTGGTCGGCTCGTCGAGCAGCAGCAGGTCCGGCTCGGCGAACAGGGCGGCGGCCAGGGCGACGCGCATCCGCCAGCCGCCGGAGAACTCGGCCATGGGCCGGGCGAGGTCGGCGGTGGAAAAGCCAAGGCCGGCGAGGATTTCACTGGCCCGGGCTGGCGCGGAATCGGCGTCGATCTCGATCAGCCGTCCCCAGATGTCGGCCATCTCCTCCGGCTCGGCGGTCTCCAGCCGGGTCAGCAGGCCGTGGCGCTCCTCGTCGGCTTCCAGCACGGTGTCGAGCAGGGAGACGGGGGTGGCGGGGTGCTCCTGGTCGACCGAGCCGATGCGGGCGTTCTTCGGCAGTTTGATCTCGTTGTCGCCGGCGTGAAGTTCACCGAGGATCAGCTTGAATAGCGTCGACTTTCCGATGCCGTTGCGCCCGACCAGCCCGACCTTGGCGCCCACAGGCAGGGTGACGCTGGCATGGTCGAAGAACCGTCTGCCCCAGGCGTCGAAAGTGAGGTCGTTGATCTGAAGCATTTTGAACGCAAGGAGGTGTTGGCGCGGGGAGGGCCCGCCGCTATAAGCCCGCGACCTCCCAAATCCAACTCTTTGCAAGGCTGAAACCACTAGCCATGACCGAACGCACCTTTTCCATCATCAAGCCGGACGCCACCGAGAAGAACCTGACCGGCGCCGTGAACGCCGTCATCGAGAAGGCCGGCCTGCGCATCGTCGCCCAGAAGCGCATCCGGCTGAGCCAGGCCCAGGCCGAGAAGTTCTACGAGATCCACAAGGAGCGCCCCTTCTTCGGCGAACTGGTCGAGTTCATGACCCGCGGTCCGGTGGTCGTGCAGGTGCTCGAGGGTGAAAACGCCGTCGCCCGCTATCGCGAGGTCATGGGCGCCACCAACCCGGAGCAGGCCGCCGAGGGCACCATCCGCAAGCTCTACGCGGCCAGCGTCGGTGAGAATTCGGTGCACGGGTCCGACAGCCTTGAGAACGCCAAGATCGAGATCGCCCAGTTCTTCACCGACGACGAGATCGTCGGCTAAGCAACTTCGATCGCTTCGAAGATGGAGCCGGCGGGGCGACCCGCCGGCTTTTTCTTTGGCCATTAGGCGGGCGCAAAGCTTTGCCGCGTACTGCCGTCCACGGCCCTTAGGGAGCGAACCATGCGTTGGATGGCGGTGCTGGCGGCGGCGGTCCTGTCGACCGGCTGCATGGGTGACCTGGCCAAGGGGCCTGAGACCCTGACCCAGGCGGTCGCCGCCTATCGCGCCGGCGACGTCTCCGGGCTGCGGACCCTGGCCGATGAGGCCGACGCTTCGGCCAAGGCCGAACTGGCCGCCAAGGGCGGCGACGATCCCTGCACCGACCAGGGCATGAAGGCGGTGAAGGCCGTGGCGGTCGCCTATTTCATCCGGCTGTTGGACAACCCGATGGTGACCTCGATGTCCCCGGAGGCCCGCTACATGTACCTCAGCCGGCTGGGGCAGGGCGGCGTCGTCGCGGCGCGCGACATCCCGCCGACGATCCGCACCTGCAAGGAGGAGAGGAACGGCCTGCGCGCCTTCCGGGACGTCCTGACCATGCTCAGCGTGGTCCAGGTGGTGATGAAGGAGACCGACACCTGGAACATCGACCTGCAGGAGCAGTACGGAACTGAATATGCGGCGCGAATGGAAGCGGCGGAGCTGACCCTGCGCCGCAACGGCGCCTTTGGCCGCGACGAGGCGCCTAGGTGGGCGACGCGACATACTCCCTGAGCGCCGCCGGGTAGAGCCGGTGCTCCTCGGCCAGAACGCGGGCGGCGAGGGTTTCGGAGGTGTCGCCTGGCAGGATCGGGACGGCGGCCTGGGCGATCACCGGGCCCTCATCGACGCCGATCGTGACCAGATGCACCGAACAGCCGTGCTCGGCATCGCCGGCCTCGATGGCCCGGCGGTGGGTGTCGAGGCCCGGATGCCTCGGCAGCAGCGAGGGGTGGATGTTGACCATGCGCCCGGCCCAGGCCTCGACCAGGAAGGGTGTCAGCAGCCGCATGTAGCCGGCCAGGGCGACGTACTCGCAGCCGAACCGGCGCAGGGCCGCGTCCAGGGCGTGTTCGTGGGCCTCTCGGTCCTTGCCGAAGGGAGCGTGGTCGACGGCGAGGGCGGTGATCCCCAGCGCCCTGGCCCGTTCCAGCCCGGCGGCGTCCGGGCGGTTCGAGATGACCACGGCGACCTCGTAGGCGCAGGCGGGATCCTCGGCGGCGCGGATCAGGGCTTCCATGTTGGAGCCATGGCCGGAGATCAGGATGCCGACCCGGGCTCTTAAGCCTGGGGGGCGGGTCATCCCTTGGCGAGCTCACCGCAGATGAAGGCGTCCTCGCCCGCGTCGAGCAGGGCGCCCAGCACCCCCGCGGCCTGGTCCCTCGCCACGATCAGAAGCAGGCCGACGCCGCAGTTGAAGGTGCGGCGCAGCTCGTGGTCGTCGATGCCGCCCTCTCGCTGCAGCCAGTCGAACACTGGGGGCAGGGGCCAGGCGTTCCAGTCGAACCGGGGAACCAGGCCCTCGGCGATGGCCCGCGGCGGGTTCTCGATCAGGCCGCCGCCGGTGATGTGGGCCAGGCCCTTGACCCGGCCGGCCTTCAGCAGCGGGTGGACGCTCTTCACATAGATGCGGGTCGGGGCCATGAGGGCCTCGGCCAGCGTGCCTTCGCCGAACGGGCAGGGGGCGTCCCAGGCCAGGCCGGAGCGCTCGACGACCTTGCGGACCAGGGAATAGCCGTTGGAATGCGGGCCGCTGGAGCCCAGGCCGATCAGCACGTCACCGGCCCTTTGCTCATCGAGGCGCGGCAGCAGACCGTCGCGGTTGACCGCCCCGACGGTGAAGCCGGCGAGGTCGTAGTCACCCTCCGAATACATGCCGGGCATCTCGGCCGTCTCGCCGCCAACCAGGGCGCAGCCGGCCAACTTGCAGCCTTCGGCGATGCCGGCGACCACGCTGGTCGCCACCGCCACGTCCAGCTTGCCGGTCGCGTAGTAGTCCAGGAACAGCAGCGGCTCGGCGCCCTGGGCCAGCAGGTCGTTGACGCACATGGCCACCAGGTCGATGCCGACCTGGCCGTGCAGGCCGGTCTCTATGGCGATCTTCAGCTTGGTGCCGACCCCGTCCGTGGTGCTGACCAGCAGCGGGTCGTCGTAGCCGGCGGCCTTGAGGTCGAACAGGGCCCCGAACCCGCCAAGGCCGCCGGTCACACCCGGCCGCGCGGTGGCCTTGGCCAACGGCTTGATCGCCTCGACCAGGGCATTTCCCGCATCGATGTCGACGCCGGCCTGCGCGTAGGTGAGGCCGTTGGGACGGTCTGTCATGGCGGTTTCCGGATCACGTGGAGGCGAGAATCAGGCCGTGAGCGCGTCTCAAAGCTTGCAGACTCGCCTATGGGCGGGGCTATAGCTGCCGGATGACGCCTATATCAACCACCGCCGACCTGGCGGCGTTCTGCAATCAGCTCAAAGGCCAGCCTTTCGTCGCCGTGGACACCGAGTTCATGCGCGAGACGACCTATTGGCCCAAGCTCTGCCTGATCCAGGCGGCCGCGCCGGGCGGCGTCGAGGCCTGCATCGATCCCCTGGCCGATGGCCTCGACCTGACGCCCTTCCTCGATGTCCTGCGCGACGAGAGCATCCTCAAGGTGTTCCACGCCGCCCGGCAGGACGTGGAAATCTTCAACAACCTGGGCGCCATGCCCCGGCCGCTGTTCGACACCCAGATCGCCGGCATGGCGGCGGGCTTCGGCGAGCAGATCGCCTATGACGCCCTGGTTCGCCAGATGCTGAAGATCGAGCTCGACAAGTCCAGCCGCTTCACCGACTGGAGCCGCCGGCCGCTCAGCGACAGCCAGCTGACCTACGCGCTTGCCGACGTCACCCATCTGGCCCGCCTGTTCCCCATCCTGCGCGGCAGCCTGGAGAAGGCCGGCCGCCTGGCCTGGGTCGAGGAGGAGATGGAGGCCCTGGTCGATCCGGAACTCTACGACGTCAATCCGGACAATGCCTGGAAGCGGCTTCGCCCGCGCAAGCATGCGGCCAAGTACATGGCGGTGTTCAAGGCCGTCGCCGCCTGGCGCGAACGCACCGCCCAGCAGCGCGACCAGCCCCGCGGCCGCATCCTCAAGGACGACGCCATCGACGAACTGGCCAGCCAGGCGCCGACCGACGCCGCGGCGATGGACCGGCTGCGCGGGGTGCCGAAGGGCTTCTCGGGCTCCAAGTTCGGCCCCGACCTGCTGGCCGCCATCCGCGAGGCGCTGCGTGACCCGGAGGGCTACGCCCCCGTCATCGAGCGAGAGAAGACGACCCACAACCCCGCCGCCGGCGCGGTGGTCGAACTGCTCAAGGTGCTGCTCAAGGCCCGGGCCGAGGACGCCGGCGTGGCGTCAAAGCTGATCGCCACCGTGTCCGACCTCGAGAAGATCGCCAACGATGACAAGGCCGAAGTCGGCGCCCTGCACGGCTGGCGCAAGGACGCCTTCGGGGCCGACGCCCTGAAGCTCAAGCGCGGCGAACTGGCCCTGGTGCTGGACGGCACGCGGGTGAGGGTGGTCGAGGTGCGCCGGGCGCCGAAGCAGGCGGCGGCCGAATAGGGATCAGCGCCGAATCCGCTTGGTGAACGGCCAGCCATGCGCCTGACCGGTCAGGGCGCTGACCGCGAACGCCGCCGTCTGACCGCTCCGCCGGTTGAGGCTCGACGACGAGGGCGGGAAGTAGTCCTCGTGATCGTAGTCCTGGTCGTCCGCGATCTGGGCGGCGGAGACAAGGGCCGGCACGGTCGGCCTGGGCCCGGCGCGGCCAAGCGCCGATCGGAAGGGGCTGTCGTCGTCATAGAAGACGTCCGACACAAGGTCTCCGACCGGATAGGCCAGGCGCAGCACCTTGTCCTTGCGCGAAGCCAGCACGGTGGTCTGGATGGCGTTGGCCCGGGCGGCGTCGTACTGCCTGGCCAGGCAGTTGTCGTCCACCGCCGCCGCCGTGAGGCAGATGCGGTCGGCCTTCATCGGGCGCATCTGCGCGACCGCCTCCAGCACCAGCCGCGCGCCAAGGCTGGTGGACAGGAACGAGACGGGGCCCAACCTCCCGAAATGGGTCTTGATGAAGTCCGCAACCCGCCTGCCGCTCAGCTTGGCGTCGGCGGCCTCCGCGGGATAGTTGATCACCGGCACCCAGAAGTCGCCGGGCCAGAGCACGCCGATCACCAGATAGTCGTCCGGCAGGGCGTTGAGCCTCAGCGCCTCCTCCAGCTTGGCGTAGGTCACCACGGCCTCGGGGCGCGAGACGTTGAAGCCGTGCACAAGCAGCAGGACCCTGCGCCCCGGGGCGAACTCGGCCGGCGGGGCGGTGACGGGCGTCTCCAGCTTTGGCGCGCCAGGGCCGATTCCCACGCCGCGCCGCAGCCGGGCGGCCGGGGCGACCGAGCCGCCGACCCCCTCGGTGCGGACATCCAGGAACCAGGTCATGATCAGGCTCCCCTGGCCGCCTTGAAGGCGCTGATGGCGGAGCTGAGCGCCGAACTGAGGTCCTTGGCGACCGGGGCGATGGGAACGGCCAGGGCGCCGATCAGGATCGCCAGGGCCAGATCCGCAGGAGCGGTCTTCTTCAGCACGAAGGCGACGCCGGCCAGCGACAGCGCGATCGCCACGACGGCGGCCAGGAGGCGGGCGACCGATCGGTACTGCTGATCGGCCTGGTCGAAGGCGGCGTCCAGCTGGGCTTCGATGGCGGCGTCCATTCGGCCCAGGAGGGTCATCTCGGCCTCGGTCGGGTCCTCGCCGGTCTGCAGCTTGGCGGCGACCGCCCGCAGGGCCGGGGCGTCGACCCGGCCTGCCGCGGCAAGGGTCTCGGCGGTCTCCGGATTGAGGCCGAGGCGCACCAGCGATCGGACGATGGCCTTCTGTTCCGGCAAGGCGCGACCGTTTACCCAATGCGAGTAGAGCACCTGCCGCCAGCGGTCCGGGCCGAGGGCCGCGTCCAGCGCCGCGGCGATCGGCGCGCAGCCCTTTTCGATATGGCCGAAGCCCAGCCTTGACGGACCACCCCAGAGGGCCTTGGTGATGTCTACGATGCCGGCCGCCGCGATTCCCAGCGCCGATGCGGCGGCGACGGCCTGAAGCAGGAACTCAAGATTGGTGATTTCCATGACGGTTCCTCCCGATGCTCGGACAATTCTAGAGCGCGAAATGGTAGCCTCGTCCACTTTCGGTGGTTTCGCCGTGATCGCTGTCACAGTCGTCCGCCGCTTGCGCTTGGCGTCCGTTTCGCTCATGCCGAGGCTCAATCCAGCAGGGACCTTCCATGTCCAAACCCCGC
>DASPLD010000203.1:0-15357 GCA_035627755.1 Caulobacter sp. | reverse complement strand
TTCGACGCGACCCACTTCACCCCCTTCATGCCGCACGGCTTCTCCGGGGTGAACGCCGAGGGCACCAAGGTCGGGGTGATGGCCGCCGCCTCGATCATCTTCTTCGCCTTCTACGGCTTCGACGCGGTCTCCACCGCCGCCGAGGAGACCAAGAACCCCGAGAAGAACCTGACCATCGGCATCGTCGGCTCGATGATCGCCTGCACGGCCATCTACATGATCGTCGCCGCGGCCGCGATCGGGGCGGTGGTGCCGGAGGTGTTCGCCAGGTCCGACGCGCCCCTGGTGTTCGTGATGGAGCAGCTGGGCCACGCCGGCGTCGCCAAGCTGGTCGCCGCCGCCGCGGTCATCGCCCTGCCGACGGTGATCATGGCCTTCATGTACGGCCAGAGCCGGATCTTCTTCGTCATGGCCCGCGATGGCCTGCTTCCCGTGGGCCTGGCCAAGGTCAGCAAGCGCGGCGCCCCCAGCTTCGTCACCCTGATCACCGGCATTCTCGCCGCCGTGCTGGCCGGCGTCCTGCCGCTGGGCGAGATCGCCGCCCTGGCCAACGCCGGCACCCTGGCCGCCTTCGTGGCGGTGCTGGTCTGCATGATGATCCTGCGGGCCAGGGCGCCCGAGCTGAAGCGGGTGTTCCGCACCCCGCTCTGGCCGGTAGTCGGCGTCGCCGGCGTGATCGGCTGCCTCTACCTGTTCACCACCCTGCCCAACACCGCCATCTGGGGCTTCTTCATCTGGAACGGCATCGGCGTCGTGGTCTACCTGCTCTACGGGCGCCGCAAGAGCGCTCTCAATTCCTCCTCCGGCGCGTAGCGGCGGGGGAGGGGGACCACGCGCGAATACGCGCGTGGTGGAGGGGGCGGAGCAGGCCCTTCCGAATGAAACGCGTTCTGGCGCGGCCGTGACAGCTGGGTTCTTGGCCTCCGGCCGCCACCGGCGCTGCCCCCTCCACCACCGGCCCTAAGTCGGGCCGGCGGTCCCCCTCCCCCGCGCGAAGCGCGGAGGAGGAATTTTAGCTAGCCCCCGCCGACCATTGACTGGCTGATCCGGTACGCCGCCGGCAGGATCAACACCCCCAGAAGGCAGGGGAAGATGAACAGGATCAGGGGCACCATCAGCTTGGCCGGCAGCGCCATCGCCTTCTCCTCGGCCCGCAGCATGCGCTTGGCCCGCATGTCGTCGGAGAACACCGCCAGGGTCTCGCCAAGGCTCGTCCCCATCTCTTCTGCTTGCCTGAGCATGGTCGCCAGCGACCGCGCCTCGTCGATGCCCAGCCGCTCGGCGAACGCCCCCCAGGCCTCCTTGCGCGCCTTGCCGGCCCGCAGCTCCAGGGTCAGCACCCGCAGGTGAGCCGCCAGGTTCGGATATCGCCGGCCCATCTCCTCGGCCACCCGGTTGACCGCGGCGTCGAGCGACAGCCCCGCCTCCACCGAGGCGACCAGCAGGTCGAGCATGTCCGGGAAGCCCTCGACATACTCCAGCTCCATCTTGCGCCGCCGGCCCTTGACCACCTGGTCGGGTCCCAGGATCGCCGCCACTGCGAAGATCCCCGCCGCCCCGATCGCGGCCGGCCCCCCGATGCCGCTCAGCGCCCAGGGCACCGTGAACAGGGTGGCCACGGTCGCGACGATCAGGCTGGCCCCCCGGGCGCCCAGGTAGATGGCCACCGCCTCGCGCTGGTACCAGCCGGCCTGGATCAGCTTGGTGCGGATGTTGGAGAGCTGGGCCGGGTCCTGGATGGCCATCTTCTCGCCCAGGCGCTTGACCCCGCGCATCACCCCGCTGTCGGCCTTCTGGCCAGGCCGGGTGACGAGGGTGTTTCCGGCCAGCCGCTCCTTGCGCCTGGCGCTGGTCCGGGCCTCGCGCAGCAGCATCATCCCGCCGCCGCCGACGCTCATGGCGATCAGCGCGGCGGCCGCATAGGTCAGAATCTGGTTGAACAGCACCGGGTCCATCTCAGATCCTCATGTCGATCATCTTGCGCATGACCATGTTGCCCAGGAACATCCAGGTCCCCAGGACGGCCAGGCCGATCTGAACCGGCCGCTCGCCGATCACGTCGCCGTAGAAGTGGGGGCTGGCGAAGGTCAGGATGCCCAGCACCCCGAACGGGGCGGCGGTCAGGATGATCGCGCTGGCCCGGCCTTCCGAGGAGGCGGCCTTGATCTTCAGCCGCATCTTGTGGCGCTCGCGCACCGCCTTGGCGTTCATCTTCAACAGGCCGGTCAGGTTGCCGCCGCTCTTCTCCTGCAGCCGGATGGTCGCGGCGAACAGGTCGACGTCCGGGTGCCGGCAGCGGTCGGCGATGCGGCCGATGGCCTGCTGCAGGGTGGCGCCATAGGCGATCTCGTCGCCGGCCATGCCGAACTCGCTGCCCAGGGGATCAGGCATCTCGCGGCCCACCAGGGCGATGGCCGTCGGCACGGGGTGGCCGGCCTCCAGGCTGCGGATGATCACCTCCAGGGCGTTGGGCAGCTGCAGGCCGATAGCCTTGGCTCGGCCGGCCGCCTTGAGCTTCAGGAACATGATCGGGCCGATCAGGGCCACCGCCGGCCCGACCGGGGCGGCGATCATCCAGTTCCTCGTCCACAGGAAGACCAGCGCGCTGACCAGGGCCCCGCCCAGCAGCACCATCGGCAGGTGCTTCTTGAGCTGGATGTTGAGGCCCGAGCGGATCACCAGGTCGTTGAACCAGCCCATGCCCCGGGTCACCTCCCCGTCGGCGCCCAGGCCCCGCTGCTTGCGCAGCTCCCCGACCAGCTGCTCCAGGCTGCCGGTTTTCTCGACCGTCGCCAGCCGCTTGTTGACCTTGCGCTTGGCCACCCCCACCCGGGCCAGGCCGGTGATCGCCTGAACCCCGGTGAACACCGCCGCGAAGATCATGATCAGGACGGCGAGGCGGGCGTCGAACTGGATGTCAGGCATGGTTTCCACCATCCCCCAGGCTGTCGTGAGAAGGACGCCCCGAGGCAGACCCTTCGGACTTGAGCGTCCTCACAGCGGCCTCTGCGGGTCGAAGTTGGCGGTGTCGTAGAGGATCCCGCGGCGGTTCATCTCGTCGAGGCACTTGGGGCGCAGCCCGGTGGCGCGGAACTCGCCGACCACCGTGCCGTCGGCCTCGGTGCCCAGGCGGTTGAAGACGAAGATCTCCTGCATCTGGACCACCTGGCCCTCCATGCCAGTGATCTCCGAGACGCTCATCACCTTCCGCTTGCCGTCCGACAGGCGCATGACCTGGACGATCATCCCGACGGCCGAGGCGATCTGGCCCCGGATGCTCTCGGGGGTCAGGCTGAGGCCGCCCATCGCGACCATCTGCTCGAGGCGGGTGATGGCGTCGCGCGGGGTGTTGGCGTGGATGGTGGCCATCGAGCCCTCGTGGCCGGTGTTCATCGCCTGCAGCATGTCGAAGGCTTCCTCGCCCCGCACCTCGCCCAGGATGACCCGGTCGGGCCGCATCCGCAGGGCGTTCTTGACCAGCTCGCGCTGGCGGATCTCGCCCTTGCCCTCGATGTTCGGCGGCCGCGTCTCCATGCGGACCACGTGCGGCTGCTGCAGCTGCAGTTCGCAGGCGTCCTCGATGGTGATGAGGCGCTCGCCCTCGCTGATGGCGGCGGAGAAGGCGTTCAGCAGGGTGGTCTTGCCCGAGCCCGTGCCGCCGCTGATGACGGTCGAGACCCGGGCCTTCACCGCCCCGTGCAGGAACTCGGCGACACAGGCCGGCATGGCCCCGACGCCGACCAGCCGTTCGAGGCTGAGCGGCTTCTTGGAGAACTTGCGGATCGACACGGCCGCGCCGTCCACGGTGATCGGATAGATGGCGGCGTTGACCCGGCTGCCGTCGGCCAGGCGGGCGTCGACCATCGGGCTCGACTCGTCGATCCGCCGCCCCACGGCGGCGACGATCCGGTTGACGATGCGCAGCAGGTGGTCGTTGTCCCGGAAGCGGATCGGGGTCAGCTCAAGCTCGCCCCGCCGCTCGACATAGACCTGGTTGGGCCCGTTGATCAGGATGTCATTGATCGACTCGTCCTTGAGCAGGGGCTCGATGGGGCCCAGCCCCACCATCTCGTCGAAGACCTCCGCCCCGATCTGGTCGAGCTCGGCGGTGTTGAGGGCCAGCCGGCCGTCCTTGGCGAAATCCCCGACCAGCCGCCGCACCTGGCGGCGCATCTCGCCCTCGTCGAGTTCGCCCAGCTTGGAGAGGTCGATTTCCTCGATCAGCCGCGCGTGCAGCCGCAGCCGCATGTCCAGCAGCTCGTCGTCGATCGACCTGGCGGCCGGCGCCGGCGGGGCCGCCTCCACCACCGTCAGGGCGGGCGCGACGGCGGTGGCGGGCTGGGCGGCGGGCGTCCTGCGGAAGGAGAAGCGGCTCATCTAGGCGACCCTCGCCGTCGCTCGGTGCGGGGGCGCGGCCAGCAGGCGGTCGACCAGGTCGTCGACGTCCTTGGCGATCCGCGACTTGGACCGGTGGCTGCGGATCGGCCCGCCCAGGTTGACGCTGGCGGCGGCCGCCTCCCAGTCGCTGGTCAGGCCGCCATCGGCCTTGCGACCCAGGGCCTTCTCGGCCTCGGCCATTGAAGGGGCGGGCCCGAACACCCGCTTGGCCAGCCGGTTGAGGATGATCCTCGGCCCCGGCCCCTCGTGCAGTTCGGTCTCCAGTTCGGTGACCAGGGCGCGGGCGGACAGCAGGGCCGGCACGGTGAGTTCGGAGACCACCAGCAGGGCGTCCGACCCGGCCATGACGTCGATGGTCCAGCTGCGCCGATGACGGGGGGCGTCGACGATCACGAAGTCGTAGACGTGGGTGGCGACGTCCAGCACCCGCAGGATCGCCTCGGCCGAGGCGGCCTCGAAGCCGTGCGGGTCGCGGGCCTGGGCGATCAGGTCGAAGCCGCCAGGCGCCGGGGAGGCGAACACCTCCAGTAGGGCGGCGTCGATCCGTTCCGGCTCCTGGCTGGCCCGGCCCAGCATCATGTTGGCGCTCGCCCCCAGGTAGGCGGCGGCCACCCCGTCGGCGAGGTTGAGGTCGACCAGGGCGACCCGCTTCTTGCCCTGCGAGCGCTCGGCCAGGGCGGCGGCCAGCTCGATGGCCAGGGTGGTGGCGCCCGCCCCGCCGACCGCCCCGGTCACCGTCCAGCAGCGGCCGCCGGTCGGGGCCGGCGGGACGATGAGGGTCTCGGCCGGCCGCAGTAGCAGCTGAGCCGCCTCGGCCAGCTCGCGCGGTCCGAACGGCGCCTCCACCACGTCGGCGCGCGGCAGGCGCAACAAGGCCCGCACCAGTCCCGCCGACAGCGCCGCCCCGGCCAGAATGGCGGCCGGCGGATGGGGCGCCCTGGCCAGGGCGGCGATCAGTTCCGCCAGGACCACCGGGTCGGCGCCGGACTCCAGCACCACCAGCTCCGGCTCATGGCCGGGCGGCCAATGGTCGGCCAGGGCGCCTGGAACGGCGGTTTCCAGTCGCGCGCCCTCGAAGGCGGCGCGGCAGGCAAGGCTGAGAGCCTCCCCCTCGGGGCCGGCCCCGACAACCAGAACGCGACGATTGGCGAAACTCATGCGGCTCCTCTCCTGTTCCTACTGCCTGGCGCCGCCGGCCATGCTCAGCGGGTCGGCCCCGACCGGCTCGGTCATCGGCCGGTCCATCACCAGGCCCTCGAAGATCACGTCGATGGCGGTCGGCTCGCGGTTGGTCAGCTGCGGATTGGGAGTCAGGGCATGGCTCTGGCCGGCGGTGGTCAGCCGCGGCGTGACCAGGATCAGCAACTCGGTTTCCTGACGCCGCCAGCGGCCGGACTTGAACAGCGCCCCGATGACGGGAATGTCGCCCAGCCACGGCACCTGCCGCGCCGCGTTGACGTAGTCCTGCTGGAACATGCCGGCGACGGCGAAGCTCTCCCCGTCCTTCAGCTCGATGGTGGTCGAGGCCCGCCGCACGGTCAGGGCGGGCAGCTCGTAGTTGCCCAGCTTCAGGGTGTTGGTCGGATCAAGCGCGCTGACCTCGGGGGCCACCTTCAGCCGGATCAGGCCGTTGTCCTGCACCGTGGGCGTGAACTTGAGGTTCACTCCGAACGGCTTGAACTCGATGCTGATCTCGCCCATCGCGTTGGGGACCGGATAGGGAAACTCGCCGCCGGCCAGGAAGGTCGCCTCCTCGCCGCTGATCGCCGCCAGGTTCGGCCGCGCCAGGGTGCGGATCACCCCCTTCTCCTCCAGGGCCCGCAGGGTCATGTCGATGGTGGTCTGTCCGACGTTGGTCGATACCCGCAGGGTGCCAGCCGCCGGGTTGTTGCCGGCCAGGCCGAGGCCCGAGCTGAACACCACCCCGCTGTTGTTCTGGATCGCCAGGTTGATGCCGAAGTCCTTCAGGCTGTCGCGGCTGGCCTCCAGGATGCGGACCTCGAGCATCACCTGCTGGGCGGTCTCCACCGTCAGGCTGGAGCTGACCGCGCCCGGCGCATAGCGCTCGGCGATGGCCTTGGCCCGCATGGCCACCGAGGTGTTGGTCACCCGGCCCGACAGCATCAGTCCGCCGGCCAGATTGGTGACCAGGATCGGCTCGCCGGGCAGGGCGGCGGTCATGTCGGCCTGGATGCCCGACAGGTCGTGACCGACCTTGACGTCGATCACCTCGACAAGCCGCTTCTGGGGGTCGTAGACCAGGATGTTGGTCGCCCCCAGGCTCTTGCCGCGGATGTAGATGCTGCGGTCGGTGTTGGCCACGATCTCGGCGATGTCGGGCTGGGCGACGACGATCTGGCCGGCCGGGCCGGCCAGCCGGAAAGCCGTGGACTTGTCCTTGGCCACGGTGATCCCGCGGCTCGGCGCGGCGTCGGTCGTGAAGGACGGAAAGTCGACGTCGTTGAGCACGCCGCTCGACAGGGTGGGGCCGGCCGGAGCCGTGGCCTTGCTCTGGGCGGAGGCCGGCGACGCAGCCAGGGCCAGGGCCATCGCGGCGCCGGCGGTCAGGAACAGGGCGCGCATGGTCAATAGACTCCCTGGCGGTCGGCGGGCACCTGAACCGTCTTGCGGTCGGATCCCTGCACGACGGTGAGGCTGCGTTCGTTGGACGGGGCGGCGGGCGCCGCCCGGCGGGGAGCGGGGCGGCGGGCCGGGCGGAAAGCCGGCTCCGGAGCGCCCATCAGGCTGAGGGTCTTGATCGGTCTGGGCGCCTCGATCTCCATCGAGCCGGTCCGGCGCAGGGCCAGGCTCAGCTTGCCCACCTCGGAGGACACCGCCAGCTTCGAGGCGTCCTCGAGGCTGACCTCCAGGGTGGCGGTCTTGGGGATGAACTTGTCGACGTTGGCCGGGTCGGCGATCAGGTCCATGCCGAGCACCTTGACGTTCTGCAGCACCGCCCCGCTGACCATCAGCTTGCCGGTGGCGCCCTCGGGCTTGAAGTCGGCGCCGACCGGCTCCATGGCCAGCATCACGTCGACCCGGTCGCCGGGGGTCACATGGCCGCCGCCGCCGCTGACGTCGGTGACCTGGATGGTGTAGGCGCGCATGCCGGGGCTGATCACCGCCGCCACATTGGCCTTCACCCCGCCCCCCGACAGCTTGGCCGGCAGCAGGGGCTCGCGGGCAGTGAGCCGGGCCAGGGTCACCGGCGCCCCGCCGTCCAGGGCGGTGACCTGCTCGACCGTCGAATAGGCGCCCTGCGGCACGGCGTCCTGCGGCAGCTTGATGACCATCAGGTCCTTGGCGGCCAGCTTGACCCCGAAGGCGATATCGTTGCGGGCGGCGACCACGGGGACCAGGTTGTGGGTCGGGGCGGCGGCCGCCTTGCCCTGGCCGCTCCCGTCGGGCAGCCAGACCCTGGCGACCACCAGGGCTCCGACGCCCAGGAGGGCCGAGGCCCCCAGGCTTACAATCGTGGCGACTCGCATTCTGTCAGTTTCCCGAGAACCCGATTCCGTCAGCGCGGAATCCCCGAATTGGCCGGTAGGGTTACGGAGGGCGCCTTAGGATATGTTCAAGAGTTACAGTAAAGCGCCGTATACCTTGTTTGGTGACGCCCTATGGTTAGCGGAAATAAATTGTATTTTCCGATCGTGATTTGTTGTTTACCAAGCGGTCCGGCTTTCTCTGACGACTTTCCATAACATCCGTCATCCCGGCCGCAGCGCGAAGCGCGAAGAGCCGGGACCCAGGGGGCAGGTGCGCGAAAGGGCCGCCGCGAACACGCGTGCGGTGGCCCTGGGTCCCGGCTCACCGCTGCGCTACGGCCGGGATGACGGCTAATTTTTGCTCTGCTCCTTCGGCCGATCAGGCCGCCGATGCGCCAGCCGGCCCGCCAGGTAGGTGCGCTCGATCGCCCGCTCGTCGCCGAGCACCATCAGGGCGAACAGCCGCTCGGCCAGGGAGCCGGCGGTCCGCATGCGGCGGGCCAGGGCGGGGGTGGCGGCGGGGTCGAGGACCAGGAAGTCGGCCTCCAGTCCCGGTTCCAGCGCCCCGATCCGGTCGGCCAGGCCCAGGGCCTCGGCGCCGGCCCGGCCGGCCAGGTAGAGGCCGGTAAGCGGATCGAGCCGCGCGCCCTTCAGCTGCCCCACCTTCCAGGCCTCGGCGGCGGTGGTCAGCAGGCTGTAGCTGGTGCCGGCCCCGACGTCGCTGCCCAGCGCCACCCGCACCCCGTGGGCCCGGGTCCGCTCGAGGTCGAACAGGCCGCTGCCCAGGAACAGATTGGAGGTCGGGCAGAAGGCGCAGGCGCAGCGGGCCTGGCCCATGCGGGTCAGGGCCCGGTCCTCCAGGTGGATGGCGTGGGCGAACACCGACCGCGCGCCGACCAGGCCGAAGCGGTCGTAGACGTCGAGATAGTCGGCGGCCTCCGGGAAGGCCCGCCGGGTCGCCTCGATCTCGGCCAGGTTCTCCGACAGGTGGGTCTGCATCCAGACGTCCGGGTTGTCGGCCAGGATCCGCCCCGCCGCCGCCAACTGTTCCGGCGAGGAGCCCAGGGCGAACCTCGGCGTCACCGCGTAGCCCAGCCGGCCCCGGCCCCGCCAGGCGCGAATCAGCGCGACGGTGTCTTCGGCCCCGCCTTCGGCCGTGTCGCGCAGGCCTTCTGGGCCGCGGTCCATCAAGCACTTGCCCGCGATCAGCCGCATGTCCCGGGCGAGCGCCTCCGTGAACAGGGCCTCGACGGAGGACCGGTGCACCGAGCCGAAGACCATGGCCGTGGTCGTGCCGTGGGCCAGCAGCGAATCGATGAATCGCCCGGCCGCCTCGGCGCAGTGGGCCGGGTCGGCGAAGGCCCGCTCGGCCGGGAAGGTGTAGCGCTCCAGCCAGTCGAGCAGCGCGCCGCCCGGCGAGGCGATCATGTCCAGCTGGGGAAAATGCACGTGGCCGTCGACGAAGCCCGGGGTGATGATCCGGCCAGGCAGCGCCTCCACCACGGCCTCCGCCGGCAGGGCCGGCGACAGCGATTCCCAGGGGCCGGCGGCGATGATCCGGCCGTCCTCGACCAACAGCAGGCCGTCCGGCAGGTGGCGCAGAACCCCGGGGTCGGCGGCCGGATCGCCGAGGGTCCAGACCAGCTCCGCGCGCCAACCTTGAATCCCGGCCATGCCTTCGCCCAATTCCCGCCATCGACCGTGGCGCACCGCATACCATGGCCGGAGAACCCGAAGGGGGCCAGACATTCCCGCCTAGGGCGATTTACCCCCCAATCAAGGGGAAAGGCGTCACAAAAAGCCTGTGGACGCGCGACACATAGCCGCCTAACTTCGGTGAACATTGGTTATCGGGGGCGTCGTGCGGCTTCGTGCGCCCTCTCCAAGAAATTGCAAACCTGAGGGGGTTCGCCTGATGTCCGTTTCCAAGTCTTCCCGCCGTCGCGTGTCGCTGCTGGCCAGCTCCTCGCTGGTCGCCGCTAGCCTGATCGCGGGCGTCGCCGGCCTCACCACGCTGGCCGTGGCGCCGGGCGTGGCCCTGGCGGCCGACGAATGTGGCGACCCATCCGCCAACGCGGGGGCGGGCGACAACTTCACCTGCGCCGGCGCCTATGTGACGATCGACTACACCACGACGACCAATGGCAACCTGGCGCTGAACCTGCAGGACGGCGTGATTGTCACCAATGGCATCGCGGTCACCGGCAACGCTGGCGAGACCCTCCAGGTCCGGGCGACGACCCTCGTTGTGGGGGCCGGCGACCCGACCGTCCTCAATCCCGCCGGCTATGCGATCAACGTCCAGGGCCAGGGCCCGGGCGTGAACATCGACCTGCGAAACAACGACGCCGACGCCCCGACCGTGATCGGCGGCCTGCGCGGCATCAACGCCACCAACACGGCCGGTATCGTCGAGGTTCGGATGAACCAGGGCTCGATCACCGCCACGGCCGGCATGGGGGTCAACGCGGTCGGCTCGGGCAATGTCGACATTGACCTGCTCGGCGGCGCGACGGTGACCTCCACCGGCGTCAGCGTGCGGGCCGTCTCCACGGGCGGGGCGGTCGACGTCCACACCACCGGCCTGGTGAGCAGCTCCAACAGCACCGGCATCTTCGCGTCCGCCGTCGGCGACCTGAGCATCCGGTCCGGCGCCGTCACCGCGGCTGGCGGCCCCGGGATCGACGCCTACACCTCGGGCGGCACGCTCGACGTCACCACCCTGGGCGCGGTCTCCGGCCTGATCGGCATCGAAACCCACTCCACCTCCGCCGGGCTGACCACCATCGACCTCGGCGGCACGGTCACCGGCACGGCCGGGCACGGTGTCAGCGCGATCGTTGGCGCGGGCGGACTGACGCTCGACGCCGACGGCTTCACCATCAGCGGCACGGCCGGCCACGGGGTCAATGTTTCCTCCATCGGCAATGGCGCGGTCGTGCTCAACCTCGCCGACGTCAGCGGGGATGACGGCGTGAACGTCGTCGCAACCGCTGGATCGGCCACCATCACGGTGACCTCCACCGGGGTCGTCACGGCCAACAACGGGGTCGGCGTGAGCGTCACGTCCAACGGCGCGGCCACCGTCACGGTCAACGATGTCAACGCCACGGGCGGGTACGGGGTGCTCGTCGACAGCAACGACGCGGCCACCATCAACGTCAACGGCGCCGTGACCGGCGGCGGCGGCGTCGCGGCCCAGTCCGGCGGCGCGGCCGACGCGACGGTCAACCTGCTGGCCGGCTCCAGCGTCACCGCAACCAATCCTTTCTCATACGGCGTTTTCGCCCAGGCCACGGGCACGGGCGACGCCATCCTGTCGTTTGAGGGCGACGTCATCGATGGGGGCGTCGGCGGCTTCACCAGCTCCGGCGCGGTGAACGTAACCGGCGGCGGCAACATAGGCATCACCAGCAACTTCGACGCGATCGAGCTCGCCAGCTCCAGCGGCGCCATCACCGTCAACCTGACCGGCGACATCAACGCCGGCGGGACGGGCGACGGCATCGACGCCTTCAGCACCAGCGGCGCGATCAACATCACCCTGGGCGGAACCGTCACCGCCGGCGGCGATGGGGTCGAGGCCACCAGCGGCAATGACGTCACGGTCACCGTCAACGGCGCGATCACGGCCGGCGGCAACGGTGTCGACGTGGTCTCGAGCGGCGCCGGCACGGTCACCGTGGCCGGCGACGTCAGCGGCGACAACGGCGTCCAGGTCACCACCGTCGGGGCCGGCGATGCGACCATCGAGGTCGTCGCCGGCGGCTCGGTCACGGCCACCAGCGTCGGCGGTTTTGGCGCGCTCGCGTCCACCAGCGGGTCGGGCGACGCGGTCCTGATCATCGAGGGCGATGTCCTCGAAGGGGGCGTCGGCGCCTTCGCCAGCGGCACGGGCGATGTGAGCGTCACCGGCGCTGGCTCGATCAACGTCACGGGCGCCTTCGCGGCCGTCGACACCCTGAGCACTTCCGGCGCGACCAACATCAACCTGAGCGGGATCATCACCTCGGGCGGCGACGGCATCAACGCCCTCACCATCGACGGCGCCCTGACCATCCAGACCAGCGGCGCGATCGTCGCCGGGGTGGACGGGATCGAGGCGTCCAGCGACACCGGCGCGGTCAGTGTGACCACCACCGGCGGCTCGATCACCTCGGGCGCCGACGGCATCTTCGCCGGCTCGAACGGTTCGGTGACCATCATCAGTTCGGCCACCATCGTGGCCGGCGGGACCGGCATCGCCGGCGTCACCGGCGGCTTCGACCTGCTCGACATCACCGTCAACGGCAGCACCACCGGCGCCGACGGCGTGACCGCCACGGCCCTGGGGACGGGCGGCGTGTTCATCAACACCACGGCCAGCGGCGACATCACCGGCACGGCCGGCGACGGCATCTTCGCCAGCACCGGCAGCGGCCTGCTCTTCGTCAACCAGTTTGGCGCGGTCAGCGGGACCGACGACGGCATGGAGCTGACCACGGTCGACGGCGGCATCCTGGCCCTGACGGGCCCGGGCGACGTCACCGGCGGCGCCGGCTCGGGGATCGAGGCCGTCAGCACGGGCGCGGGCTCGATCAACATCGTCGATTTCGGCGCCACCATCAGCGGGACCACCGGGGTGGTCGCCAGCGCCAGCGGGACCGGCAGCGTCGGCCTGTCGCTCAGCGCGGTGACCTCAACCGGCGGCGACGCGATCAACGCCTCCGCCGTCAGCGGCGGCGTCCTGGTGATTCTCAGCGGCCCGATCAGCGCCACCGGCGGTGACGGGGTCGACGCCAGCACCAGCGGCGGCGGCGGGGTCGAAGTCATCGGCACGGGCAGCATCGACGCCAGCAACGGCTACGGCATCCTGGCCCAGACCAACGGCGGCGCGGTCACCATCGCCTACACCGGCGACATCGGCACGGTGGGCGATCCGACCCAGCTGGGCGGCGCGCTCGGCCAGATCAACAGTGGGACCGGCGCCATCAACGTCTCCGTCGTGGGCGACGTCTACACGCTCGGAACCGGCGCGCTGGAGGTCGGCGTGGCGGGCGTCCATCAGGGAACGGCCGGCGACGTCAATGTCGTCTACCAGGGGACGCTGGGCGGCGCGCCGATCGTCGGCGTCGGGGCCGGCATCTTCAACGCAGCCAACAGCGGAAACGCCACCGTCTTCATCGGCGACGGCTCCAGCATCACCGCCGGCGTCATAGGCGTCACGGCCCAGACCGACGGAACCGGCGACGCGACCATCATCCTCGGGACCGGCGTCACCATCGATCCGGACGACTACGGCGCCTATTCCTCCTCGGCCGGCGGCGACGCCACCATCGTGGGCGGAGACGGCACGACCATCGTGGTCGGCAACACCGACGGCGACACCATCGCCTTCGGCGCCTTGGCCGAGAGCGGGGCGGCGGCCGACACCGCCGTTGGTGACGAGGCGGTCGAGATCGCCTTCGGCGCCAACCTCAGCGTCACGGTCGACGACGGCGCCGGGGGCGACGCCGACGGCGCCGGCGGCGTCATCGGCATAGCGACCGGCGCGGCCGGCTCGGTCGATATCGACATCGGCAATGGCCTCAGCGTCACCATCACCGGCAACAGCGCGATCGGCGTCGGCGGCAACACGGTCGGCGGGGACATCTTCATCACGACGGGAACGGGGACCATCGACATCCTCGGCCTGAACAATGTCGACACGGCCGGCAACTTCCTGGGCACGGCCGGCATCGGGGCCCGCTCCGCCTCCGGTGACATCGTGATCTCCAGCGCCACCAACATCGCGGTGAACAACGGCGTGCTCGACGCGGCCGGCATCCTCGCCGCCACCGGCGGCGCCGGTACGATCGTCCTGGTCTCCAACGGCCAGATCCTGTCGAGCGACCTCGGCATCTCCGCCGAGGCGGTCGATGGCGACATCCTGGTGGTCAACAACGGCGTCGTCGGCGCGACCAACAGCGGCATCGTCGGCCTCTCCACCGGGACCGGCGACCTCACGGTGGTCAACACCAATTCGGTCACCGCGACCCTCGACAACGGCATCAGCGCGACGAACACCGGCGCCGATGGCTTCGTGCTGGTCAGCTCGACCGGCCCGGCCATCACCGCGGGCTTCGACGGCATCGCGGCGGTCAATACCAACGCCCTCTCCACCGGCATCGTGCAGGTCAACAACAGCTCGACCATCACCGCCAACACCGCCGGGGGCGGCGGCTACGGCATCTTCGCCGTCCAGGCCGGGAACGGCGGCATCCTGATCAACAGCGCCGGGACCATCGCCGGCACGGCCGAGCGCGGAATCTCCACCACCAACACGGGCACGACCGGAACGACGACCATCCTGCACACCGCCGGGACCATCGGCACGAGCGCCAACCCGGTGAACGGCATCGGCATCTTCGCCAACGCCTCCTCCGGCGCCGCGATCGTCATCCAGACCAGCGGCGGCGCCATCTGGGCCGAGGACACGGGCATCTCCGCAACCTCGCTCAGCACCGGCGCGGTGACGATCTCGACCTCGGGCGGTTCGGTGAACACCACCGCCGCGGCCTCCACCGGCATCTTCGCGAGCGGCGCGGGCGGCCTGGTCCAGGTGGCCAACAACGTGGCGGTCAACTCGGCAGGCACGGGCATCTCGGTCAGCAACGTGGCGGGCGCCCTCAGCGTCGGCACCTCCGGCGCCGTCACGGCGACCGGCGGCGACGCGATCGTGACCAGCAACACGACGGGGGCCTCGACCATCTTCACGGTGGTCGGCGGCAACCTCATCGCCTCCGACGACGGCATCGACGCCTCGAGCACCACCGGGGCGATCGACATCGACACCGTGGGCACGATCGTGGCCGGCGACGTCGGCATCCAGGCGATCGCCAGCGGCGCCGGGGTGATCACCATCGATACCGCGGCGGCCTCGACCATCACCGCCACGAGCGACGGCATCTTCGCCAGCTCGGGCGGCGGCGCGGTGACGATCCTCACCGGCGGCGCCATCGGCGCGGGCGGGGACGGCATCCAGGTCACCAACACCACCGGGGCGATCGACATCGACACCGTCGGCACGATCGTGGCTGGCGACGTCGGCATCCTGGCGACGGCCACCGGCGCCGGGGTGATCACCATCGACACTGGCGCGGCCTCGACCATCACCTCCACCGGCGACGGCATCATCGCCAGCTCGGCCGGCGGCGCGGTGACCATCGTCACCCGCGCCAGCGTCGGCGCCGGCGGGGACGGCATCCAGGCCGCGACGACCGGGGCCACCCTGACGGTGACCAACAACGCCACCGTCACCGGCGGCGCCAACGGCATCCTGACCAGCAACGGCGGGACCGGCGTGACCAACTTGAACGTTAACCAGAACGTCACGGCCACCGGCGCGGGCCTGGCGGCAATCAACGCCTCCACCACCGGCACCGGGACCATCACGGTCGCCATCGCCAACGGCCGCACCATCCAGGACGTCAACGGCAGCGCCATCCGCACC
>DASPLD010000202.1:0-3522 GCA_035627755.1 Caulobacter sp. | reverse complement strand
GTCCAGGTCACGCCCGCCTGGACCTTGTCCCGGCCGCCGATGCGGGTGTCCTCCAGGATGTCGCCGAGCACGTCGACAACGTAGGTGTCGTTGCCGACGCCGCCGCGCAGGGTGTCGACCCCGGCCCCGCCGTTGAGGGTGTCATCGCCCCAGCTGCCGGTCAGCCGGTCGGCGCCGTCCCCGCCATTGATCGTGTCGCCGCCCCGGTCGCCGGCCAGGACATCGTCTCCGGCGTCGCCGTTCAGGGTGTCGCCCCCGCGGCCGCCGGCCAGGTCGTCCGCGCCGTCGCCGCCGTTCAGGGCGTCGGCGTCGGCGCCGCCGAACAGGAAGTCATCGCCCTCGTCGCCGTTCAGCTCGTCCTCGCCGCGCAGGCCGCGGAGGATGTCGTCGCCCTCGCCGCCGTCGAAGGTGTCGGCCCCGCCGAAGCCGACCAGGAGGTTATCGTCGTCCGGATCGTCGAGCGACAGGGCGGCGTCGTCCGCCAGGATCAGGCCCAGGGCCTCGTCGTCGCCCGAGGCGGCGGCGGCAAGTCTTTCGGCGGCGGTGCTGGACGCGGACACGGCGGGTTCCCCTTCAGGACTTGCGCTACCGATATCCCGCGGCCTGGCGGGCGGCAACCGGGCTTGTGGTCACCCCTTGGCCAGGCCCTTGAGGATGGCCTGGAAGGTTCCCCGCCGCAGCGCCGAGGGATCCACCGTAGGGCCGAGCTTGCCGGCCAGCTGCAGCACCAGGCCGCCGTGCAGGGCGGCCCATAGCATGTGGGCGATGAGGACCGGGTCGCCCTCGATCTGGCCGGCGTCGACCATGCCCTTGGCCTGGCCGATCAGCATGTCGCGGGCCCGGGCGCTGGCGGCGACCAGTTCGGGGTAGTCGGCCTCGTTCGGCTGGGAGAGGTCGAACATCAGCCGGTAGGCGTCCGATTGCTCCAGGGCGAAGCGGGCGTAGGCGCGGCCGACCGCCTCCGAGCGCTTCACCGGATCGGCCTCGCCGTGGAAGGCCGCCTCCATGGCCCTGGCGAAGCGCTCGAAGCCGCTGGCCCGGACGGCGGCGAGGATGTCATCCTTGTCCTTGAAGTAGCGGTAGGGGGTCATCGGGCTGACACCCAGCTCGGCGGCCAGCTGGCGCATGGTCACCGCCTCGGGGCCGTGCTCGGCGAACAATCGCTCGGCGGCGGCGCAGAGGCGCTCGCGGAAATCTTCGACCTGGGCGGGGGAGAGGGCGCGGGGCATTCGTCGACACTAAGCGGGGGGTTGCCGCAAGCTATAGCTTACGATATAAGTTTACGCTGTAAAATATAGGTGGACAAATGAGCGCCTGGGACTTTCTGGTCGACAAGCAGGATCTGACACGCGGCCAGCGCCGCGGTTTCGAGCCGGGGCCGCTCGAAGAGGGCGAGGCGCGGCTGGCGGTGGAATCCTTCGCGGTCACCGCCAACAACGTCACCTACGGCGCCATCGGCGACGCCTTCGGCTACTGGAAGTTCTTCCCGGCGCCGGACGGCCTGGGGCGAATCCCGGTCTGGGGTTTCGCGCGGGTGACCGAGTCACGGGCGGAAGGCGTGGAGCCCGGCTTGCGCCTGTTCGGCTACCTGCCGATGTCGAGCGAGTTCACGGCTCGGCTCGTGAGGCGCGGCGCCGGGGTGGTCGACGCCGCGCCGCACCGGGCCGGGCTGCCGCCGACCTACAACCAGTATGCGGTGGCCCAGGAGCCGACCGCGAGCGACGACCATCGCTCGCTGCTGCGGCCGCTGTTCGGGACCAGCTGGCTGATCGACGACATGTTCGAGGAGCACGGCGACTTCGGCGCGGCGAGCGTGGCCGTCACCAGCGCCTCCAGCAAGACGGGACTGGGCCTCGCCTGGCGGCTGGCCAGACGGGGGGTGAAGGCGATCGGCCTGACCTCGCCGCCCAACAGGGCCTTCCTGGAGAGCCTCGGGATATTCCACAAGGTCGTCACCTATGACGAGGCCGACAACTTCGAGGCGCCGCGGCCCCTGGCGATCGTCGATTTCGCGGGAAACCGCGGCCTGACCGCGAAACTGCACAGGCGGTTCGGCGACGACATCGTCCACAGCGCCGTCATCGGGGTGACCCACTGGCAGGCCGGGGCGCCGGACCCCGAGCCGCTGCCCGGCCCGCCGCCGACCCTGTTCTTCGCCCCCGACCAGGTCCGCAAGCGGGCCAGGGAGTGGGGGCTGGAGGGCTTCGACCAGCGCTTCACGGCCAACCTCGCGGAATTCATCGAGGCCAGTCCCTGGCTGAAGCTGCAGACGGCGCATGGGCCCGAGGGCCTGGCGAAGACCTGGGACGCGGTGGTGCGCGGCAACGCTCCGGCCGACGTCGGGATGATCGTGAAACTCTAGGGGAGCTGGACCATGGACGGAGAGATGGGCGATCGGGGAAACCCCTTCCTGCGCGGCAACTTCGCGCCGGTTCGCAGCGAGGACGACTTCGAGCTGGCGGTGACGGGCGCCTGGCCGGAAGGCCTGGCCGGGATGCTCTACCGGATCGGGCCCAACCCGCAGTTCGACCCGATCGACCGGCGCTACCACTGGTTCGGCGGCGACGGCATGGTCCACGCCTTCGACATCGTCGGCGGTCAGGTACGCTACCGGAACCGCTATGTCCGCACCCCGCGCTGGCAGGCGGAGAACGCGGCCGGCCGGGTGCTCTACGGCGTGATGGGCAATCCGATGACCACCGACCCCAGCGTGATGGGAACCGACAGCGGGGTGGCCAACACCAACATCATGATGCACGCCGGCCGCCTGCTGGCGCTGGAGGAGGCGCACGCGCCCTTTGAGGTGGCGGCAGTTGACCTGTCGCCGGTCGGCTACCGCGACTTCGGGGGCAAGGTGACCGCCCACCCCAAGGTCGATCCCCGCACCGGCGAGCTGGTGTTCTTCGCCTATGCCGACGGCGAGACGCCGCTGTCGAACCGGGTCAGCTGGGGCGTGACGGGCCCCGACGGAACCTTGCTGAAGCGCGAGAGCTTCGAGGCGCCCTACTGCTCGATGATCCACGACTTCGCCCTGACCGACCGGTTCGTGGTGCTGCCGGTCCTGCCGCTGACGGGCGACCTGCTGCGGGCGATGAGCGGGCGCCCGCCGTTCGCCTGGGAACCGGAGCAGCCGGCCCTGCTGGCCGTCATTGACCGGGATCGGGGGGTGGAGAGCCTGCGCTGGGCGCCCGTCTCGGCCGGATACGCCTTCCATGTGACCAACGCCTGGGACGCGGGCGACACCATCGTTGTGGACGTCATGCGCTATCCCCAGGCGCCCTTCTTCCCGCTGGCCGACGGCTCCGCGGGCAAGGAGACCGGGGCGGTTTCGATGCGCTGGACCATCGACCTGTCCGGCGATCAGCCGGCGGTGACCGAGACGGTGCTCGACGACCTGGCCGGGGAGTTCCCGCGCATCGACGAGCGCCGGGCCCAGGTCCCGCACCGCCACGCCTGGTTCTCCGGCCAGGCCCGGCGGCCCGGCGACATCCGCGGCGACTGCCTGGCGCACCTGGACCTGGC
>DASPLD010000201.1:0-3052 GCA_035627755.1 Caulobacter sp. | reverse complement strand
CTCGATGGGCCAGACCGCGTCGGGCGCGTAGGTCATCGGCGGGGTGGCGGCGAACAGGCCCTGGAGATAGGCCTCCAGCGCCGCATGGCCGGTGATGCCGGCGGCGGTGTTGTTGTCCTGGTAGAGGCAGTCCTCGGCGTAGAAGCCGAGCAGGGCAGGGATGTCCTTGGCGGTCCAGGCGGCCAGCCAGCGCCGGTTGAAGTCATCGATGTCCATCAGGCCTCTCCCAGCACGCGGGCGCGGTGCTCCTCGGTGAAGATGTCCGGCGGGACCACCTCCGGCCCGCCCATGACGGCGAAGCCGTGGGCGCCGTGCATCGGGTCGGCGGCGCTGAGTTCGAAATGGCGGCGGCGGCGGGCCTTGGCCGCGTCGCCGAACTCGCAGTCGAGGGCCGAGGTGATGGAGGCGGCGAAGCGAAGGCGGCGCATCCGTTCGGCCCGTTCTTCGCCGTAGGGCGAGAAGGCGGCGGGGGACCAGTCGCCGCCCTGCAGGATGTCGCTGACGATGCGGACGTCGCGGTAGGTGATGGAGAGGCCCAGGCCGATGATGGGGTCGTTCCAGCCGGCGGCGTCCCCGACAAGGACCACGCCCTCCGCGAACGGCTGGTCGGTCCAGCTGTCGTGGTTGAAGTAGGAGAGCAGCGGGCCGGCCGGGGTGCCGTCGGCCAGGCTGGCGTTCAGCGGGGCGCAGTCCATCCGGAAGGCTTCCAGGAAGGCGCGGGCGCCGTCGGCGCCGGCGAACCGGCGCTTCTGTTCCAGCGGATAGCCGCCGTAGACCCGCACCCGGCCGCCGCCCTGGGGGAAGGCCAGGAAGTTGAAATCGCCCTCCGTGCCGATCGCCTGCAGGTCGTCGGGCCAGCCGTGGGCGCCCTCGACCAGCAGCCCGGCGAACCAATGGTGCGGCCTGTCCTGGTGCAGGGTGATGCCGGCCGCCTCCCGCACCGGGCTGGTGCGGCCGTCGGCGCCGACGACCAGGCGGCAGGCAGCGGTGTGCTCCGCATCGCCCTCCATCCAGGTCACCCGCGGCGCGGGCCCCGTCTCGATGGCCGTCACCTGGGCGCCGCGCCGGCCCGCGGCGCCGCGCCGCACGGCCTCGTCGAACAGGGTCTGGCAGTGGTGCGGGTTGCCGATGCACAGCGGTCCCGGCACGTCGGGGGCGAAGATCGACAGCGGCAGGGTGCGGGCCTCGGCCTCCTCCGGCGTGCGGCTTTCGTCATAGGTCACATGGCGGGTGACGTGGTGGCCGCCGGCCGCCATCAGGACGTCGTAGAGGCCAAGGCGGCGGGTCTCCGCCACGCCCCAGGGGGCGATCCACTCGCCGCGCACCCGGTCCTCGAACACCTCGGACTGTTCGAGTAGCAGCACGTCGACCCCGCGCCCGGCCAGCACCGCCGCCAGGGCCGAGCCCCCGATCCCGCCGCCGGCGATGATGATCTCGTGATGGGCCGGCATCCGTTCCTCCGCAGCTGGGGAAGACGGTAGCGCGCGCTCGCGCCGGTTCAATGGCGCCCCGACGTCAGCCCTTGCGCTTTCCCGGCCGGTAGTCCTCGACGACATGGCCCCTCAGCTGATCCTCGGTGAACAGCACCGGCTTGAACCGCTTCGACGCGAAGAGCGGCGCCTGGTCCGCGTAGTGTTTCGAGTGGGCGTCGAGCGTGGCGGCGCCGAACTGATGGATGCTCTGGCTGGAAAGCCGGCCCTGGCGGTCCCAACTCACCACCATGATGTAGGTGTCACCGGCTACGGCGGTCAGCCGCCCGTCCTTGCCGCGCTTGCCGTAGATGGCCCGCAGGGTGTCGGGACCGCCATCGACGGGCAGGTCCAGTTCGCCCCGGCGCAGCCGATTGACCTCGCCCCAGGTTGGATCGATGCGCCCATGGCCTTCGATGAGCCATTTCATCGCCTGCGTCAGGGCCTCTTTCGCGGGCAGGCCGTCACCGCCCTCGGCCACAGGCAGCATGGACAGGGCGGCGAGGATCGGGAGGGCGGCGTTGCGGTTGGCCACGTCGGTCCGGAAGTTCCACGACCGGGCGATGAGCACGGCGTCGCCCAGGGCATCGTCGGCCCCGGGGTCCACCGCCGCCAGCTGGGCGACAAGCCTCGCCATCCTGGACCTGTGGCTGTAGGCGACGTCGAACTTGTAGGCGACGAACTCTTCCGGGGTGATCGAGACGTCGGCTCCGAAGGTCTCCAACTCGCGCCAGGCGCGGTTGGTCATGTTCATCTGCAGACCCATGAAGGCCGGGAAGGCGCGGGGGTCGAGACCGTCGCCGGCCGCGGTGGCCTGGAACGGGGTATTGTTGGCGTTGAAGACGACGCCGCCCCTGGGCGCCCAGATCTGCGGGACCTTGTCGAACGGCAGGTAGCCCCTCCAGATCAGGTCGGAACGGTCGCCGGGCAGGGTCTCGGTCCAGTCGACCTTGGCGTCCGGCCGGTCGGGGAACAGGCCGTTGTAGACATAGCCGATGGTCCCGGTCCGGTCGGCGTAGATGTAGTTGATGCTTGGCAGCGCCTGGATGGCCATCGCCGCCCGCCATTCCTCGGCGTTGCGCGCCAGGTTGAGCCGCCAGTACTGGAGCGGCTGGCGGGCCTCGCCCATGCCGGCATAGCGCAGGGCGAAGGCGCCGGCCTTGGTCTTGAGGACCGGCCCGTGGGCCGAGCGCAGCACCTCCCGGTTCACGGTGATATGGAACGGCCCCCACAGCTTGACGCGGAGTCTGGCCTGCGAGCGATCGAAGTCCTTCCAGGCGCCGTCCAGCCGGTACTGGTTCGGGTTCTTGGGGTTCAGGACCAGGCGGTAGGTGTCGATCAGGTCCGGGTTGTTGACGGTATTGGCCCAGCCGAGGTCGGCGTTGTGGCCATGCAGCATGAAGGGGGAGCCCGGGAAGAAGCCGCCGGCCACGTGCCAGCCCTCCCCGCTCTGCAGGACGGCCTCGTACCAGGCGAGCGGGCCGGCATAGGGCTGGTGGGAATTGACCAGCAGCCGGGTGGCGCCGTCGGCCGAGCGCTTCGGCCCCACCGCCACGCCGTTCGAGCCCAGCTGGGCCTCTTCG